>DASQPJ010000136.1:0-8972 GCA_035644015.1 Sporichthyaceae bacterium
TTCCAGGACCCGATGACTGCGCTGAACCCGATGCTCACCGTCGGCCGCCAGCTCACCGAGGGCATGGAGGTGCACCTCGGCCTGCGCCGCCGGGCCGCGGAGAAACGGGCCGCCGAACTGCTCGCCGACGTCGGCGTGCCCGACCCGAAGAACCGGCTGCGCGCGCACCCGCACGAGTTGTCCGGCGGTCTGCGCCAACGGGTGATGATCGCCATCGCCCTGGCCTGCGACCCCGCCGTGCTGATCGCCGACGAACCCACCACCGCGCTCGACGTCACCGTACAGGCGCAGATCCTCGACGTGGTCGAGCGACTCCAGGAGCGCCTGGGCACCGCGGTCATCTGGATCAGCCACGACCTCGGCGTGGTCGCGGGCATCGCCGACCGCATCGCCGTCATGTATGCCGGTCGCATCGTCGAGGAGGCCGCCGTCGACGGCCTGTTCGCCCATCCCCGCCACCCCTACACCCGCGCCCTGCTCGCCGCCCGTCCGGTGCTGGGCCACCGCCGCGTCACCCTCGACGCCATCCCCGGACGCCCGCCGGACCCGCACGAGCGTCCGCCCGGCTGCGCGTTCCGTCCCCGCTGCCCGGTTGCCGCGGACCCGCGGTGCGAGACCCAGATCCCGCCCTTGCGCGAGGTCGGGCCCGGCCACCGCGCCGCGGTGTTCTACGACCTCCCGGAGTCCGCCGATGAGTGAGGCGCCGCTGCTCGAACTCGACGACCTGCGCGTGCATTACCCCGCCCGCCGCGGCGCCGTCCTCCGTGCGGTGGACGGGGTGAGCCTGCGCGTCGAGCGCGGCACCACCCTCGGGCTGGTCGGGGAATCCGGCTGCGGCAAGTCCACCCTCGGCCTCGCCGCGCTGCGCCTCATCGACCCCACCAGCGGGCGGGTGCGTTTCGACGGCACCGACGTCACCACCGCGTCGCGGCGGGACCTGCGGGCCCTGCGCCGGCGCACCGCCGTGGTGTTCCAGGACCCCTACGCCTCACTCGACCCGCGGTTCACCATCGGGGCGAGCATCGCCGAGCCCCTCGCCGTGCACGGACTGCTGCGTGGCCCGGCGCGCAGCGAACGCGTCGCCGGTCTGCTGGAGCGGGTCGGGCTGGACCCGGCCGGGGTCGGCCGCCGGCCGCACGAGCTGTCCGGCGGGCAGCGCCAACGGGTCGGCATCGCCCGCGCGTTGGCCGGGCAACCGGACCTGCTGATCTGCGACGAACCCGTCGCCGCGCTGGACGTCTCGGTGCAGGCGCAGGTGCTCAACCTGTTCACCGAACTGGTCGCCGAGTTCCGGCTGACCAGCGTGTTCATCGCGCACGACCTGGCCGTGGTCGAGCACGTCAGCGACCGGGTCGCGGTCATGTATCTCGGGCGGATCGTGGAGACCGCCGACGCCGAGGACATCTCCGGTGACCCGCTGCACCCGTACACGCAGGCGTTGGTCGCCGCGGTCCCCGAGGCCGACCCCGCACGGGCCCGCGCCCGCGGCCGGGCCGTACTGCCCGGCGAAGTGCCCAGCCCGCTGGCGCCACCGTCCGGCTGCCGCTTCCGCACCCGCTGCCCGCGGGTGTTCGAGCCGTGCGCCACCGTCGACCCGCCGCTGGTGGAGGTGGCGCCGGGCCGCCAGGTGGCCTGTCACCTGTACCCGCCGCCTGACGGACCGTCAGGCGGGTTGGCCTGACCGCTACAACAGATGGATGTGCAGCCGGGTCAGCGAGCCCCACGGGCCGGAGCGGGTCTCCACCAGATCGCACAGCTGGTTGACGATCCACAGCCCGCGCCCACCAAGAGCGCTCGGCCGCAATTCCCGGCCCACCAAGGGATCGGCGATGCACCCGTGGGTGGCGACCTCGACCACCAACGACCCCTCGGCGCGGTCAAGGCCCCGGCTGACGAAGGCGGGGTGCGCAGTGTGGGCGAGCGCGTTGGTCGCCACCTCGTTGACCGCCACCACCAGCTCGTCGCGGCGCTGGGCGGACAGCCCGGCGTCCTCGGCGATCTCCGCGACGCTGACCCGCAGCACCGCCAGCCCGGCCAGGTCCACGATCACGCCCAGCGGTTCGGTGAGCGGGTCGGGCCGCGCCGGCGGGTGCTGCCCGATCAACAGACCCTCCATGTCGTACTGCGGGCAGTCCGCGTACCCGTCCGCGGTCCACACCTGCGGGTGCACGCGGCGGGCCTCGGTCACCACCGCCGCGGGCAGCGCCGAGGTGTCGTAGGCGCACAGGAAGCTGATCGGGGAGTCGGCGAAGGCGAGGTTGACCGCGGCCTCGTGCGCGATAACTTCCCGCTGCTGCGCCGGGGTCCGACCGGGCCACATCGGCAGGCCGAGCGCCCGGACCCGACGGCCCCCGCCGGACTCGACGAACCTGCGGACCGCGCCGATCACCCGGGCCGGGTTCGCGCCGATCACTTCCATGTCCGCGAACGCGACCGCGTCGCCGTCAACGCCCAGCGACCCGCGGATCGCCTCGTGGGCCGCGCCGCCGGCCACGATCACCACCGCCTCGTCGGCGGCCAGGCCCTCGGCGACCCAGCGGCCCACGCCCGCCAGGAACCGGGCGGGATCGTCGTAGAGGAAGACGGCGTGCTGCATGCGGTCACCGACAACCATGGGCGAGCTCATACCCCACCCGAGGCCGAGAGAACATGCGAGTTCACCGGCTGGATCCCGCCTCGACCTGGACCTGCTGCAGCTCGAGGATCTCCACGATCCGCCCGGCCTGGTAGGGCCCGTCCCGCAGCACCACGGTGCCGCCGCGTGCCCGGGCGAACTCGTCGAGCACGACCAGCCCGCGATGGTCGATGAAGATCAGCTCCGCGGCGTCGAGCACCATCTCCCCGCCGCCGGCGAACAGACCGCTGCGGTCCAGGCAGCGCGCGAAGCCCTCGACGCAGGACAGGTCGATCTCCCCGGCGACCGCGACGAGTGCCGGCGGGATGCCCGGCAGCGCCCAGTCCGGGTTGGCGGCGTGCAGCCGGAACGGCTGGGCGGCGGCCAGGTTCACCGACGGGTGCAGCGAGCAGAGTTCGTCGAGCCTCTGCGGGCCGACTTGCGGACGGTGGAACCCACACATCCCACACAGCGGAGCGCCGGCGGCGTAATACCCGTCGATCAACATCTCGTAGCGGGCGAACTCGTGGAACAGCTCCGCGGATCGCGCCACCGCGGTGCAGTCGGTCACCACCCGCAACCCGGAATGGCCGGCCACCAGCGCGTCCTCGACGGCGCGCGCCCACCCCCGCACCGTCTGCGCGGGGTCGGGTCCGTAGCCCGCTTCGATCGGCACCAGCCGCAGCGCGTCGCAGCCCACCAGCTCGTCCACCGGCCCCAGTTCCTGCAGGTCGGTGCGCAACGCCGCGACATCCGAGCTGCCCAGATACCAGCACCGCTCGCCGGCATCCAGGCCCTCGGCGAGGAATTCCACCGCGCGGACCCGGAAGTCCTCGTGGGTGTCGAAGACCCAGCAGAGGTGGTCGCCGGGACCGAAGCCCCGGGCCTCCGCCACCGCCCCGGATCTACGCATGCGCCGGAAGGTACCTGGGAGAACACGGCCCCGACAACACCGCCGGAAAGGCGATTTACCGCACTCCCGGGGCGGCCTCGTTCAGCCGGCGTCCCGGGCGCGGGCGAGGGTGACCACCGCGACCCCCGCGGGCGTGTTCCCGTCGGTCAGTTCGACGATCATGCGGTTCAGCTTGGGGTGGTGCAGGGCGGCGGCGATGAACGCCGCCACGTTGTGCCGGCGGGCGGTTCCGTACTCCAGCGCGAGCCCGGCGGAGACCAGGCCGGTGCCCGGCTCGTCGGTCAGGGTGCCCGGCCGAACGATCAGCCAGTCCAGGTCGGTGTGGGCCAGGTGGACGTCGGCGGCCTTCTTCACCCGCATGTAGTGCTCGAAGCCCTCGCCGCGTTGCTGGTCCCGACCGGCCTCGGGGAACGCCGACACCAGCACGAATCGGCTCACGCCGGCCCGGGTGGCGGCGGCCGCGGCCTTCTCCAGGCCTGTGCCGTCGATCAGCGTGGTCTGGTCCATCCCCGTGCCGTGCGCGCCGGCGGAAAAGACCACCGCACTATGGCCGCGCATATACACCGCCAACTCCGCCACCGAGTCGTCGATGAGGTCACCGAGGGCCGGCGTGGCGCCAGTGGCCGCCACCGCTTCCTGCTGGTCGGGGTTGCGGTGCATCCCGGTGACCTGGTCGCCGCGGACGAGCAGCAGCGGGGTCAGCCGGCGACCCACGCCACCGGCCGCGCCGATCAGGAACACCTTCATCCCGGCATTCTCCTGGGGCGCCGCCCATGCCAACCTCAGCACCCCGGGTGCAAGCGACAGGAGCTGCGCGATGCGCGACGTGAAATACGGCCTGAACCCCGTCGAGTTCCCGCCGATCGCCGCCCATCGCGCCGCGGTGCAGACCTACGACGCCGCCGGGATCGACTTCCTGACCTACTGGGACCAACACTGCCTGACCATCCCGCGCTGCCTGTGGATCCCGGAGATCTGTCCCGCGGCCGAGATGTTCCACATCGACGCGTGGCTGGAGCCGTGGCCGCTGCTCACCGACGCCGCCATCCACACCGAGAACATCCGCCTCGGGTTGACCACCTCCGACGTGTCCCGACGCAGCCCCGACGTGCTGGCCCAACTGGCGCTGACCCTCGATCACTACGCCGAGGGCCGCTTCTTCCTCGCGCTCGGCGCCGGGGAGAACAAGCAGTGCACGCCGTACGGAATCGTGCGGGACAAGCCATTCGGGCGGCTGGAGGAAACCCTCGAGCTGCTCAAGCGGTGGTTCGCCGGCAACGAGCCGATCGACTATCCGGGCACGTTCTACGACGTGAAGAAGGGCGGGATCAGCACCCCCGCGTACACCCCGGGCGGCCCCGAACTGCTCGTCGCCGGCGGCCCCGGCAAGGCCCTGCGCTTCGGTGCGCAACTGGCCGATGGCTGGGTGTCCTACTTCCCCGGCTCGTTCGCCGAGGACTACGCGGACGAGGTCGCGGAGTTCAACCGGCTGGCGCAGGAGGTCGGCAAGGACCCCTCGACGATGACCAAGCTGATGCTGTTCGGGGTCGTGCTCGGGGACACCGAGGCCCAGGTCGAGGAGATGATCGCGCACCCGATCATCCGGTGGGACGTCGCCGCCCTCGTCCCCGGCGGACACACCTGGAAGCGGCACGGGCTGATCAACCCGCTCGGCGAGGACTTCGCCTACCCCCGCGACCTCTACCCGATGGAGTGGGAACTCACCGACGCGATGCGGGTCATCGACAAGGTCAGCCCCGACATGGTGCGCCACTTCAAGTTCTGCGGCACCCCCGTGCAGGTCGCCGCGATGATCCAGCCGTTCATCGAGGCCGGCGCCACCCACGTGATGCTCGGCGACTACGGCTCGCTGGTGACCGCGGGCGACATGGGCTCGGCGGTGGACGGCTCCCGCCGGCTCGCCGAATGCTTCGATGAACTGCGCCGGCTCAACGGCCAGCCGGTTTTAGCCACGGTCTGACGAAGCGTCAGCTCGGGCGGCGCCGTCCGGAGCGACGGGGCCGCAGCGGCTCCGGGGTGATGACCAGGTCACCCGGCTTGAGGAACCCACTGTGCACCAGGCTCTGCGTCGGCCCGGACTCCGCGACGGTGACGGGCAGCTTCAGCACGTCCCCGCCGCGCTGCACGGCCAGCAGCGTCCCGCGCCCGGCGGGGATCAACGCGGCACTGGGCACCGCGACCGCGGCCGGTTGATCCGCCGCGAGGATGCGCACGGTGGCCGAGCGGCCCAACGCCATGCCGCCCGCGCGGTCGTCGAGGTCGATGTGCACCCGGAATGCCCGCGCGCCGTCGTGGTCCACCTCGGACACCACGCCGGGCACCGTCGCCCCGGTGGCCGGGAAGGAGACCGTCGTCTGTTGGCCGGGCACGACGGTGCCGGCTTGATGCCGCGGCACCCGTGCGGTCACGCTGCGGTGCGTCTGGTCGGCCAGCACGATGTAGCCATGCGCCTCGCCGGCGCCCGGCGAGGCGAGCAGGCCACCGGCGAGCAGCGCGGCCGGCCCCGATCCGGTCGGGCCGGGACGATCCGGACCGACCACGGAGACCACCACTGCGTCCACGGGTGCGCGCACCACCGAGGACTGCGCCAAGGACTGCGCGATGCGCGCCTGCTTGCGCGCGCGGTGCAGCGCGCCCTTCGCTGTGGACTGACCGTTGTGCTCGTTGAAGTTCTTCTGCGCGACGGCCACCCACACGCGGTTTCGGGCCTCGGCAACCTGCGCGCGCAACTGGTGGAGCTGCTGCACGTCGTTGAGCAGGGTCACCCCGAGTCCGTGCTCGGCGTAGGCCAGGTCCAACTGCGCACCGGCGATCGCGCTGCGGGTTTGCAGCGCGGTGGCCCGGTCGTTGTGGAGGCTCCGGTGGAAGTCGGTGGTGGTCGCCGTCGCCGGCGGCGGCGGCGCCACCGTCTGAGACCTCGACCGTTCGTGGTTATCGATGTTCTCGCTGACCCGGCTGCGGTCGTGCAGGTTGGCGAGGACCTTGTGCCGGGCCACCCCGAGGATCGCGTGCTGGTCGGGCCAGTCGTAATCGGCGTGCTGCTCGGCCTGACGCAACGCCAGGCACATGCTGCGATACGCCAGTTCCGCCTGGCGAATGTTCGCCCGGTCCAGTTGCACCTGCTCCACGGTCGGCGGCGCTGCGGCCGCGGCCGCCTGCTGCTGGGCCAGCGTCAGGTTCACCCGGGCGTCGCGCACCGCCTGGCGCACCGCCTCGTCCGCGGTGGCCGCCAACTCCTGCCCGGCGTGCACGTGCTGACCGACGGACACGCTGAGCCGGGCCTGCGACTCCGCGCCGTCATAGGGCACCGCGACGGTGCGGGGGTCGTCCAGGTGAGCGACCAACGTGCCGGATTCCGCCGCACCCGAGGCAGGCGCATCGGCGGCCGCGGACGGCGCGAGCGCGCGGGCACCCTCTACGCCCGCCGCCAGCAACGCCAACGACAACCCGGCACTGACCGCGGCTTGGGTTCGTCTCATGTGGCCCCTCTGGTCACACAAGTAACTTAAGTCACATTGAATGTGGGGTGTGTATGGGCCGGTTCGGGGTTGGGTCAAAAACTGCGTGAGGCGGGCCCCGGGAGACTGGGCCATGCCCGCGCGCAGCTTCGACGAGATCGCCGACGAGCTGTACGGGCTGCCGCTCGGCGAGTTCATCGCGGCCCGGACCCGTGACGAGAAGCAGGCCCGCCAGGACGGGGACCGCGAGCTCGCCGCGGCTATCCGCGCGCTGGCCAAACCCAACGTGGCCGCGTGGCTGGCCAACCAGCTGGCCCGCGCGCACCGCGCGGAGCTGGAGTCGTTGCTCGAGCTCGGCGCGGGTATGCGGGAGGCGACCCGGCGGCTGGCCGGGGACGAGTTGCGGGCACTGACGCGCCAACAGCAAGACTCAGTGCACGCGCTGATGCATCAGGTCCGCTGGATCGCGGGGACCCACCGGCAGCCGATGAGCGACAACACGGTCCGCGGTCTGCTGGACACGCTGCACGCCGCGGTGGTCGACGAGCAGGTCGCCCAGCAACTCCTGGCCGGCCGGTTGACCGACGCGGTGTTCCGCAGCGGGTTCGACCACGCCGACGACGCCGCGCCCGCCGCGTGGCCGACCGAGCCTGCGCCGCGACGAAGTGACGACCTGCAGCTGCGCCGGGCTGCGAAAGCACGGGCCGACGCCGGCGACCCCGCCCCCGCCGCCGGGGGGGCCGAGCCCGCGCCGCACCGCGGTGACGACCTGAAGCTGCGCCGTGCCGAGAAGGCCCTGGCCGACGCCGAGGCAGCGCTCAGCGACGCGGTGGCCGCTCGCGACGAGGCGCGCGGGCACGCGGCCGAGGGGGACCGAGCGGCCGCGGCCGCCGAGCACCGGGTCGCGGAACTGGGCCGACAGTTGGCCGCGGCCGAGGCCGCCGCTACCGAGGCCGACCGGCACCGCGACGGCCTGGCCGCTGCCCTCGCCGAGGCCGAGAAGTCCCTCGATGCGGCCGAACGCCGCCGCGCCGACGCCCTGGCCCAGCGCGACCGCGCCGCCGACAACGAACCCGGCTAGCCCGGTGGCCGACGGCGGGCAGGCGAACCGGTTGCAGACCTTGGTCGGCGGCCCGGCGCAGCTGCGGGTGGTGGCGATCCTGGCCGCGGTGCTGGCGTTGGACGGCGCGGACAAGGGCACGGTGGGGGCCACCGCGGCGGACCTGCAGCGCTCGTTCGACATCAGCAACACCGGCATCGGATTGCTCAGCGCCGTGGCCACCCTGGTCGGTGCGGCGGCCACCATCCCGGTCGGCGCCCTCACCGACCGGGTCACCCGCACCCGGCTGCTGGCCGGGTCGATCGTCGTGTGGGCGGTGGCCATGTTGTTCGGCGCGCTCGCGCCGTCCTATCACTGGCTGTTGGTGTCCCGGTTGGCGTTGGGCGCGGTCAGCGCCACCGCGGGTCCCACGGTGGCCTCGTTGACCGGCGACTTCTTCCCCGCCGCGCAACGGGCCCGGATCTACGGGTTCATCCTGGTCGGCGAGTTCGCCGGCACCGGAGCGGGCTTCGCGATCTCCGGTGCGCTGGGCAGCCTGATCGGGTGGCGGGCCGCGTTCGGCTGGTTGGTGCTGCCCGGTGCGGTGTTGGCGGCGATCGTCTGGCGGCTGGACGAGCCGGCCCGGGGCGCGGCCGGCCGGCCGACCCCGGAGCAGCGGGCCGACCCCGCGCAGGCAGTCACCCAGCGAGGCGTCGAGCCCTACGCGAACCAGGTGCTGCACACCGATCCGGCGCGGGCCGGGTTGTGGTGGGCGATCCGCTATGTGCTGCGGGTGCGCACCAACGTGGTCATCATCGCGGCCTCCGCGCTGACCTACTTCTACTTCGCCGGCGTGCGCACATTCATCATGCTGTTCGCCCAACACCACTACCGGGTCAGCAGCGGCACCGCGTCGGCGCTGCTGTT
>DASQPJ010000137.1:0-6258 GCA_035644015.1 Sporichthyaceae bacterium
GAAGACCCCGGAGCGCATCGTCTTCCGCGACGAGCTACCGCGCACCCCCACCGGCAAGTTGCTCCGCCGCGACGTGGTCGCCGACCTCAGCGGTGGCGAGTGAGCAGCAGGGCGCCGGCGATCGGGCCGCCGCCATTGGCCACCAGCGCCACCTCGGCGTCGGGTACCTGACGCGCGCCGGCGGCGTGCCGTAGTTGGACGATCGCCTCGTGCAGCAGCCCGTACCCGTGCAGCCGGCCACCGGAGAGCTGCCCGCCATTGGTGTTCAGCGGCAGCCGTCCGTCCAGCGCGATGTTCGCCCCGCCCTCCAGGAACGGCCCGGCCTCGCCGTGGCCGCAGAAGCCCAGCGCCTCCAGCCAGACCAGCGCCAGGATGGAAAACCCGTCGTACAACTGGGCGACGTCGACGTCGGTGGGCCGCAGGTCGGTGCGGCTCCACAGATGGTCACTCGCCCCCTGCGCGGCCATCGAGGTCAGGTCGGCGTACTGGTCCCAGGACAGTCGCCCGCGGGCCGCGGTGCCGACGGCCTCGATGCGCACCGCGCCGTGCGGCGTGTTGGGCGCGTGCGCGGCCGTGGACACGATCAGCGCGGTCGATCCATCGACCGGGACATCGCAGTCCAACAGGCACAGCGGCGTGGAAATCATCCGCGCCGCGAGGTAGGCGTCCAGGGTCAATGGTGCGGTGAACACCGCAGCCTCGGGATCCAGGGCGGCGTGCCGACGGAACGTCACCGCCAACTGCCCCAGCTGCTCGCGGGTGGTGCCGAACTCATACATGTGCCGCATGGCTACCGGCGCCAACCAGTTCACCGGAGAGGTGCCGCCGTACGGCGCGCTCCACACCCCGTAGCTGTGCGCCTGCTCCGAACCCAGCACCGCTGCCCGCCCACCGCCGCCCTGCGCCGAGGACTCGGTGACGGTCCGATATACCAGCACGTGCCGGCACAGGCCGGTGGACACCGCCATCGCCGCGGCCACCACCGCGCCGAGTTGGCCGGGCAGCTCGGCGCTGCCCTGAAACCACGTCAGATTCAGCCGCAGCGCATCCTGCACCTCCTGCGGCGGCGGACCCGCATAGCCGAAGGTGACGTCCGCGGATCCACCCGGGTAAGTGCAGATGCCGTCGATGTCGCCGCGGCTCAGGCCGGCGTCGACGATCGCCGTCACCGCCGCATCCACCGTCAGATCCAACGCCGAGCGGCCCAATCGACGGCCGACCGCAGAGCGGGCGGCCCCGCTGATCACCGCGTCGTGCTCGAACTTGTCGCTCACGGGGCCGCCCCATCCTCCGCTGACGTAAGCGGGATGAAGACGGGGTAATAGGCGTCGTGGCGGTGCACGAATGCGACCTGCAGCGCCTGCGCGATGAACACGTCCTCCGGCGCGGCGCCGACCACATTGGTGGACAGCCGCAGGCCGACCTGCTCGGGCAGTTCCACGATCGCGTAGACGTAGGGATCCTGCCCCGGCGTCCATGGCTGAACGTTGATGGTGAAGGTGTGTACCGTCGCCCAGCCGGACAGCGGCTGCGGTGTTACCGCGGCGGACAGGCATTGCGGGCAGCGCGGGGACGGCGGGTGCAACCAGTACCCGCAGTCGGCGCAGCGCAGCATGCGCAGTACGCCGTCGGCACCGGACCGCCAGAAGAAGGCGTGCAACGGGTCGTCAGCCGGCGCGGGCCGATGCAGCAGCGGATCGGTGATGATCACGGGCGGAACTCCGCGATGTTGAGGTAGCCACCGGCGTCGATCCGCAGCTGCATGCCGGTGACGTAACGGGACTCCTCCGACGCGAGGTACACCACCGCCGCAGCGACGTCCTCGACCGCGACGTAGGGCACCGGCATCGCCTGCATCGCCGGGAACGCCGCTTCGGCCTGCTCCCGCGTCGGGTCCTCCAGATCCGGCCGGAACAGCTTGTACATGCCGGAGTTCTGCAGCATCGGGGTGTCCACGTTGGTCGGGTGCACGCAGTTGACCCGGATCCGCTGCGGCGCCAACACCGTGGCGAGTTCGTGCACGTACTGGGCCAGCGCCACCTTCGCGTACTTGTAGCCGACCGCGCCGGGGCCCCCGGAACCCCCACTGCTGCGCGGCCGCAATGCCGCCAGCGAGCCGGTGGCGATCACCGAAGCACCCGCGCTCAGCTGCGGCACCGCGGCGTTGATGGTGGCGATCGCGCCGAGCAGGTCGACGTCGACCGCGTCGAGCATCGCCTGCACGCCGCGGTCCTTGCCCAGTGGCGCGATGCCCGCCTGGGCGACGACCACGTCCAGCCGGCCGAACTCCGCAATGGTGCGCGCCACCGCCGCGCGCATCGCCGCGGGATCCCGCACGTCCGCGGTGATGCCCAGGGCGCGCCGGCCGAGCTTTTCCACCAGTTCCACGGTCTCGGCCAGTTCGGCGGCGGTGCCCATCGGGTACGGGGCGGAGGCAATGTCCGCGCACAGATCGGTGATCACCACATCCGCACCCTCGGCGGCCAGGGCCACGGCGTGCGCGCGCCCCTGGCCGCGCGCACCACCGGTGATCAGCGCGACCTTGCCCGCGACCCGACCGGTCTGATGCTGCGTCACGTGTCAGCTCATTCCATGAGGTCGAGCACGGAGCGGGCACCCGGCGCGGAGAGCAGGTGGGTGTCACCGGCCTCCAGATGCCGCCGCCACAGGTCCTCGGCGCCGGCCACGTCGCGCGCGGCGATCAGGTCGATGAGCTTGCGATGGGCCCGGTGCGCGACCTCCAGGCCTTCGCGGGTGGGCGCCTCGGTGCCGTGCGCGGCCAGGAAACGGTCGGCCTGGGTCTGGATGATCCGGTTGGTCACCGAGGTCAGCACGTCGTAGGTCAGGCACCCGGTCAACTGCACCACCAGGTGATGGAAGCGTCCGTGCGCGCGCCCGGCCAGCGCCGGGTCGTCCATCGCCGCGGCCTCCTCGGCCAGCGCCCCGCGCAGCACCGCGACGGTCTCCGGGCTGCCGCGCTCGGCGAGCAGGGCTGCGGCCGGCGCCTCGAGCATGACCCGGGCGTTGTGTACGTCGGCCAGCGTGACGCCCTCGTACTGCAGCAGCAGACCGATGTAGCGGGACACCATGGGCACGGCCGGCGTGCGGATCCGGGCCCCGCCGCCCGCGCCGCGGCGCACCACGAGCAAGCCCTCGGACTCCAGGATGCGCAGCGCCTCGCGCACGGTGGTGCGCGCGACGCCCATCTCGGCCATCAACTGGTCCTCGGGGGGCAGTGGGTCGTCGGCTTCCAACTCACCGGTGACGATCTTGCGCCGCAGCGTCCGGGCCACGATCTCGGCGGCCTTCGGCAGCCGGATGGCCTCGAGTTTGGTCGTCGCCACGATGCTCCTCGGGGATTGACGCGGGAAATCGTAACAGGATTAGGCTATTTCCCGTGTCGACTGCTGCCGAGGACCTCCGCACCGTGCTGGCCGCCATGCCGAGCGAGCTTCGCCTCGGTTCGGAGGCCACCTTCGACCAGGCTCTGGACGCCCAGCGCTACCTGGCCGGCGTCGGTTGGGCCGCGCCCGGCTGGCCGGTCGAACACGGCGGTCGCGGCCTGAGCGTGGGGGACCGGATCGCCTGCGACATCGAGTTCGTGGCCGCCGGCGTGCCGCTGCCCGCCGGCGTTCTCGGGTTGGCGAATGTCGGGCCGGCCCTGATGGAGTTCGGCACCCCGGAACAGCGGGCGAGCCTGCCGCGGATCCTGGACGGCAGCGAGATCTGGTGCCAGGGGTTCAGCGAACCGGAGGCGGGCAGCGACCTGGCCGGCCTGCGCACCCGGGCCCGGCCCGACGGCGATGACTTCGTGATCAATGGTCAGAAGGTGTGGACCTCGCACGGCATGTACGCCACCCACTGCATGCTGCTGGCCCGCACCGACGCGGACGTGCCCAAGCACAAGGGCATCTCGGTGTTGCTGGTGCCGATGGACACCCCCGGCATCGAACGTCGCCCGATCCGGATGATCTCCGGGGACTCGGAGTTCGCGGAGATCTTCTTCACCGACGTCCGGGTACCGCGATCCGCCCTGCTCGGCCCGCTGCACGGCGGGTGGGGTGTCACCGTGCGCACGCTGGTGCACGAGCGCACGGGGGTGCTGTCCCGGGCCGCTGCGTTGGAGAACCGCGCGCGGGCGATTGCCACGAGCACCGCGCCCGCCTCTAAGGGAGAAAAATCAGTGGCGCCCCTGGACCGCGACGAGGTGATGCGCCGCTACGTCGACGCGCGGGTGCTCGGCCAGTTGGGCCGTGCCACGTTGGCCCGCGGCGAGGCCGGCGAGGAGACCTCCGGGCTGCAGGCCTTGATCAAGCTCTCCTGGGGCGTCACCGACCGCGCGCTGGCCGAGACCGCATTGGACCTCGGTGGGCTGCCTGCCGTCACCGGGCTGCGCGATGACCTCGCCTACAGGTGGCTGTTCACCCGCTGCTCGACGATCGCCGCCGGCACCACCGAGGTGCTCAAGGACCTCGTCGCCGAACGCGTGCTGGGGCTTCCCCGGGGCTAGTCGAGCCAGTGCTCATTCAAAGCGAACCATGATGGCCCGCTCCGGGCACTCGCCGGCGCCGCGAAAGGCTTGCTCCGCCAGCTCGTCGGGGACCTCGAACTCGCCGCCGACGTTGTAGCCGTCGTCGTCGAGGGTGTACACCTCCGGGGCCATCGCGAAGCAGCGGGCGTTGCCCTGGCAGACGGCCCGATTGACCTTCACCCGAATCATTTCGGGGCCATCCGGATCGCGCCGTCCAGTCGGACGGTTTCCCCGTTCAGGTACGGGTTGGTGAGCATTTCCAGGGCCAGCGAGGCGAACTCCGCGGGGTTGCCCAGGCGCTTCGGGAACGGCACGCTCGCCGCCAGCGATGCCCGCAGTTCCGCGGGCACGGCGAGCATCGGCGGGGTCTGGAAGGTGCCCGGCGCGATGGTGTTGATCCGGATCCCGGCGGCGGACAGATCGCGGGCCAACGGCAACGTCATGCCGACGATGCCGGCCTTCCCGGCCGCGTACGCGGCCTGCCCGATCTGCCCGTCGAAGGCGGCCACGCTGGCCGTGGTGACGATCGCCCCGCGGCAGCCGTCCGCGTCCGGGGCGTTGCGGGACATCGCCGTGGCGGCCAGTCGCACACAGTTGAACGTGCCGACCACATTGAGCGTCACGATGCGGGCGAACTCGTCCAACGGGTGTGCGGAGTCGTACTCGCCGTCCCGCCCGATGGTCCGCCGGCTCGACCCGCCGCCTGCGCAGTGCACCACCTCGCGCAGCTCGCCCTGCGCCAACGCGACGTCCACCGCGGCACGCATCTGGTCGGGATCGGTGACGTCGGTGCGGGCGAACGTGCCCTTGAGTTCCTCGGCCACCCCCGCCGCGGACGCGGCGAAGTCGGCGATCACCACGTGCCAGCCGCGATCGGCCAGCAACGTCGCGGCGGCGCGGCCCAAACCGGACCCGCCGCCGGTCACCAATGCCACCCGGGGCTCGTTCACTGGCTGCCTCCGTCTTGCCGGGAGAAGAATTCGGTATAGGATAAAGCGATCTGATCGGGCGGAGCAATCGCGAGGTGAGCCGGATGCCGCTGCGGGAGGACATGCAGCTGATCTCGGTCGATGACCATCTGGTCGAGCCGCCCCACGTGTGGCAGGACCGGTTGCCCGCCGCGCTGCGCGAGATCGGCCCGCGCATCGTGCGCGAGGACGGCGCGGCGGGTGGCACCGACGTCTGGATGTATGAGGGTCGCCGCTACCCGCAGATCGGCCTGAACGCGGTGGCCGGCAAGTCGCCGGAGCAGTTCGGCACCGAACCGATGCGCTACACCGACATGATCCCCGGCTGCTACGAACCCGAGGCCCGGATCATCGACATGGACCTCGACGGGGTGCAGGCCGCGCTGTGCTTCCCCTCGTTCCCGCGGTTTGCGGGCACGGTGTTCCTGCAGGCCGAGGACAAGGCCCTGGCGCTGCTGTGCGTGCAGGCCTGGAACGACTTCATGCTCGACGAATGGTGCGCCGCGGCGCCCGAGCGGTTCATCCCCATCGCCATCCTGCCGTTGTGGGACGTCGAGGCCTGCGTCGCGGAGATCCAGCGGACCGCGGCCAACGGCATCAAGGCCATCTCGTTCACCGAGAACCCGGTGCCGCTGGGCCTCCCGTCGTTCCACACCACGCATTGGGACCCGGTGTTCGCCGCCGCGCAGGAGGCCGATCTGCCGCTGTGCATGCACTTCGGCACCTCCGGGCAGGCACCCACCACCGCCCCCGACGCGC
>DASQPJ010000138.1:0-8200 GCA_035644015.1 Sporichthyaceae bacterium
CGCGACACCGGGGGGAGCGGGATGCAGCGTGGCCATTAAGCGCGTGCGCGTGCGTCTGGTCGCCCTTGCGGCATGTGGTGCGCTTGCCGTCGGTGGGCTCGGTTCGGCCGCGGCCGTCTCTCGGCCCGCACCCGGCCCGCACTGGGTGGCGGTGCAGGCCGCCCATCACGCCGACCAACAACCGTTCCGGTCCCAGTTGCTGCGCGACCGGTACCTGATCACGTTCAACCCCGGCACCAGCAACGACGAGGTGGGCACGGCGCTGCGCCATGCCGAGGCGGCCGGCGGCGAGGCCTACTACCGCTACTCCCGTGCCGTGAAGGGTTTCGCGGCCTCGCTGACCCCGGAGGCATTGCGTCGGCTGCACACCGACCCGTCGGTGGCCTCCATCGAACCCGACGCGACGATCTCGGTCGCGGCCAGCGAGCCCAACCCGCCCAGCTGGGGTCTGGACCGCATCGACCAGCACGCCCTGCCGCTGGACAACGACTACACCTATGCCGAAACCGGCAAGGGCGTCACCGCCTACATCATCGACACCGGCATCCGCTCCACGCACCAGGACCTCGTGGGTCGGGTGCTGCCGGGGTACGACATCGTGGACGACGGCTACGGCACCGAGGACTGCAACGGGCACGGCACCCACGTGTCCGGCACGGTCGGCGGCACCACCTACGGGGTGGCCAAGCAGGTCAACCTGGTCCCGGTGCGGGTGTTGGACTGCGACGGCACCGGGACCATCTCCGGGGTGGTCAAGGGCGTGGACTGGGTGACGGCGCATCACGCCGGTCTGTCGGTGGCCAATATGAGCCTCGGTGGGGTCACCTCCGACACCCTGGACGCTGCGGTCGCGAACTCGATCGCGCACGGGGTCAACTACGTCGTGGCGGCGGGTAACGACGACGACGAGGCCTGCTCGTATTCACCGGGGCGGGTGCCCGACGTGATCACGGTGGGCGCCACCGGGCGCACCGACTCGCGCGCGGAGTTCTCCAACTACGGCCAGTGCGTGGACCTCTGGGCGCCGGGTGAGGACATCGTCTCCGACTGGGGCACGGGCGACAGCGACATCTCCACGCTGTCCGGGACCTCCATGGCCTCCCCGCACGTGGCCGGCGTGGTCGCGCAGTACCTGCAGGCCAACCCGGATGCCACCCCGGCCCGGGTGCAGGCCGCGATCGTCGGGGCAACCAGCTCCAACGTGCTTTCCGGCCTCAACGACGGCTCACCGAACCGGATGTTGTTCTCGCTGCTGCCCGCGCTGTTGTCCGGGCACGGCCCGACGATCAACCCACCGCTGATGGTGCTGGGCCCGGCCACGGCCACCGCCGGCGCAGCCGCGCCGGTGCGGGTCCTGCTAGGTGCCGGCACCAACCCTGCCGAGGCGATCAAGAGCTACGAACTGCAGCGCAGCGACGACGGCGGCCGAACCTGGCAGGACGTCCCGTTGCCGCAACCCCTGGCTCGTTCCGTGGTCACCACCGCCGCCACCCGCACCGTGGTGCTGCGGGCCCGGGCGATAGACCCGGCCGGTCACGCCGGCCCGTGGGCGACCGGTCCGTCCGCCCAGTTCACCCTGTCCGACCACACCGTTGGCACCGCCTACGCACCGACGGCCAGGTGGTGGAACGTCAGCGTCCCGGATGCGCAGAACGGCAAACTCGAGATGAGCGGCGACGACGGGGCCACGGCGACCTTCACGTTCACCGGCACCCAGTTCGCCTGGATCGCCGATGCGTCCAGCTCCCGCGGTCAGGCCGCGGTCCTCATTGACGGTGTCCAGCGGGCCGTCGTCGACCTGTACTCGTTGACGCCGGGTGCACAACGCGTCGCCTATCTGGGCACCGGCCTGGCGCCCGGCCCACACACCGTGACGATCAAGGTCTTGCACCGCAAGAACACCGCGTCCTCCGGCTATCTGGTCGGCGTGGACGGCTGGGCCACTGCAGGCTGAACCACCCGTGCCGCGCGCAACTCCTCGTCCGCGGGACCACCGTCGACGTGCTGGGCGAAGTGCGCGATCCAATCGGCCAACGTCACCCCGTGGGTGATCAACGCACCCCAGTGCCCGGTGTCCACCGTGCGTCGCCACACCGGCTCGGCGTGCGCGAGCGCCGCGTCCGCCCAGGCCGGGGTCACATACCGGTCGCGCAGTGGCACCACCAACTGCACCGGTACCCGGGCGCGGCCCGGTAACCGACGGGTGGTGAGCACGTTGGCCCGGTAGAGGAAGACACCTAGATACCTGGAGTGCAGAATCTGGCGGCCCAACCGGGTCAACGCTGCCGGGGACGGATGTCGCAGTGTCCTAGCGATCCAGTCCACGGTGTGCGTCGGGTGCGGTCCGGAGACCGAGGTGTAGGACGCCATCCACCGGGCGGCCTCCGGCGAGGTGGCCGCGACCCAGCCGGTCACCGAACCCCAGTCGTGCCCGACCAGGTGCACGGGTGCGTCCGGGTGCAACGCGGCGGCCACCAGTCGGGCGTCGGTGGCCAGGTTCTCCACCCGGTAGTCCGCCCGGTGCGCGGGCGCCCCGGACGCGCCCGCCCCGCGGGCGTCGTAACGCAACACGTGGTGGTGCGCGCCCAACCGCGCGGCGACCACGTCCCACACCCGGTGGGTGTCCGGGTAGCCGTGCACCAGCAGTACCGGGCGGGCGGTGGGGTCACCGGAGCTGTACGCGGCCAGCCGTACCCCACCCGCGCCGGTCACCTCGATCGGGGTCGCGCCGGTCGCCATCAAGCGCCACCCGCGGCGGCGTGCCGTGCGGCGTACCGGTCCGCCAAACCGTGCAGGGCGCCGGCGCAGTCCCCGGTGAACGACGAGCCGTGCATGATCGCCAGCGTGGTCGGGTTGAGCTCGGTCAGGCGCCGGACCGTGGGCGCGGTGTCGGGGGTCAGGCAGGTGGCCCGGAACATGGTCTCGGCCTCATCAGCCGGTTCGACCACGTCGGACTCGGTCAGCGCGGGCCCACCCCCGAGGTGGGAGAACAGATCACCGCAGAACAGGGTGCCGGTGACCTCCTCGAACAGCACGCGTGCATCCCACCCGTGCGGCACGTGCGGGGTGTCCAGGTGACGCACCCGCTTGCCACCCAGATCGATCACTTCCCCGTCCGCAAGCGGCCGTGGCGGACGATCGGCGAGGTCGTTGAGCGAGACCATGCACCCCATCGCGCCGTGCGCCACCTCGGCGTGTGGGGCCGCAGCGAGGAACGCGTTCATTCCCCCGCTCTCGTCGGACTCCAAGTGCCCGAAGGCGATCCAGCGCAACGACGCCACCGGCAACACGCTCTCGATCGCCGCGCTGACCAGCGGGAACATCGCCCGCGGCCCGCAGTGGAAGAGCAGTGGCTGCTCGGCGCGGATCAGGAACTGGTTGAAGGTGAACCCGGTCGGACCGATCTGCGGCACGAAGGTCGCGATGCGAAAGATGCCATCAGTGATCTCATCCATCGTCGTGTCCGGTGCGCCGTTCAACTTTTCTCCCTACCATGGGTCGCGGATCCGCACGGGTGCGCCATGTGTCCCCGGGTCTCATATAAAAAAGCCGTCGCGGGAACCCAGTTCGGCTGGGGCCGCGTTCGTGCAAAGCGCCGCGAGGCGACCATCGCACCACGGCGGATCTGACCAGCCCACTGGGTCTCCCGGTGGGCTGGTGCCTTTAACTCCCGGAAGCCACCCGGCGCAACACCTCGACGGAATCCGAGGTGATGCCGTCCACCCCGAAGCCGAGCAACGCCTCGGCCCGGGCCGGCTCGTTCACCGTCCAGGTCATCACCGGGGTACCCGCTGCGTGCAGGTCCGCCACGACCTCCGCGGTCAGCAACTGGTGTCGCACGGTGACCGCGGCGTCCGGCACCGGCGGCCCGGCCAACACCGTGGCCAGGGCGGTCGGGTCGGCCACCGTCCGCCAGGTCCGGTAGCCGTGCCCACGCAGCGCGTCCAAGGTGTGCCAGCCCTTGGTGCTGACCAGGCAGCGGGCGGGGTCCAGGCCGTCCGCGGCCGCCAGACGGTCCACCAACTCCACCGCGGCGTCGCCGACGTCGGTCTTCAGGTCCAGCAGCACCCGGGCCGGCTGCGGGATCATCGCCACTGCCCGGGCCAGCGCGATCTCCCGCGCGGCCCGCCGGCGCACGGTGAACGACCAGCGGTCCCGGCGCAACCACCCCGGCCCGCCGAACGGCAGGAAATGCGAGCTCACCAGCACCCCGTCGATGGCCTGCACGTCGATCTCGAACACCGAGACGCCGAGCGCCACCAACTCCGCACACCGGCTCGCCGAGGCCGGCGCCCGATGCGCGATCGCAGTCACCACGCGGGTCAGCCTGCCAAGGTGGTGCGCTGCGCCCGCACCCAGGTAGGACAGACTGGACCCAGGAACACCACGACGGAAGGTCAGGCACTGATGGCGCTCTCCAAGGGCGACCCCGCCCCCGACTTCGAGCTCCCCGACGAGACCGGCACGCCGCGTCGATTGAGCGATCTGCTGGCCAACGGCCCCGTGGTGCTGTTCTGGTTCCCCGCAGCCATGACCCCGGGCTGCACCAAGGAGGCCTGTCACTTCCGCGATGTCGCGGCGGAATTCGCCAAGATCGGCGCACAGCGGATCGGCATCAGCATGGACCCGGTGGACAAGCAGAAGCAGTTCAGCGAGAAGCACGGCTTCGACTACCCGTTGCTGTCCGACGCCTCCGGTGAGGTCTCCACGCAGTACGGCGTCAAGCGCGGCGGGCTGCTCGGCCGGCTGGCGCCGACCAAGCGGATGACCTACGTCATCGGTCCGGACCGAACAATCCTCGACGTGATCACCGGGGAGATGAAATTCACCGACCACGCCGACAAGGCGCTGGCCGCGCTCGGCGCCGGCTGATCGAGAGGACGCCGGAGCCCCCGCGGGACGCCCATGGCTAACGCCGCCCAACTGCTGGCCGCATTCGCGCTGGTGTTGGCCTGCGGGCTGTTCGTGTCCGCGGAGTTCGCCCTGCTCTCGGTCAACCGGCCCAAGCTGGAGAAGGCCGCACGCGAGGGTGATCAGGGCGCGCGCGGGGTGCTCACCGCGCTGCAGTCGCTGACCACGCAACTCTCCGGTGCGCAGGTCGGCATCACGCTGACCAACCTGGCCATCGGATTCCTGGCCGAGCCTGCGGTGTCCGACCTGCTGCGCCCACGGTTCATGGACTGGGGCCTGTCCCGCGGTGGCGCGGACACCGTGTCGGCCGCCACCGCGCTGGCGCTGGCCACGGTGGTGACCATGGTGATCGGCGAGTTGGTGCCGCAATACCTGGCGCTTGCCCACCCCCTGGCCGTGGCCCGGTTCGTGCAACGTCCCCTCCGCGTGTTCACCGTGGTGACCACCCCGCTCTCGCACGGCCTGAACGCTGCGGCCAACCGCATGGTTCGGGCGTTCGGCGTGGAGCCCAGGGAGGAGTTGGCGCACGCGCGCAACCCGGAGGAACTGTTGTTCCTGCTGCAGCACTCCGCCGAGCAGGGCACGTTGCCGGACACCACCGCGGACCTGTTGCGCAAGGTGCTCACCTTCGACGACAAGCACGCCTCGGACGTGATGACCCCGCGCACCCGGGTGGCCACGATCAGCGCCGCGGACACTGTCGATGAGCTGTTGGAGACCGCCCGGCAGACCGGTCGCAGTCGGTTCCCGGTGGTCGGGGAGACCGTGGACGACGTGCGCGGGGTGGTCAGCCTGCTCGACGCCTACGCGGTGCCCGCCGGGCGGCGCGGGCATACCCGGGTCGGGGAGATCGCCTCCGCGCCGCACCTGGTGCCCTCGGTGCTGCCCCTGGACGACCTGCTGGCCGGGCTGCTGGGGGAGTCCCGACAGCTGGCGATCGTGCTCGACGAGTTCGGCGGCCTGGACGGGGTCGTCTCGTTGGAGGACCTGCTCGAGGAACTCGTCGGTGACGTGCTCGACGAGCACGACCACGACTCGTCGCCGGACGGCGTACCGGATGTGGCCGCCGACGGGACCTGGACCCTGTCCGGCCTGCTGCGCCCCGACGAGGTCGCCGAGCACACCGGGGTGGAGATCCCCGATGGCGGTGCGGTCTACGAGACGTTGGCCGGCCTTGTCATGGCCTCGCTGGGCAAGGTCCCCGACCCCGGCGACGAGGTCGAGGTCGACGGCGTACGGCTGCGGGTGCTGAGCATGGACGGCCGCCGGGTGGACCAAGTGGAGTTGTTCGCCCCGCCGCCGGCCGAGCCCGAGGAGGGGGAGGAGTGAGCGAGCGAAGCGAGCTCACCAATCGGCACAGTCTGTGTCTGGCTGACCGGTGCGCCGACCGCAGGGAGGTCCGCCGGTGAGCGGGCACGGTGGGGCGCTGTTGGTGTCGGTGCTGCTGTTGGGCGCCAACGCTTTCTTCGTCGGTGCCTCCTTCGCCCTGGTCTCTGCGCGCCGCTCGCAGATCGAGCCGTTGGCCGCGGCCGGATCCCGGCGGGCCCGCCGGGCGCTGCGCGCGATGGAAAACTTGGCCGAGCAGATGGCCGGCGCGCAGTTCGGCATCACGGTGTGCTCGGTGGGTCTGGGTGCGCTGGCCGAGCCCGCGTTGTCCGACCTGCTCAACCAGCCGCTGCACAACGTTGGGTTGCCCGGCGGATCGGTCGAACCGATCGCGTTCGTGGTGGCCCTGTTCATCGTGGTGTTCGCCCACGTGTTGCTCGGCGAGATGGTGCCGAAGAACTTCACCCTGGCCCTCCCGGAACGCGCGGTGGTGGCCCTCGGGCCGCCGCTGAGCCGCTTCTCCCGCGCCCTGGGCCCGGTGCTGTCCGCGATCCGCGGCAGTGCCACCGGCGTGCTGCGGTTGCTGCGGATCAAACCGACCGACGCCGCGGAACACGCCTTCGGGCTGCCTGAGGTGGCCGCGATGGCCGCCGAGTCCCACCGCGAGGGTCTGCTCGATGACGAGGAATACCGGCTGATGGCGCGGGCGCTGGACTTCACCACCGCCCGGGCCGCAGACGTGGCCATCCCCATGGCGAAGCTGCACACGTTGCCGGTCGGCGCCGGCTCCGCCCGGGTGGAGGAACTTGCCGTGCGCACCCGGCACATGCGCTTCCCGGTGCTGGACACCGCCGGCCGAGCCGTCGGTTACGTGCACGCGAAAGACCTGTTGCACGGGGCCAACGGGGACGGCCCCGGCACTCCGAGACTGCGCCCGCTGCCGGTGATCGCTGCGGAAACCCCGCTCCCCGAGGCGTTGACCCTGCTGCGGGAGGCGCGGGCCCCCATGGCGGTGATCGGTAGCCGGGCCCGACCGACCGGCGTGCTCACCCTCGACGACGTGGTCGCAGCGCTCGTCCGGGCCGGCCGACCGACCCCGCCCACGACGTCCTGACCTGCCCAAATACGGCGGTCTCCGGATACCTCGACCGGGACACGGCGCGCCACGCGGCAGCAATTTGACTCTCCCCGGACGCGCTCGTAATGTTGCGCCGTCGCCTGAACGGGAGCAACGGACACTCTGTGGCCGGTCCTGTGGCGAAGCCCCCGGAGAAGCCCTCAACCGCGAGGCCACATCGGCTGAGCGGTTGAACTGCTGCGGGGCACGGTGCGCCGAAACCCTCGATTTGACGGGGTCAAGGCAAATCCGTAAGCTAGGAGAGTTGCCCCAAAGCCGGTCGGAAGACCTGAATTTGGTGTGCATCCGTACCTTGAGAACTCAACAGCGTGCCGAAAGTCAATGCCAAATAACCCCGTTAACGGGTGCCTTTGTGCACTCGTAAAACGGATTCCTTTGGTCGTCGGAACGGGTTCGTCAGTGGCCCGAACCGACTGCCAGGACACTCCGGTGTCGGCCGCACACTTCGCAGTTGCGGTGCACGTCAAAGACATCAACGGAGAGTTTGATCCTGGCTCAGGACGAACGCTGGCGGCGTGCTTAACACATGCAAGTCGAGCGGTGAACCACTTCGGTGGGGATCAGCGGCGAACGGGTGAGTAACACGTGGGCAACCTGCCCCTAGCACTGGGATAACCCCGGGAAACCGGGGCTAATACCGGATATGACTTCGAGCGGCATCACTCGAAGTGGAAAGATTTATCAGCTAGGGATGGGCCCGCGGCCTATCAGCTTGTTGGTGGGGTAACGGCCTACCAAGGCGACGACGGGTAGCCGGCCTGAGAGGGCGACCGGCCACACTGGGACTGAGACACGGCCCAGACTCCTACGGGAGGCAGCAGTGGG
>DASQPJ010000139.1:0-15526 GCA_035644015.1 Sporichthyaceae bacterium
GCGGTATCGGTCGAGGGCCTCCAGCACGACCTCGGGCTTTACCTCGCCGCGGCGTGCCAGGTCGGAGAGGGTCTGCACCACGATCGACTCCGCGTCGACCTTGAAGTGACGGCGCAACGCCGCCCGGGTGTCGGATCGGCCGAAGCCGTCGGTACCCAGCACCGAGTAGTCCGCCGGAACCCAGCGGGTGATCTGGTCGGGGACCGCCTTCATCCAGTCGCTGACCGCGATCACCGGGCCGGGCGCACCGTCCAGCGCCCGGGTCACGTGCGGTACCCGAACCGGCTCGTCGGGGCGCAGCAGGTTGTGCTCGTCGCACTCCATGGCGTCCCGGCGCAGCTGCGTCCAGGAGGTCGCCGACCACACGTCGGCGGCCACGCCCCACTCCTGCGCGAGCAGCTGCTGGGCGTCCAGCGCCCAGATCATCGCCGGCCCCGACGCGAGGATCTGCGCCCGCGGTGCGCCCTCGGCCACCGCCGGGGCGGCCGCGTAGTGGTACAGCCCGCGCAGAATCCCGTCCACGTCGACGTTCTCCGGCTCCGCCGGCTGCGGGTAGGGCTCGTTGTAGACGGTCAGGTAGTAGAAGACGTCCTCGCCGTGCGGGTGCTCCGGCGAGGCCCCGTACATCCGGCGGAGGCCGTCCTTCACGATGTGCGCGATCTCGAACGACCAGGCGGGGTCGTAGGCCACGCACGCCGGGTTGGTCGAGGCGAGCAGCACCGAGTGCCCGTCCTCGTGCTGCAGGCCCTCACCGTTGAGCGTGGTGCGCCCCGCGGTGGCGCCGAGCATGAACCCGCGGCCGAGTTGGTCCGCGAAGGCCCAGGCGGCGTCGCCGGTGCGCTGGAAACCGAACATCGAATAGAAGATGTAGACCGGGATCATGTGCTCGCCGTGCGTCGCGTAAGCCGTCCCGGCGGCCACCAGCGACCCCATCGCGCCGGCCTCGCTGATGCCCTCGTGCAGGATCTGGCCCTGCACGGACTCCTTATAGGACAACAGCAATTTGCGGTCCACCGCGTCGTAGGTCTGCCCGTGCGGGGAGTAGATCTTCGCGGTCGGGAAGATCGCGTCCAGACCGAAGGTGCGGGCCTCGTCGGGGATGATCGGCACGAAGCGGTGCCCGATCTCCGGGTCCTTGATCAGGTCCTTGAACAGTCGGACGAAGGCCATCGTGGTGGCCACCGACTGCTTGCCGGATCCTTCCTTCAGCTCGGCGTAGACCGGGTCGCCGGGCAGCGTGATCGGCTTGGGGTTGGTCACCCGGCTGGGCACGTACCCACCCAACGCGCGCCGGCGATCCTGCAGGTACTGGACCTCGTCGGAGTTCGCGCCCGGGTGGAAGTACGGCGGGAGGGTGTCCTCCAGCGCCGCGTCCGAGATCGGCAGGTGCAGCCGGTCGCGGAATTCCTTGAGGTCGGCCTTGGTCAGCTTCTTCATCTGGTGCGTGGCGTTGCGCGCCTCGAAGCTCTTCAGCGTCCAGCCCTTGATGGTGTGCGCCAGAATCACCGTGGGCTGCCCGACGTGCTCGGTGGCGGCCTTGAATGCTGCGTAGACCTTGCGGTAGTCGTGTCCACCGCGGGACAGCTTCATCAGCTGATCATCCGTCAGATGCTGCACCATCTTGCGCAACCGCGGGTCGCCGCCGAAGAAGGTCTCACGGATGTAGTTGCCGTCCTCGGTGGTGAAGGTCTGGAACTGGCCGTCCGGGGTGGTGTTCATCGCGTTGATCAACACGCCGTCCACGTCCGCGTGCAGCAGCGGGTCCCAGTCCCGACCCCAGATCACCTTGACGACATTCCACCCGGCACCGCGGAAGTAGCTCTCCAGCTCCTGAATGATCTTGCCGTTGCCGCGCACCGGCCCGTCCAGGCGCTGCAGGTTGCAGTTGATGACGAAGGTGAGGTTGTCCAGCTCCTCGCGGGAGGCCAGGCCAATCGCGCCCAGCGACTCCGGCTCATCCATCTCGCCATCCCCGAGGAAGGCCCACACCCGGCTGCGCGAGGTGTCCTTGATCTCCCGGTTCAACAGATACCGGTTGAACCGGGCCTGGTAGATCGCGTGCAACGGACCCAGGCCCATGGACACGGTGGGGAATTCCCAGAAGTCCGACATCAACCGCGGGTGCGGATATGACGGCAGCCCACCGCCGGGGTTGGTCAGCTCCTGCCGGAAGCCGTCCAGCTGCTGTTCGGAGAGCCGGCCCTCGAGGAACGCCCGGGCGTAGATACCGGGGGAGGCGTGGCCCTGGATGAACACCTGGTCGCCGGACTCCCCGCCGTTCTTGCCGCGGAAGAAGTGGTTGAAGCCGACCTCGTAGAGGCTGGCCGAGGAGGCGTAGGTGGCGATGTGCCCGCCGACCCCGATGCCGGGGCGGTTTGCTCGGGACACCATCACCGCGGCGTTCCACCGGATGAAGGCCCGGATGCGCCGTTCGATGAACTCATCGCCGGGGAACCACGGCTCCGCCTCGGTGCCGATGGTGTTGATGAAGTCGGTGCTGCGCAGACCCGGTACGCCCACCTGACGCTCCCGGGCGCGCTCCAACAGGCGCAGCATGAGGTAGCGGGCCCGGGCCCGGCCGCCGGTGTCGACGATGGCATCCAGCGACTGCAGCCACTCCCTGGTCTCCTCCGGATCGACGTCCGGCAACTGGGTGGGTAGTCCGTCGGAGATCACCGAGAAACGTTCGCGTCCTGTCGTCAACGCAGCGTCCTGTTCTGTTCCGGAGCCGTCCCGCTGGTCGAGCGGAGTGGCGAAATGAGCCTGTTTTGCCTCCCATCGTTGTCGCTGCCGGCCCCGGATGCACTCCTACCGCCGGGTAGGCGGGTGTGTCCTCGGTCATCCCCACGCCAGGCGCCACGATGGGCCGGTACTTGCGTCTGGGCGCCCGGCGCGGTGGACTACGGCGCAGCAGCGTCGGCTGCGAGTTCTTTTATGGAGGGTTCTTCCGTGAGCGCGAGCGCCGAGGGCGCTGGGGGTGCGGCCCCGGGGCGTCTCGGGGTCACCGCCGGTCAGGTCGTCCAGGAGCTGGGTTACGACGACGACGTCGACGACGATTTGCGCGCCTCGATCGAGGACGCCATCGGCGGCGAACTGGTCGATGAGGACTACGACGACGTGGCCGATGCGGTCCTGCTGTGGTGGCGGGACGGCGATGGGGACCTGGTCGATGTCCTGGTGGACGCCCTGACCTCACTGGCCGACGGTGGGGTGATCTGGGTGCTGACCCCCAAGGCGGGCCGCGACGGGCACGTCGAGCCCAGTGACATCGGGGAGGCGGCGCCCACCGCCGGCCTGGCCCAGACCAGCAGCATCTCCGCTGCTCGGGACTGGTCGGGTACCCGCTTGGTGGCCCCGAAAGCAGCCCGCAAGACCCGCTGACGGGCTGCCGCCGTAATCTGTGCGCCATGAACCTGGGGGCGGATTCGATCGCGGTGGGGGCGCCGGCGCCGGAGTTCGCGCTGCGCGACCAGCACAACGTGGTGACCTCGTTGGCGGACTTCCGGGGTCGGGTCGTGCTGCTGGTTTTCTACCCGCTGGCCTTCACCGGGGTGTGCGCCGGTGAGCTGAACCTGATCCAGGGCGACCTGGAGGCCCTGCAGAACGACGAGGTGCAGGTCCTCGCGGTGTCCGTGGACTCGCCGTACACGCTGCGGGTGTTCTCCGACAACGAGGGCTTCAAGTTTCCGTTGCTGTCGGACTTCTGGCCGCACGGCGGTACCGCGCAGGCGTACGGGATCTTTGACGCCGGGTCCGGGGTGGCCACCCGGGCCACGTTCCTGATCGACGCCGAGGGCATCGTGCGCTGGAAGGTGATCAGCGACCTGTCCCACCCGCGCGACCACGCCGCGTACTATGACGCGCTCGCTACGCTGACGGGCGCAGAGGGCGCATAGCTCAGCGGTAGAGCGCTTGCCTTACAAGCAAGATGTCACTGGTTCGAACCCAGTTGTGCCCACCCGGTCGCGCTTAGAGCTCGGTCCACCACTCGTGGGAGCCGGCCTCGGCGTGGCTGCGCTGGCCGGGGATCTTGGACCGGGCGCCCTGGCGGAATCCGCGGATGGTCTCGATCGAGGCGCGGGTGTTGAACACCAGCGCGAGGACCACGCCGAGCACGACCAGGTGCACCAGCAGCACGACCGTGGTGAGTGCCAGGGCAGCGATGCCGCCCCCACCATGCGCGCTGGTCCAGTTCCACGTCCCGGCAATAGCGCCCAGCGGGTCCAGGAACTTGCTGATCACGGCACAGCTCCTTCTCTCTGAAACAACACTGGCCTCCATCGAAGTGGTGTCCGGTTTGACGCGGAATCACGGGCCGGCGGGCTCCTTCGTTCGGTCTGACTTGCATCGGCCGAACGGACGAGTCGGGTTGGGACGTTCGGGTGGTGTTCGTCCGATTGCGGGCGCGTCGACATTTCGGTGCGCGTATCCCGGAACCGTCGGCCCGGATCCGTGCGTCGGATCGGGGACTCGTTGCGGGGAAGGTGGGCACGCGGATGGCCGTTCTGGGTCTGCACCGGGAACCGCGTCCGGACGCCTCGACGCGGCTGTGGATCCCGCGCCAGATGGCGGCCGAGTGGGACGTGCTCGGGGCCCCGGCCGACGCGGTGCGGATCGACCCGATGAACGTGGTGCTCGCGCTGGTCAACTGGATGGTGCTGCTGCTTCTGCTGTGCGGCTTCCTGCTGGCCACCACGCTGCCGCTGGACTCCAAGCTGACCGGCTCCGACGGCTCCTGCCCGTCCGGCTCCAAGGCGTGCGTCACCGCGCAGCACAGCGCCCGCTAATGTCGCCGGCGTGCCGGACGCCACGGATGTTCCCCGTCTGAGTGACGTCCTGGCCGTCCTGGACCACCTCTACGACCCGCACACGGCCGCGTCCTGGGACGCGGTGGGCCTGGTGTGCGGGGACCCCGACGCCCCCGTACGCCGGGTGCTGTTCGCTGTCGATCCGGTGCGCGCGGTGGCTGAGGAAGCCCGGGCGTGTGGCGCGGACCTGCTGGTCACCCACCATCCGTTGTTCCTGCGCCCGGTGCACGGGGTGCCCGCCACCACGCCCAAGGGCCGGGTGGTGCATCGCCTGCTGAGCGCCGGGTGTGGGCTGCTGGTTGCGCACACCAACGCCGACATGGCCCGGCCGGGGGTGTCCGACGCGTTGGCCGCGGCGCTCGGGCTGCCCGCGGGCGAGCCGATCGAACCCGAACCGGGCGCCGCGTTGGACAAGATCGCCACGTTCGTGCCGCACGCGGGCGCGCAGGCGCTGCTGGACGCCCTGGCCGCGGCCGGCGCCGGGGCGATCGGGGACTACGACCGCTGCGCGTTCACCGTCGAGGGCACCGGCACCTTCCGTCCCTTGGCCGGCGCCAACCCCGCCATCGGCGCCGTCGGCGCGATCGAGACCGTGGCGGAGACCCGCCTGGAGATGGTCCTGCCACGGGCCCGTCGGGCGGCCGTGCTGGCCGCCCTGCGGGCCGCGCATCCCTACGAGGAACCCGCCTTCGACGTGCTCGAACTGGCCGCCGAGCCCTCGTCCTGCGGCATCGGGCGGATCTGCGAACTGCCGGCGCCCGAATCGCTGTCGGCCTTCACCGAGCGGGCAGTGCGCGGGCTGCCGCGCACCGCGGCCGGGGTGCGGGTGGCCGGTGATCCCGAACGGCCGGTGCGCCGGGTGGCGGTCTGTGGCGGGGCCGGTGATTCGCTGTTGGCGGCGGTCCGCGCGGCCGGGGTGGACGTGTATCTGACCTCCGACCTGCGTCACCACCCGGCCTCCGAGGCGCTGGAGGCCGGCGGCCCCGCGTTGGTGGACGTGGCGCACTGGGCCGGGGAGTGGCCCTGGCTGCACGACGCCGCACACGCGCTGCGCACCGGGTTGGCGCAACGCCATGCCGGGGGCGCGACTACGGTGGAGACTCACATCTCCACGCTGGTAACCGACCCGTGGACCTCGCACGGTGCGTGAGGAGGAGTTCTGAACGTTGCGCTCGGGGACCAGTGGCGGTTGCTCGACCTGGCGGGTCTGGACTTCCGGCTGGACCGGCTGGCCCACCGCCGGGAAACGCTGCCGGAGACCGTGACGCTCGCTGAACTGACGCGGCGTCAGAGCCAGGTGGCCGACCTCTTGGTGGCCGCCCAGACCGAGGACTCCGACATCGGCCGGGAGCAGGTCAAGGCCGAGGCCGACGTGGAGGCGGTCCGCGCCCGGGCGGTACGCGACCAGCAGCGCCTGGACGCGGGCCAGGTGAGTTCGGCCAAGGAGCTGGAGAGCCTCTCCCACGAGATCATCAGCCTGGCCCGGCGGCAGGGCGACCTCGAGGACACCGTGCTGGAGATCATGGAACGCCGGGAGGCCGCGCAGACCCGGGTGGCGGAGCTCTCCGCCGAGCGGGACGCCATCGCCGCGGACCTGATCAGTGTGGGCGCCGCCCGGGACGCGGCGCTGGCCGAGATCGAGTCCGAATCCGCCATGCTGGGCGGGGAACGGGCCTCGCTGGCCGGAGGCCTGCCCGGTGAGTTGGTGGCGCTGTACGACAAGATCCGCGCCGGCTCTGGGGGCGTGGGCGCGGCCGCCCTGCGCCGCGGCCGCTGCGAGGGCTGCCAGATGGAGCTGTCGACCACCGACCTCAGCGTGATCAAGGCCGCCGCGGAGGACCTGGTCATCCGCTGTGAGGAGTGTCGACGGATCCTGGTCCGCGTGGCCGACTCGGGTCTGTGAGCTGATGACGGGCCGAAGGCTGGTCGTGGAAGCGGATGGCGCCGCCCGCGGTAATCCGGGGCCGGCCTCCTACGGCGCTGTGGTCCGCGACGCGGACACCGGCGAGGTGTTGGCGGAACGCTGCGCGACGCTGGGCGAGACGACCAACAACGTCGCGGAGTACTCCGGCCTGATCGCCGCATTGGAGGCCGCGTTCGAACTGGACCCCGCGGCCCGGGTCGAGGTGCGGATGGACTCCAAACTGGTCATCGAACAGATGGCCGGGCGCTGGGCGGTCAAGCACGCCAACCTCAAGCCGCTGGCCACGCGTGCCCGTGCGCTGATCCCGACCTCCGACCGGGTCAGCTGGACCTGGATCCCGCGTGCGCAGAACGGGCACGCCGATCGGCTGGCCAACCAGGCACTCGACGGGGGACCGACCGAGGTGGTCGCGCCGCCCAGTGGGGGCGACGTGGTGGTCAGTGCCGCACCGGCGGCGCCGAAGATCATCGGCTGGGCCCGCGACCTGGGCACCACCACCACGCTGCGACTGCTGCGCCACGGGCAGACCCCGCACACCGTGCAGCGCCGGTTCAGCGGCGGCGCGACCGACCCGCCGTTGACCGAGATCGGCGAACAACAAGCAAATGTGACGGCTCGTCATCTTTCTACGGCCGGACGGCTCGACCTGATCGTCAGCTCACCGTTGCTCCGCGCCCGGCAGACCGCAGCGGCGGCCGGTGCCGCGCTCGCCGTTGACGTGGTGGTCGACGAGGACCTGCGCGAGTGCAACTTCGGGGTGTGGGACGGGCTGACCTTCGAGGAGGTCCGCGAGGGCTGGCCGGAGGAGATCGCCGCCTGGTTGGCCTCCCCGGCGCTGGCCCCACCCGGCGGGGAGAGCCTGCGTGAGGTGGCCGCCCGGGTGAGCAACGCGCAGGAGCGGATGTTGGACCGACACGCCGGCCAGAACCTGCTGGTGGTGGCGCACGTTTCGCCGATCAAGATGCTGATCCGGTTCGCGCTGGATGGCCCGGAACACCTGATTCACAAGCTGCAACTGGCGCCCGCGTCGCTGTCCACGGTGGCCTGGTACGGCGACGGGAACAGTGCGCTGCACTCGTTCAACGACACCGGCCACCTTGGTGCCCTGGCCCGGGTGGACGGTTCATGAGTGTGCCGGACGGCTCGGTGTGGCTGAACTGGGCGCGCAAGCTGGATGCGATGGCCCGGATCGGCTCGGAGTTCGCGGAGAACCCCTACGACCAGCGCCGTTACGCCGAGCTGGGCTCGATCGCCCGGGGCATGTTCGCCGAGATGTCCGCGCGCCCCGAGGTGGACCTGCCCGAGCTCTACCACGCCAGTGAGGGCTACGTGACCCCCAAGGTGGACGTGCGCGCCGCGGTGTTCGACGAGCACGGGCGGTTGTTGCTGGTCCGTGAGGTGGCCGATGGGCGGTGGTCCTTGCCCGGTGGGTGGGCGGACGTGGGGGATGCCCCGTCGGTGTCCGCGGCCCGTGAGGTCGCCGAGGAGTCCGGCTACACCACCCGGTTGACCCACCTGGTCGGGGTGTTCGACGCGCACGACCCCGGATCGCCGTTCAGCGCCTACAAGATCGTGTTCTGCGGGGAGCTCACCGGTGGGGAAGCGGGCGGGGACCACGAAACCGACGGGGTCGGCTTCTTCGTCGCCGACGACCTTCCGCCACTGTCCCCCCGCCGCACCCCGGACCGGGTGGTGGCCGCGATCTTCGCCCATCGTGCAGACCCGAGTACGCCCGCATTGTTCGAGTAGGAGGCCGGCCCATGCCCCGCATCACCCCATGCCTGTGGTTCAACCACAACGCCGAGGAGGCGGCCGAGTTCTACATCAAGATCTTTCCGAACTCGGCGGTCACCAACATCGTCCACGCCCCATCCGGCGGCACCCCGAGCAACGAACCGGGTGCAGTGATGGTGGTCGAGTTCACCCTCGACGGGGAAAGCTTCGTCGGGCTGAACGGCGGGCCGCACTTCACCTTCACCGAAGCGATCTCCTACCAGGTGCACTGCAAGGACCAGGCCGAGATCGACTATTACTGGGATGCGCTGCTGTCCGGCGGCGGAGAGCCCAACGTGTGCGGCTGGCTCAAGGACCGCTTCGGGATGTCCTGGCAGGTGTTCCCGACCCGGCTGATGGAGCTGAACAGCGACCCGGATCCGGAACGGGCCAACCGTTCGATGCAGGCGATGATGACAATGCAGAAGATCGATCTCGCCGCAATCGAGGCCGCCGCCGCGGGCTGAGGCAGCGTCAGCTGGCTGGTCGCCCGGCTGTCTCGGCGGCAATCAGCGAGTGCACCAGGCGCAGCTTCTCCAACACGGTGGGGGAGAGCACGAACGGGTAGAGGTCGCGCTTGCCCATCGACCGGTTCACCTGGTTCAGGGCGTAGGTCAACGGCAGCCAGGAATCGATCAGGTCGTCGAAGTCGTCGTGGTCCTCCAATGGGACCGAGCTCAACGGGGCCGTCGGGTCCGGCGGGGTGTCCACCTCCGGACCGGCCACGATGATCCCGTAGGCGGCCGCGGTCTGCAGGCTGTCCCGGATGTGCAGGTAGTGCGCCCACGTCTCGGCCCAGTCCTCCCACGGGTGGGCGGTGGCATAGGTCGAGACGTGGGTCTCTTCCCAGTTCGGCTCCGGGTCGCTGGTGTAGTGCGCCTGCAGGGCCGCGGCGTAGTCGGCCCGCTCGTCGCCGAACAGTGCGCGGAACACCTCCAGCGCCGGGCGGCCCTCCACCAGCACGGTCCAGTAGTAGTGGCCGACCTCGTGGCGGAAGTGCCCGAGCATGGTGCGGTAGGGCTCGGCCAGGTGCACCCGCAGCGCCTCCCGATGACCGGCGTCGCCCTCGGCCAGGTCGATGGTGATGATGCCGTTGTCGTGTCCGGTGGTGACCGGTTCGCTGAGGCTGGACAGCAGGTCGAAGGCGAGTCCGTGGTCGGGGTCGACGTCGCGATTGCGGACCGGCAGGCCCAGGTCGTCGAGTTGGTAGAGCAGTCGGCGCGACGCCCCCTGGGCCAGCACGAAGGCCGCCATGCCCGCGGTGTCGGCGTCGTTGGGGCGGGTGCGGGTGAGTTGGCAGCAGTCACAGAGCGGGTCCGGTCCCGGCGCGGTCCAGTTACACGCGGCAATCTCCGCGTTGGCGCAGCGCAGCCCGGGGGGCACCAGGACGAACTCGCCGCTGCGCCGGTCGTAGCCGACCGTGGAGCCGCAGGCCAGGCACTGGCTGTTCTCGAAGAACAGCAGTGCCCCGCAGTGGGGGCAGGTGAAGGCGCGCACCGGTTGCAGGCTACCCGGCGACCGCGGTGTCCACGCCCGGCCCGTCCAGCGGGGTCATATCCACCGAGACATCCAGCGTGCTCTGCGTGCTCTCGGTGAAGATCACCCCGCGCAAGGGGGCCACATCGCCGTAGTCGCGGCCGATCGCGGCGACCACGTAGGAGTCGTCCACGAATTGATGGTTGGTCGGGTCGAGATCGACCCAACCGAGGCCGGGCGCGAACACCGACACCCACGCGTGCGAGGCGTCTGCGCCGATCAGCCGCGGTCGGCCGGGCGGGGGCCGGGTCTCCAGGTAGCCGCTGACGTACCGGGCGGCCAGGCCGATCGCCCGCAGTGCGGCCACCCCGAGATGGGCGAAGTCCTGACAGACGCCCTCGCGACGGGTCAGTAGCTCGGCCAGTGGGGTGGACACCGTGGTGACCCCGGCGACGTAGGCGAATTCCCCGATGCGCTCGAGCAGATCGACGAGGACCTCATCGAGGCTGCGGCCGGGCCGCATCAGGTCGGCGGCGAATTCCCCGACCTCCGGGGCACGTCCGATCCTTGGGGAGGGCAGCAGGAACGGGCGGGCGTCGAGCAGGTCGGGGTCCAGGTCGCTGCGGTCGGCCAGCCGATCACGCAGGGTCCGGGCACGGACATCGCGCAGGGCCTCGCGGTCCACCCCGGGTCGGTCTACCGCGACCACACTGCGCGCGGTGACGGTCAGCTCCCGGTGTGGCTCGCGCACCACGAAGTACACCGAACGGTTGCCGAAGAAGTCGGTGTGTTCGGAGAAATCGGCCGGGCCGGGGTCGGTGTCCACCGCGTACTCCAGGCGGTACTGACCCTCACCGTGACGGGGAATCAGATGAGCCCGACCGTAGCTGGTCAGCACGTCCTCGTCGTAGCCGTATTCGGTGCGGTGGGTGAGCTGATAGCGCCGCGCATCCGGTGGCACCGAGATCGAGACGGGCGTACTCACCAGGACTCCGCGGCAAGGACGGTGCCCGCCAGCGGGCGCTGCGGGGCGGCCTGGACGAAGAAGATGCGCTCCAGGTCCGCGGCCAGGGTGACCAGGTCGGTGCTCATCCCGGCGAGGAACGTGCGCAGCGCCGGGCGGTCACCGTCGGCCTGCTCCACAGTCAACGCCAGGGTGTCCGCGGCACGCACCCGGGAGCGCAGGTCGCCGAGCAGTTCGCGCACCCCGGACATGCGCTCCGCATCGGACGGGATGCGCTCCAGCGCCTCGCCGAGCCGGTCGAGTTGGTAGCCGATGGCCCGCGGGTTCTCCCGATCCACCAGCAACAGGTCCAGCACGGTGCCCACCCCGGCCCGGGCGGTGTAGCGACGGCGGTAGGTGATGATGCTCTCCGCCGCGATCAGTACCGATTCCACGACCAAGCTGTCGGTGTCCGCGCTGCGCACTCCACCCAGACCCGAGGACAGCAGCGCGCACACGTGCGAGGCCCGCTCCAGGCGTCGACCGATCTCACAGAACCGCCAGCCGGCGTCGCGGACCAGGCTCTCCGCCATCAGCCCGGACAGCGCGAGCAGGCCCTCCAGTACCCGGGAGATCGCGGTCGGGGTGTCCGGGCCCGGGCCCTGCGCCCTCGCCTGCGCGGCCAGCGCGTGCAGGTCGCGTTCCAGACCGCCGAGCACCATCCAGGTGTCCGTGGACAGTTGCTCACGCACATCCCCGGACGCCACGGTGAGTCGACGCACCGCATAGGCCAGGGTGCCCGGCCGGTCCTCGTCGAGCAGCAGGGACAGCAACTCCGGCGACCGGCTGGTGAACCGCGTGCCGGCATGCACGTCGGCGAAGCCCGGCGCGGTGCCGGTGACCTCGGTCAGCGTGCGCAACAGCACGGCCAGCGCGGCGGCGCCGTGCTGCTCGGGGGAGTTGTGGAAATCCGCCCAGCGGTCGTTCACCGCGCGCAGCAGGCGTGCGGTGTCCTCGGCCCGCTCCGCGTAGCGGCCCAACCAGAACATGTCCTCGATGACCCGGGGGGAATCGGTCATCGGCAGGATCTGGGACGGGGTGGCCTCGCGCACCCACGGCGCCACGGTGGGCGCGCCGCGGGTGTTGCGGATCCAGATGTCCTTCGACGTGGGTGGTATCTGACGTGCCGTCAGGCCGAGGTGCGGGGTGCGCACCTGGCCCAGGCCGCCGGTCATCACCTGATAGCCGGGGCCGGAGGCCACCGCGAACGTGCGCAGGGTGAGCGTTTGTGGGAACAGATCGTCGGCCACCACGCTGGGTGCGGTGGAACACGCCAGCGCCTCCTGGACCACCCAGGCGTAGGGCTCGGTCTCGATGCGCCGGCGCAGGTCGTCGCGCTCGGCATCGGACAGCTCCCACCCGTTGATGTGATTGCGTCCGATCCCGCGGGCCAACGGTTTGATCACCAGGTCGGCCAGCTGCTCGCCCACTCGGCGCATTCCGTCGGGGTCACCGCACCACCAGGTCGGCACCGACTTCAGCCGCAGCGGTTCGTCCAGCAGCAGTTGGCACAGCGCGGGCAGGAACGGCAACAGCGCCGGGTTCTCCACCACCCCGGCGCCCAGACCGTTGACCACCGCGACGTTGCCCGAGCGGGCCGCCTCAACCAGGCCGGGCACACCGAGCTCGGAATCGGGGCGCAGGTCCAGCGGATCGCAGAACGAGCTGTCCACCCGGCGCAGGATCACGTCCACCGGCTCGCGGCGGCCCAGGGTCCGTCGCCACACCCGACCCTCGGCAACCATCAGGTCCGGCCCACGGACCAGCGGATAACCCAGCAGGGTGGACAGGTAGGCCTGCTCGAACGCGGTCTCGCTGTGCGTGCCGGGGGTGAGCAGCACGGTGCGCGGTGCTTCCGCGGTGGGCGGGGCGACCTGTTCCAGCCCGAGGCGCATGGCGTGGAAGAACGGGCCCAGCCGGTGGATCTCCGCCTCCCGGTGCAGGCTCGGCAGTACTCGGGAGACGACCCGGCGGTTGGCCATGGCGTAGCCCGCACCCGAAGGCGCCTGCACCCGGTCGGCGACCACGCACCAGCCACCGTCGCGGGCCCGGCCCAGATCGGTGGCGGCCAGGAACAGTTGGCGCTTGACCCCGATCATCCCGTCCCAGGCGCGCAGGAAGCCGGGGTGGGCGTGCACCACCTCGGGGGGCAGCAGCCCGGAGCGGATTGACTCCCGCGGCCCGTACAGGTCGGCCAGCAGGCTGTCGAGCAACTGCGCTCGTTGTGCCAGGCCGGGTTCCAGCACCGCCCACTCGACCTCGTCGAGGAAGACCGGCAGCGGGTCCAGGCCCCAGCGCTGCTCCTCCGCCGCGCCCAGCGGCCGGTAGGTGACGCCGTCCTCGTCGAGCAGTCGCTCGGCCTCGGCGGCCGCCGCGGCCAGCCCCTGCGGACCGAGTTGCTCGGCGACGGCGGATAGCTCCCGCCAGCCGCGGCGCACCCGGCCGTGGAACCCGACCATCTCGTCCCAACAGGCCCGCTGCGCGGCCCGTCGGGCGGCGTACGCGTGCACCATCCCGCGGCTGGACTCGCGGCTGCCCGGCCCGGTTGCAGGCAGTGTGTCGGTCACCGGGGCGCGGGGAAGCGGCGCAGGTCGAGCGTGCGCGGGTATTCACCGGCGGCGGCCGCGGTCGAGGCGACCAGGGAGCTACCCGGCGAGGAATGCATGGACGAAGACTGCCATGCGGCAGGGTCCACCGGCCCGGAAGTGTGCCCACCGACGGTGAACCGCGCGCCGCGCCGGGACTCCGCCTCGGCCGCGTTGACCGGGAACTTCTCCCACGCCAGACCCCCCGGGTGGGTGACGTGGTACGTGCAGCCGCCCAGCGAGCGGTTGTTCCAGGCGTCGATGACGTCGAACACCAGCGGGGAGTGGATCGGGATCGTCGGGTGCAGCGCGGAGTGCGGCGCCCACGCCCGGAACCGGACCCCGGCCACCAGGGAGCCGGCCGCGCGGGTCGGGGCCAGCGGCAACGGCACGCCGTTGCAGGTGACCACGTGACGTCCCGGCACGGCGCCGGTGACCTTGACCTGTACGCGCTCGGTGGAGGAGTCGACGTACCGGGCGGTGCCGGTGCCGCTCGCCTCCTCGCCGAGCACGTGCCACGGCTCGATCGCGGTGCGCAGCTCCAGATGCACCTCGTCGACGTCGACCGACCCCAGACGGGGGAAGCGGAACTCCGCAAAGGGGTCCAACCACGCCGGGGAGAACGCCAGGCCGTGTGCGTTCAGGTCGGACACCACGTCGGAGACGTCGGCCAGGGCGTACTCCGGCAACAGGAAGGTGTCGTGCAGGCGGGTGCCCCAGCGCACCAGGGGAGCGGTGTAGGGGTCGGCCCAGAACCGCGCCACCAGGGCGCGCACCAGCAGCGCCTGCACCAGGGTCATGTCCGGGTGCGGGGCCATCTCGAAGCCACGCAGTTCCAGCAGACCCAACCGGCCACGGTCGGAGTCCGGGCTGTACAGCTTGTCGATGCAGAACTCGCTGCGGTGGGTGTTGCCGGTGATGTCGGTCAGCAGGTGGCGCAGCGCCCGGTCGATCTGCCAGGGACGCGGGTCCTCCATCGCGGCAAGTTCGGCGAAGGCGATCTCGAGTTCGTAGAGCGTTTCGTGGCGGGCCTCGTCGACCCGCGGCGCCTGGCTGGTCGGGCCGATGAAGCGACCGGAGAACAGGTAGCTCAGGCCCGGGTGGTGCTGCCAGTAGGTGAGCATGCTGACCAATAGGTCGGGTCGGCGCAGCAGCGGGGAGTCCTTCGGGGTCTTCCCGCCCAGGGTGAGGTGGCCGCCGCCGCCGGTGCCGGTGTGCAGGCCGTCCATGCCGAAGGTCTCGGCGGCCAGCCCCACCTTCACGGCGGCGAGGTGCAAGGTCCGGGTGACCTCGGACAGACCCGTCCAACTGGCCGACGGATGCACGTTCACCTCGATCACCCCGGGGTCGGGGGTGACGGTCAACGTGGCGAGGCGGGCGTCGCCGGCCGGCGGGTATCCCTCGAGAACGACCGGCACCCCGGTGGCCCCAGCCGCCGCCTCGATGACCGCCACCAGTTCCACGCTGTGCTCGGCCACGGCGAACGGCGGCAGGAACACGAACACGTGACCGTCGCGCTCCTGCACGCACAACGCGCCGGGGCGGGCCTTCTCCGGCGGCACGATCGCGACCTGCGGCCCGCCGGATGGGCGTGGGGCACCGGCGGGTCCGGCGGCGTGGCGGGGCAGCGGGGTGGTCGGCGCGAAGCGGGAGCGCTCGGTTTCGACCGGCGGCGGGGTCCAGGCCAGGGCGTCCAGCGGCAGCCGCAACCCGGCCGGCGAGGTGCCCGGGCGCAGGAACACCTCGCCGCGACGTGTGCGCCAGATTGTCGTGCTCCAGGTGTCCTCGCCCTCGGAGCGGGTCAGCGGGATCGCCCACCCGACCGGCAGACCGCGTTCCGCGTCCAGGGCCGCGACCACGGCGACCCGCTGGTCCGCGACGGCCGGCCAGACCTCGGCGCCGGGCGCCGGCGGCGGCGGACCCTCCGGCAGGCGAGCCTCGGCAGCCAGCCGGTCGA
>DASQPJ010000140.1:0-17332 GCA_035644015.1 Sporichthyaceae bacterium
GCCGGCTGCGGCGTGCGGCCGCACGGCCATCGCGCGTACGCCGAGGACACCTGGGTGGAGACCCGCTTCGTCACCGTGTTCTGGGTCCCGGTCTACCCGCTGGGCTCCTACCTGTCTGACGACGAGTTCGTCTATGCGCAAGTACCGATGACCCGCTGGGTGCGCTGGGTGCGCCACGGGCTGCCCATCGACGCCGGTGTCGCTACCTGCCTGCCGCTGTTCGGCCGGCCGATCACCGTGGCGATCGGATTGGCCACCTCCGTGGTGTTGGCCGGTGCGGCCAGGTTCCGCCGCCGGTCCATCGATGCCTGGCTGGACGAACGCACCGGGGGAGTGCAGGAATGAACGGGCGGCAGGCACGTGACGACGAGTTCGCCGACGCGCTGACCAACCTGTGGCGGGCCGGGCGCAAGCTGGCCAGCACCGGGTCCGACGAGCAACGCCAGGCTGCCCGGCACCTGCGGGCGGCGTGCACCGCGCTGGCCGAAGCCGGGCTGTCCTTCCAGGACCACGACGGGACCAACTTCGATCCCGGCATGGCGTTGGAGGTGATCGCCTACGAGCCGCGTCCGGACGCCTCCGGGGAGACCGTGTTGGAGACGGTGCGGCCGTGTGTGTACCGGGACGGCCGGCGCATTCAGATCGGGCAGGTGATCGTGGCCCGGCCGGAGAAGAAGAAGCGCTTACTGGGAGGTCGTTCATGACGGGTCGGGAGACCATCGACGTCGGCGTCGACCTGGGCACCACCAACAGCGCGCTGGCGATTGCCGCAGGCGCCGATGCCACCGTGGTCCGGAACACTTGGCAGCGCGAGTTCACCCCGTCCGCGGTGTACGTGTCGGAGAACGGCAACGTCTACGTCGGCGACGAGGCGAAGAGCCGCTTGGAACGCGACCCGGACAACGCGTGCGGCGAGTTCAAGCTGCAGATGGGCAGCCCCGGCGAGCACAAGCTGTTCGCCGCCTCCGGGCGTCGGATGACCCCGGAGGAACTGTCCGCCGAGGTGCTCAAGTCGCTGCGCGCCGACCTGGCCCGGTCCACCGGCGAGCAGGTCGAGGCCGCGGTGATCACCGTGCCCGCCGCATTCGAACTCGACCAGTGCGACGCCACCCGACGGGCGGCGGGGCTGGCCGGACTGGGGTTTGCCCCGCTGATCCAGGAACCCACCGCGGCCGCCTGGGCCTACGCCGGCACCGCGGGGGACCACCGCGCGTTCTGGTTGGTCTACGACTTCGGTGGCGGCACCTTCGACGCCGCGGTGATCAACGTGCGGGACGGCGAGTTCGGCGTGGTCAACCACGCCGGTGACAACTTCCTCGGGGGCAAGCTCATCGATTGGGCATTGGTCGAGGACCTGCTGGTGCCCGCGGTGGCCAAGGAACACGGGCTCAGCGACCTGCACCGGGGCAATCGCCGCTGGGCGGGCAACATCGCCAAGCTCAAGCACGCGGCGGAGTCGGCGAAGATCGCGCTGTCCGCCAATCAGACCACCGAGGTGCGCGTCGAGCTGTCTGACGAGGACGGCAAGCCGTTCGAGTTCGTCCGCGAGGTCCACCGCTCGGAGTTGGAGCGGTTCACCGACCCGCTCTATACGCGTTCGGTGAACCTGTGCCGGCGCGCCCTGGCCGAGAAGGGCCTGGCCCCCGGCGACATCGAACGGGTGATCCTGGTCGGTGGCGCCACGCTGGCCCCGGCGCTTCGTGAGCGGCTGGCCGATCCGGTGGCCGGTCTGGGCATTGCGCTGGACCACTCCATGGACGCGATCACCGTGGTGGCCCGCGGCGCCGCGATCTTCGCGGGCACCCAGCGGGTGCCGCGCCGGGCGGGCGCTACCGGCCGGGCCGGTGAGGTCACCCTGGAGCTGGAACACAAGGCGGTCGGCGCGGACGACGAACCGCTGGTCGGCGGTAAGGCGACCGGAACCCCGCCGGGTACCGACTGGGCCGGTTGCACGATCGAGTTCGTCAACGCCAACGCCCGGCCACCGTGGCGTTCCGGGCGCATCGACGTGTCCGCGGACGGCACCTTCATCACCCGGCTGCGTGCCGCACTGCGCACCACGAACAGCTACGCGATCGAGCTGCGCGATCCGCGCGGCACCGCCCTGCCCACTCAGCCCGACGTTCTGACGTACCGTCATGCCCCGTTGGTGGGCGGCGCCGCGGTGCTCACCCACTCGGTGGGCGTGGGCCTGGCCGGTAAGGAGGTGCGCTGGCTGTTGGAGAAGGGCACCGAGTTGCCCGCGCACCGTCGCATCGTGCTGAACACCACGGTGGATGTGCGCAAGGGCTCCGGGCAGGGCTTGATCCGGGTTCCGCTGGTGGAAGGGGAGCGCCCCCGCGCCGACCGCAACACTCCGATCGGGCGACTGGACCTGCATCCGCGCGAACTACGCCGCGACGTGCCGGCGGGCAGCGAGATCGAGATCTCGATCGAGATCGACGCCAGCCGCACGGTCCGCGCGGAGGCCTACGTCCCGGTGCTGGATTCCGATTTCGAGATCGGCGTGAACCTCGGCCGCACCGAGACCCCGTCCGCCGCCGAGTTGCGCACCAGCCTGTCCGAGGTCTCCGACCGGGCGCACGAGGTACGTCGCGCGGTGGCCGAACTGCCGGTGCCCGAGGCCACCCGCACCCTGGACCGGCTTTACGCCGAGGGCGTGCTGGAAGAGGCCGGCCGGTTGTTGCGCGCCGCCGAGGTGGACCCGGTGGCCGGGTCCACCTGCCACGCCCGACTGCTGGACGCCCAGACCCTGCTCGATGACGTCGAGGACGCCCTCAAGCTGCCCGCGCTGATGGAACGGGTGCGCAACCTGCGCGAGGTGGTGGCCCGCAAGATCGCGGCCGGTGGCACCGAGACGGACCGCGCCGACCTGGCTGCGGCGGATGCCGCCGCCGCGCAGGCGTTGGCCAACAGGGACCGCGCGGTGCTGCGCCGGCAGGCCGACGTGCTGCTGGAGATCGGCGCCCGGGTGCTGCGCCGCACCGGCAAACTCGACCTGCTGGTGTTCGAGGACCTGCGCCGCACCTTGGCCCGGAGCAAGAACGAGGAGGTCCGCCGGCTGATCGCGCGGGGCCGTACCGCGATCACCCACAAGGACCCGGCCGAGTTGGCCACCGTCAACGCCCTGTTGCGCAAGAAGCTGCCCAGGGGTCGCGAGGCGTCGACCGCCAGTTGGTACTCCACGGTCGACGACGGCTGAGCGGTTTGCCTCGCAAACACTAGGACAGCGGCGCCCACGGGTGCGGCATTTTGGTTAACTCACGGGGCTTTCATCCGGGTCGGGCCAGAGTGGGAAGGGCCCGCCGATTTGCCCCTTTAAGTTACCGACATTCGGTGTGTACCGAAATTCTCAGAAAAAATCTATCCTGACGCCGGGACTTAAGTTACCCGCCGGAAACGAGCCCCCCAGGAGGACATCCCATGACAAGCGCCCCCGGGGTGTGGGCGGCCCACAGCCGCCGGCCACGCAGGCGGGTGGCGGTGCTCGGAGCGGTCGCCGCGCTCATCGCGGCGGGCTTTGTGGGGGTGCATTCCCCGCAGGCAGGTGCCAGCGACCGCGTGGTGCTGAACGCCTCGACGTTCACGGCGAGCAACGGTGTGGTGTTCACCGCGACCAACCACCTGGTCCAGGACAGCCCGGCGATTCTGAAGGCCAAGCGGGACCTGATCGTCTCGGCCCGCAACGGCACGAACCCCCTGGCGCAGAAGATCGTCACCGCCGCCGGCCGCATCCGCCACGAGTACCTCGTGGTGTGGGCCGGTGATGAGAACGCCAGTGACCACGCGAGCGCGGACCTGACCCAGTTGAATCCCAGCGTGGACCCCAGCTTCAACGACCCCAAGGCCACGGAGAAGAAGCTCAGGGACAACGCGCTCGGTCCTGATTTTCTCGCGATCATCGACGCGACCGCGGGTTCCCCGACCCAGGGCCGGGTCGTCAACACCGTGACCGTCTCTCCGGTGAGCTCGAACGAGCCTCACCACATGCAATACCTGTGGCACAAGGGCGACGCGATCTACGCCGGCGGCCTGTACAGCGACATCACCTACGTCTTCAACGTCAAGGCGTTGCCCAAGGTCGAGCTCACCGGGGTCAACCTGCCGCTGGACACCCCGTGCGGTTCGATCCCGGATGCGTACTGGACCCTGCGGGACGGCACCGCATACGGCACCTACATGGGTGGCGCGGACGTCCCCGGGCCCTGCAAGTACACCAACGGCGCCGTGCGGTTGAGCAACGGCTTCGGCGGTTCGCCGGGCAGCATCGTGCACCTCGACGAGGCGGGCAAAACCCTCTCCGAGGTGCCCGCGTCCTCGGAGCGCCACGAGGGCGTCTGCTCGAACTACCCACCGCTGCCCAAGCCCACCTGCGCCAACCCGCACGGCATCCAGGTGCGCGAGGACCTCAACCGCATGGTCACCTCGGACTTCGTCGAGCCGCGCAACATCGTGCTCGACCCGATCCGCGAGCCGGACCCGTACCTGCTGCGCGACACCGTGCGGATCTTCGACATCACCAAGCGGGACGACGCTCAACTGGTGTCGGTCACGGCCATGCCCGACGGCCCCCGCATCGAGACCTCCGCCGCGTGGGAGGAGCCGCGCGGCACCATGGAGCTCGGCATCACCAACCAGCATCAGCACAGGGGTGTCTTCATTTCCGCGATGTGCGGTGGCGCCATCTACTACACCCCGGACATCACCGCCGTCGACGCGGTGTGGCGCGAGGTCTGGGACGTCACGGCCTACTCCGGGTTCCACTATCCGGGCACCTCCCGGGGCGATGGTTGCTCCGGGTCCAGCTGGATCCAGGTCAGCCCGGACGACGATTTCCTGTTCAACGCGGTGATCGGCCGCGGGCCGGGTTCGACCAGCCTCACCGGCGCCGACGTGACCAAGCAGGTGTTCGTGCTGGACATCCGCAAACTGCTCAAGGCCGGCAACGCGACCACCTGCAACATCCGCACCGTGACAGAGGCCACCCACGGTGGTGCGCAGGCGGACTGCCCGACGCTGGCGGACAGCTTCCACGTGGTGGACAACACCTCCGGTGGTCCGCACTGGGGCGCGATGGATAACTTCCAGATCGGCCCCGACGGGTTCTACCACGAAACCGAGCACCTCAGCCGGATCGCGTTCAACGACTACTTCGTGGCCCGGACCAACGTCGACGGCAACCATCAACTGTGCATCCTGGACGTCAGCAGGCAGGGCAAGCTCTCGCTGGATCAGAACTTCGTCGATCAGCGCACCGGCCAACCATGCGTGCAATTCAACCGGCTGAGCTGGCCACACGGTGACTTCGGCAACGCCTTGCCCCACTCGGAAGTCTTCGCGGTCGCGGACGAAGACGTCCGGTAGGAATGCCCGCGAGCCGAACGCGCTCCACCCTTCGCGGCTTCGCCGCCGTCCTGATCCTGACCCTCGGTCAGATCGGAACGGCGGCGCCCGCGTTTGCGCACGGCGGCGAGTCTGCGGCGGATCTGTCCGCCACGAGCTCGGTCGCCCGCGCTGTGGCGCTGGCCGCGGCCGCCCTGCTGGCCGGGGTCGCACTGATCCGTCCCTTGGCCGGGCGCCCCACCGAACGAGCCACGCGGCTGCTGGCGACCGCCGCGGGCTGCGGTGCGGTGGCGGCGGTCGTCGGCGCGATCGGGGATCTCGCCGCTCCTCGGTATCTCGTGTTGGTTCCGCTGTTGGTTCTCGGCGCGGGCGCAGCGCCGGCCCGGTCGGCGTTGCTCGGTGTCCCGGCGGGCGCGCTCCTCGTCGGTTGGCTGTGCTGGGGCACGCTGCGGTACTCGGCCGGCACGACGTTCCTGCTGGTCGCTCACGTCGTGGTGGTCACCGTGTGGGCGGGGGCGGCGCTGGCCTCGGCCACGGCCGCGCCGGGGAGCCGGGCCGCGGTGGTGCGCCGACTCGGCCCGGTCGCGGTCGGTGCCGCCGTGCTGGCCGCCGCCACCGGCGTGCTCCAGGCCCATAACGACAACGTCACCCTGCACGGGCTCACCCTGACCGGCTTCGGCGCCCTCGTCGTGCTCAAGGTCGCACTGCTGGTCGCCGCCGGCGCCTTGGGCCTGGGCGTGCGCGCCCGGTTGCGCGCCCGCCGCGGCGCGGTTACATCCCGGGGTGGCGCGTCCGGTGGTGGCGGGGTGCCGGCCCGGCTGGAACTCGGTGTGCTGGTCGGCGCGCTCGTGGTCGGCGCGGTCTTGACCAGCCTGCCCGCGCCCGGTCCACCTCCGCTCACCGGCGTTCCGCTGGCCAGGGCGATCGATCTCGATGACGCCATCACCGGGCTCGTGGTGACCCCGCAACGCCCCGGCCTCAACCTGGTGCACGTGATGACCGACCGGTTCACCGACGTCGTCGTGGACGGTCGGCGCTACCGGGCCGAGCCCCGTCCGGGCACGCAGGGCCTATGGGCGCAGGTTCAGCTACCGGCCGGTCGATCGCTGCTGACGCTGCATCAGGGGCGCCAGGTCGCGGTCCAGGTCCTTGATGCTGGGCCATCCGGGCCGGGGCCGGCCGGCCCGTCCGGCCCGGATGGCCCGGAGTGCGCCGCGGCCGCGCTGGGCGCCGTGCTCGGCGGGTCACGAGGCCCGCTCACCGGGTGCCCGTCGCAAGCCCTGGCCCCGGCCGATGCCGCCGCCCTGCGCGCCGTGGTCGCATTCCTGGGCGGTCGCGGCGTCAAGCGCCTGCAGCTGATCACGGACAGCTCACCGCGTGGCGTCGCCGCCGATCGCGAGGTCCGCGCAGCCGTCGTTGCCGCGAAGATCTCCGTGGTCCCCGCGACGGGGCCCAACGGCGAACGGCCCGACGCCGTGCTGGCCGTCGCGGGCTGGCAGGTCGCCCAGTCGGCGCTGGCCGCCGCGGAGGCCGGACCGGCCCCCCCGTACGGCACCTACCTGGCACCGTGGTTGCTGCAGAGCCCGCTGGTGGCGGCGACCGGTGGTGCCCCGTTGACCGTGCTGCCGTTCGACCCGGCCGGTCCGGCGGCGCAGACCTACGTCGCCGCGTTGCGCCGAGTGGGGCCGAAGGAGAGCGCCTCGACGTCGGGGTTCTACGCCTACCTCGCGGCGCTCGGCAACCCGCTACCGGCGCATGATCTGGTGCTCTACGCGGCCACCCAGGCGTTCCAATTCATGGGCGCCCACGCCGACCCGACGGACCACGACCAGGAGGTGGACCCGACCTGGCTCGGTGGGGGCGCATTGGCTCCGGTCAGCAAGTCGCTGGGCCGATCACCGATGAACTAGCCGTCGGAGAGGTTGTAGTTGCCGGTCTGCCACTTCGTCCAGGAGACGTTCCAGTCCTGGTAGCGGTTGTAGATCTCGGTGTACGGCTTCGGTGAGCCGGTGACGATCACCGCGTCGCCCACGATGGTGTGGTCGTAGAGCCAGGCCATGTCGGAGACGGTCATGCCCACGCAGCCGTGGCTGGTGTTGGCCGCGCCGATGTTGCCGGTGTTCCACGGCGCGTCGTGGATGAACTCACCGGAGTTCGTCATCCGCATGGCGTGCGCGGAATAGAGGCTGTACGCCTCCGGGGCGTCGATCGCGGTGTTGGTCCAGTGCTTGTTGAGGACCTTCTCCATGATCACCTTGGTGCCGCCGCGCGTTTCCCAGCCCGGCTTGCCGGTGGACACCGGGAACGAGGCGATGGTCTTGCCGTCGCGTACCACGGTCAGCTTGTGGGTCTTCACGTTGACCTTGATGACCTGCTGGCGGCCCACGGTGAACCCCGACGCCAGGTTTTTGACGCCCCACAGTCCGTTGCCGCCGCTGACCCCGGTGAGGTTCGCGTTCAGCTTGACCACGGTGCCCTCCGGCCAGAAGCCCTGCGGCCGGTAGTCCACGGTCTGCGCGTCGATCCAGTACCAGGCGCCGTTCACCTGCGGGGTAGTGGTCACCTGAAGTTTCTTGGTGACCTCCTCGCGGTTGATCACCGAGTGGTTGAACTGCACGACCAACGGATAGGCGACACCCACGGTGTCCCCGTCCGCCGGGGTGACCTGCGAGACAAGCAGTCGTTTGGCGGCGTCCACCGCGGCGGTGGCGAACGCGGAGGTCGCATCGGCCAGGTCCCCGGTCGGGCCGGTCGTGGAGACCTTCACCGCGTAGTCCGAGGCCGGCACCAGGGGTGCGGTCGAGGTCCAGACCGTGTGCCCGACGTTGTAGCTGCCGAGCAGGTACACCCCGCTCGGGTCGGTCACGTCGACGTGGTTCAAGGTGCCTGTCCTGGCGCTGACCGTCACCACGCCGTTGGGCAGCACGGTGTCGGTGCCGTCGTTCGGGGTGATCGAGACATCGGCCGGGACGGGCGCCGGGGGAGCCGCGGGCGCACTGGCCGACGCGGTCGCCCCGGTGCAGCCGGCCAACAACGACCCGGCCAGCACCAGAGTGATCGCCGCGGAGGCGGATCTCACGGCCTTACGTGTGGCGTTGATTGCATCCCCCGATGTGTGTTGCACGAGTACGGGTTCTCGAAAGTCACCCGTGCGCACTGGGACGAGGCCGCGGGACGCCCCGTTCCGGGCGTTATGGAGTTGGTGGAATCCCCACAGGTTCAACCACCGACCGTGATCACGACGTAACACACAGCCAGTGTTCGGACCGCGACACGCCGCTCACAAGTGGCGAAGGGCATTGATGGGGCGAATCCGACTTGTCCGTGGGGCTCAGTGATCGGAGAGGTCCAGGTTGTTACCCAGCCAGCGATCCCAAGGGACATTCCAGTCCTGAATGCGGTTGTCGAGTTCGACGAAGGGCACGGGGGACCCGGTGACCACCACCGGATCGCCGACCATGATGTGGTCGAACAGCCAGGACATGTTGTCGGTGGACAGGCCCACGCAGCCGTGGCTGGCGTTGTCCTCACCGAAGTGCGCCGCGTTCCACGGGGCGTCGTGAATGAACTCCCCGGAGTTGGTCATCCGCAGCGCCCATTGCGAGTGCTTGACGTAGTGCTCGGGAGCGTCGATGGCCTGGTTGGTCCACGTCTTGTCGGTGACCTTCTCCATGATCACCTTGGTCCCGTTGCGGGTCTCCCAGCCCGGTTTGCCGCTGGAGATGGGAAAACTCGCGACCTGTTTGCCGTCGCGCACCACCGTCATGCGGTCGGCCTTCACGTCCACGTCGATCTCCTGTTGGCGACCCACGGTGAACGTCGAGGTGCGGTCGGCCGCCCCCCACAACCCGTTCCCCGCGTCGATCCCGCGCAGGTTCGCGTGCAGGGTGACCACCGTGCCGGCCGGCCAGTAGCCCTGCGGGCGGTAGTCCACGGTGGCCGGGTCGATCCAGTACCAGGCGCCGTCCACGTGCGGGAAGGTCTCCACCGCCAATGCATCGGTGATCGCCTTGCGGTTGTGCACCTGGTGGTTGAACTGGACGATCATCGGATATGCGACGCCGACCTTGTCCCCGTCGGCCGGGGTGACCTGCTCGGCGATCAGCGACTGAGCTTCCGTCAGATCCTTTGTGTGGAAGGTGCTCAGGTTGGTCACCGGGTCGCCGTGGTCATCCGCGATGGCCCGCACCGAGTAGTCGGTGTTCGGGCGCAGCAGGTCGGTGGCGGTCCAGGTGGTGCGCTCGGCGTTGAAGGCGCCGGCCAGGTAGGCGCCGTTCTTGTCGGTGACGTCCACGTGCTCCAGCGTGCCGCGAGCGCTGGTGACGGTGATCGGGGCGTTCAGCGCCACGCCAACGGTGCCCGGTTGCGGGCTGATCTTGACCGCCTCGGAGGTGCCCACCGGGGCCATGTCCTGCGCCTTGGGGGCGGATCCGCCGCAGGCGGCGAGTACCAGACAGGCGGACGCCAGCAGCGCGGTGCGCCACCAGCGGGTATGTGCGGCCTCGCCCATGGTTGTGCGTCCCCTGCTCACGAAACTGTGCTGCCCCCACCAGCCAGTATGCGTTTCTCACCCCGAAAGCGGTACTGCTTCACATCGTCACTGCCGGACCGATACCCGTCGGGCGCCCGTCCTGGCCGAACGCATGCTCTGACATGGGAGAATGAGGCTCATGTTGCGCTGGCTCACGGCTGGGGAGTCCCACGGCCCCGCCCTCACCGCGATCCTGGAGGGATTGCCGGCGGGCGTGCGCACGTCCTCCAAGGAGGTCGGTGCCGAGCTCGCCCGGCGCCGGCTGGGCTACGGCCGCGGCGCCCGGATGAAGTTCGAGCAGGACGACATCAGCTTCGTCGGTGGCCTGCGGCACGGGATCACCCAGGGTGGCCCGGTGGCCATTCAGGTGGGCAACTCCGAGTGGCCCAAGTGGGACCGGGTGATGTCCGCGGATCCGGTGGACGCCGAGGAGCTCGCGGGGATCGCGCGTAACGCCCCGCTGACCCGGCCCCGGCCCGGCCATGCCGACCTGGTCGGCATGCAGAAGTACGGCTTCGATGACGCCCGTCCGGTGCTGGAGCGGGCCAGTGCCCGGGAGACCGCCGCTCGGGTGGCGCTCGGGTCGGTCGCCAAGGCCTTCCTGGCGCAGACCCTGGATGCGGTCGTGCTCAGCCACGTGGTGCGCATCGGTACCGTCGCGGTCCCGTTGGGCGCCCCGGTGCCCGGCCGCGGGGACTCCGAAGCGGTGGACGCCAGCCCGGTGCGCTGTTTCGACCCGCAGATCGCCACCGCGATGATCGCGGAGGTGGACGCGGCCAAGGACGCCGGGGACACCCTCGGCGGCGTGGTCGAGGTGGTGGTGCACGGCCTGCCGCCGGGCCTGGGCAGTCACGTGCATTGGGACCGCCGGTTGGACGCTCGGCTGGCCGCGGCGCTGATGGGCATCCAGGCCATCAAGGGCGTCGAGGTCGGCGACGGCTTCGCGTTGGCCGCCACCCCCGGCTCGAAGGCGCACGACGAGATCGAGGCATCGCAGGACGGCCCACGCCGGCGCTCCGGGCGTTCCGGCGGCACCGAGGGCGGCATGAGCACCGGCGAGGTGCTGCGGGTGCGCGCGGCGATGAAGCCCATCTCCACGGTGCCGCGCGCGTTGGACACCGTCGACGTGGCCACCGGCGAGGCGGCCAAGGCCATCGCGCAGCGCTCCGACGCGTGCGCCGTGCCGGCGGCCGGCGTGGTGGCCGAGGCCATGGTGGCCCTGGTGCTGGCCGACGCGGTGTTGGAGAAGTTCGGCGGCGACTCGGTGGCCGAGACCGCGCGCAACATCGCGGGCTACCGTGCGGCGCTCGACGAACGCGGCCTGGGGTGGTCATGAGCGAGCTTGCGAGCGAATCAATAAGCACAGCCCCCAAGTGCCTCATGACGCCGCCGAGGAACGAGGCGGCGGCATGAGTCCCAGGGCGGTGTTGGTCGGCGCGCCCGGCGCCGGCAAGAGCACGATCGGGCGTCAGGTGGCGCTGAAGTTGGGTTGCGCGTTCCGGGACACCGACGCGGACATCGCCGCGGCGGCGGGCAAGCCGGTCTCGTCGATCTTCGTGGAGGACGGCGAGCCCGTGTTCCGCGCGATGGAGATCGACGCGGTGGCCCGGGCCCTGGCCTCCTTCGACGGGGTGCTGGCCCTCGGCGGTGGTGCGGTGCTGGCCGAGCAGACCCGGGCGGCCCTGGCCGGGCACCGGGTGATTTATCTCGAGGTCGGGTTGCCCATGGCCGCTCGGCGGGTCGGGCTGAACCGGGACCGTCCGCTGCTGCTGGAGAACCCGCGGGCCACGCTGAAGAAGCTGCTGGACGCGCGCCGCCCGCTGTACTCCGAGGTGGCCACCGCCACCATCCCCGCCGACGGTCGGGTCAACGAAGTGGTCGCGCAGGTGCTGGCTGCGCTGGAGTCCACCGAGGTGGGCTCATGAACCCGGCCGAGCCCGACCGGCTGCACGTGGCCGGCCCCGCACCCTACGACGTACTGGTGGGTTACGGTCTGGCAGGGGAACTGCCCGCCCTGTTGGGTTCTGAGGTCGCGTCAGTCGCGGTGATCTGTCCGGCGCCGCTGCGATTCCTCGGCGCGGCGATCGGCGAGCACCTGGTCAAGGCCGGCTATCGCACGCTGCCCATCGAGGTGCCGGACGCGGAAGAAGCCAAGACCATTGCCACCGCGGCGCAGTGCTGGTCGGCGCTGGGCCGGGCCAACTTCACCCGCACCGATGCCATCGTCGGGGTGGGCGGGGGTGCGACCACCGACCTGGCCGGCTTCGTCGCGGCCACCTGGCTGCGCGGGGTGAAGGTGGTGGCGGTGCCCACCACGTTGTTGGCCATGGTGGACGCGGCGGTGGGTGGCAAGACCGGGATCAACACCGACGAGGGCAAGAACCTGGTGGGTTCCTTTCATACTCCGGTCGGCGTGCTGTGCGATCTCGCGGTGCTGCGCACGTTGCCCGCGGCCGAGTGGTGCAGCGGCCTGGCCGAGGTGGTCAAGGCCGGCTTCATTGCCGACCCGGAGATCCTCGCCATCCTCGAGCGGGCACCGGATCAGGCGATCACCCCGGAGGGTCGCTGGACCCGGGAGCTGATCACCCGCGCGATCAAGGTGAAGGCGGACGTGGTCTCCGTCGACCTCAAGGAGACCGGTGCCGGCGGTGGCATCGGTCGGGAGATGCTCAACTACGGGCACACCCTCGGCCACGCCATCGAACGCGCTGAGGGCTATCGCTGGCGGCACGGCCAAGCGGTTGCGGTCGGCATGACGTTCGTCGCCGAACTGGCCGCGCTGCAGGGCCGCATCGACGCGGCGCTGGTCGATCGGCACCGTCGCGTGCTCACCGCGGTGGGCCTGCCCACCAGTTACCGCGCGGACCGCTGGCCCACGCTGCGGGCGGCCATGAGCGTGGACAAGAAGTCCCGCGGCGACAAACTGCGCCTGGTCGTGCTCGACGCCCTCGCGAAACCGGTGATTGCCGCGGATCCCGATCCCGAACAGCTGGTTGAGGCCTATTCAAGGATCTCCGCATGAGGACGGTGTGGGTACTCAACGGACCGAACCTGGGACGGTTGGGGTCCCGCGAACCCGACGTGTACGGGGCGACCACGTACGCGGATCTCGTGCAGGAGTGCAAGGCGCTCGGCGCCGAACTCGGGCTGGCCGTCGAGGTCCGCCAGACCGACGATGAGGCCGAGTTGATCGGCTGGTTGCACGCCGCCGCCGACGAGGAAATTCCGGTGGTGCTCAACCCGGCCGCGTTCACCCACTACTCCTACGCCGTGCGCGACGCCTGCGCGCAGCTACGTGCCCCGCTGATCGAGGTGCACATCTCCAACCCGGCGCGCAGGGAGACCTTCCGGCACAACTCGGTGATCGCCGGGGTGGCCACCGGCACCATCGCCGGGTTCGGCCTGGACTCCTATCGGTTGGCGCTGCGGGCTTTGACCCTCATCTGAGGGTGTCTCAGCGTTGCGGGATGTCGGCTTCGGTCGGCCCGGGGGTAGCGTGTGGCGGAGCAAGATCCGTATCCCCCATCGGAGGGAGGCGACCATGAGCTCCGAGCCGGAGACCCACGCAGGCGGATGCACCTGTGACCCGTGCAACTGCGGTGATAACTGCAAGTGCGGTGGCTGAACCCCGCAAACAATTCGGGCCCCGTTGACGATTGCGTCCACGGGGCCCGCGCCTGTGCGCGCAGCCGTACGCTGATCGGGTGCCCGATGTCCACGCTGCGCGCCGCGATCGGTTGCGCTCGACGCTCGCCGCCGCCGAGCAGGACGCGGCGCTGATCACCGATCTGGTCAATGTGCGCTATCTGACCGGATTGGCCTCGTCCAATGCCGCGCTGTTGGTCACCGCCGACGCCGCGCTGCTGGCCACCGACACCCGGTACGCGGTCGCGGCCGGGGCAGCGGCGCCGGACGTGGAGTTGGTCGTGGAGCGCGCGGTGGCCGCGGAGTTGGCCCGGCGTGCGGCGGCGCTCGGCGTGCGCCGGTTGGCCTTCGAGTCCCACCAGGTGACCGTGGACCTGCACACCGCCCTGCGCGGCGAGTGCCCGGACATCGACCTGGTCTCCGTGGCCCGTGCGGTGGAGATGTTGCGCATGGTCAAGGACGAGGTGGAACTCGCGGCGCTGCGCCAGGCCGCGGCGATTGCCGATGCCGCGCTGGCCGACGTGGTCGACGGCCTGGTGCTCGGGCGCACCGAACGGCACGTGGCCCGGGAACTGGAGCGGCGCATGCTCGAGTCGGGGGCGGAGGCCGCGGCGTTCGAGACCATCGTGGCCGCGGGGCCGAACTCGGCGATCCCGCACCACCGTCCCACCGACCGGCGGATTCTGCAGGGCGACCTGCTGAAGATCGATTTCGGCGCCCGGTTCGACGGCTATCACTCGGACATGACCCGCACGTTCGTGGTGGGAGCCAACCCCGCGGACTGGCAGGTAGAGATCTACGACCTGGTTTTCGCCGCGCAACGGGCCGGCCGGGAGGCGCTGGCGCCGGGTGTCGAGGTGACCGCCGTGGACGCGGCCGCCCGCACGGTGATCATCGAGGCCGGGCACGGGGAGCACTTCGGGCACGGGCTCGGGCACGGCGTCGGGCTGCAGATCCATGAGGCGCCGTTGATTGCCGCGACCGGAGCCGGGACGCTGCCGGCCGGCTGCCCGGTGACCGTGGAACCCGGTGTGTACCTGCCCGGCCAGGGTGGGGTGCGCATCGAGGACACCCTGGTGGTGGGCATCGACGGGCCGGAGCTGCTGACCCTGTCCACCAAGGAACTGCTGGTCCTGGACTGAGTCCGCGCGCGTTATCCTCGTCCGCTGACCAATTTGATGCAGACGCAGGAGAAAAAGCCTCGTGGCCACAACGAACGATCTGAAGAACGGGCTCGTGCTCAACATGGACGGGGTGCTCTGGTCCGTCGTGGAGTTCCAGCACGTCAAGCCCGGCAAGGGTCCCGCGTTCGTGCGCACGAAGCTGAAGAACGTGCTCTCCGGCAAGGTCGTGGACAAGACCTTCAACGCCGGCGTGAAGGTCGAGACGGCCAGTGTGGACCGGCGCGAGATGCAGTACCTGTACAAGGACGGCGAGGACTTCGTGTTTATGGACACGCAGTCCTTCGAGCAGACCAATGTGCCCGAGGCCACGGTCGGCGATGGGGCGAAGTACTTGCTGGAGAACCAGATGGCCACGGTCGCGCTGCACGAGGGCGCCGCACTGTACGTGGAACTGCCCCCGTCGGTGGAACTGGTCATCTCCTACACCGAGCCGGGCCTGGTGGGGGACCGCTCCACCTCCGGCACCAAGCCGGCCACGCTGGAGACCGGCGCGTCCATTCAGGTGCCGTTGTTCATCGTGACCGGCGAGAAGGTCAAGGTCGACACCCGCAGCGGCGAGTACACCGGGCGCGTCAACTGAGCGCTCGTGCGAAAGCCCGCAAACGCGCGGTCGACATCCTTTTTGAGGCGGACCTGCGTGGGCGGGACGTGCTGCTCACTCTGTCCGAGCGGGTGGCTGCCGAGGATCCGCCGGTGCGCGAATACACGGTCGCGCTGGTCGAGGGCGTGTGTGCGCACCGACCGCGCATCGACGAATTGCTCAGCACCTACACGCTGGATTGGGCACTGGATCGGATGCCCGCCGTCGACCGCAACGTGCTGCGGATCGGGGTCTACGAATTGCTCTGGTGCGACGAGGTCCCCGACGCGGTCGCGATCAGCGAGGCGGTGGAACTGGTCACCGAGCTGTCCACCGACCAGTCACCGACGTTCGTCAACGGCCTGCTCGGTCGCATCCTCGACCTGAAGCCGACACTGGCGTCCTGACGTTGGTCAGTAGTCCTCGTCGCGGCCACGGCCGGGGTGCAGCACGCCCCACTTCAACAGGTCCTCGGTGAGCTTGCTCGGCGGGCGGTCGTAGATCACCGCGAGCGTGCGCAGGTCGTCCTGGCGAATGGAGAGCACCTTGCCGTTGTAGTCGCCACGCTGGGACTGGATGGTCGCCGCGTAGCGGAGCAACGGCCCGGCTTGGTCGGCCGGGGCGTCCTGCAGTTTCTCCAGGTCCAGCACCAGTCGCGGCGGCGGCTCGGCCGCGCCGGACGGGGCCCCGCCGGGAAGCAGTTCGGCCACCGGGACGCCGTAGAAGGCGGCCAGTTCGGCGAGCTTCTGCACGGTCACCGCGCGGTCGCCGCGCTCGTACGAGCCGACCACGACGGCCTTCCAGCGGCCCCGCGACTTTTCCTCGACCCCGTGCAATGACAAGCCCTGTTGCGTGCGGATGGCCCTCAGGCGGGCGCCCAGCGATTTGGCGTACTCACTCGGCACGGACGACTCCCGAGAATCGGCGGGGTAGCTCTCTGTCAAACGACTCACTACGCTGGGTAACACTACGCAGAGTTAGCACTCGCGTCAACCAGTGCGCAGCCACCATTCTGACGTTTCGTCACCCATATTCGGGACGTTTCTGGCGGACCGGCGCTCATTGGCGTCCTGCCCGGTTGCTAGGCTGAGCACGCAACGTCTTCCCTTTAAGGCCCGTCCGGAGAGGCGGGGAAGGGGTACACCTCGCATGGCTACTGCCGCGCCGGGGCCCGCACGCGGGCCTGCCTCGGACCGTCCGGTCCTGGAGGCCGCCGATGTGCGTCGAGCACTGACCCGCATCGCGCACGAGATCATCGAACGCAACAAGGGTGCCCGCGACGTGGTGTTGCTGGGCATCCCGACCCGGGGCGTGCCGCTGGCCAAACGGTTGGCCGCGCGTATCGGTGAGGTCGAGGGCGACGCACCGCCGGTCGGCTCGCTGGACGTCACCATGTACCGCGACGACATCGCCCTGCGGCCGGGCCGTTCGCCGGGTCGCACCGACGTGCCGGCCACCGGGGTCGACGGCCTGGTGGTGGTGCTGGTGGACGACGTGCTGTTCTCCGGGCGCACCATCCGCGCCGCGCTGGACGCACTCAACGACATCGGTCGCCCGCGTGCGGTGCAACTCGCGGTGCTGGTCGACCGCGGACATCGCGAATTGCCGATCCGCGCCGACTACGTCGGCAAGAACCTGCCGACCTCTCTGGCCGAAACCGTCTCCGTGCGGCTGTGCGAAAACGACGACGAAGACTGCGTGCTGTTGGGGGAGCGTCGATGAACAAGCACTTGTTGTCGGCCGGCGATCTGACCCGGGACGACGCGCTGCTGATCCTGGACACCGCGGCCGAGTTGGCCCGGCTGGCCGACCGGCCCATCAAGAAGTTGCCCACGCTGCGCGGGCGCACCGTGGTCAACCTGTTCTACGAGGACTCCACCCGCACTCGCACCTCCTTCGAGTTGGCCGCCAAGCGGTTGTCCGCCGACGTCATCAACTTCGCGGCCAAGGGATCCTCGGTGTCCAAGGGGGAGAGCCTCAAGGACACCGCGCTGACCCTGGAGGCGATGGGCGCCGACGCGGTGGTGGTGCGCCACTTCGCCTCCGGAG
>DASQPJ010000141.1:0-6078 GCA_035644015.1 Sporichthyaceae bacterium
GTCCCCGCGGCGCGGCGTTGCTCGCGGTCCTCACCGTGATCGCGCTGCTCCTCACCCGCCGCGCCGATCCCGGTCCCACCCGCCCCCGGCGTGCGTTGATCGCCGCGCTGTCCCTGCTCGTCGGCGCGCTGCTGGTGCGCCCACCGCTGCCGGTGCCGCCGGTGCTGCGCCCGCTGCTGTGGCCGCCGCCGGGTTGGCAACTGGTGGCCTGCGATGTCGGGCAGGGCGACGGGCTGGTGCTGTCCGTGGCCCCCGGCACCGCGGTCGTGGTGGACAGCGGTCCGGACCCTGGCCCCATGGACCGCTGCCTGCGCCGGCTGGGCGTGCACCAGATCCCGGTTCTCGTGCTTACGCACTTTCATTCCGACCACGTCGAGGGCCTACCGGGAGTGCTGCGCGGCCGGCGGGTGGGGGAGATCCAGGTGAGCCCGCTGGACGACCCACCCGAGGAGGCGGCCCGGGTCACCCGCTGGGCCGCGGCCGCGCACGTCCCGATCAACAGGGCGCGCCCCGGCGAGGTCCGGGCGGTGGGCGAGCTGCGTTGGCGGGTGCTCTGGCCCAGCGAGCTGGTGGCCGGTGACTCGCCGCCCAACAACGCCTCGGTGGTGCAACTCGCGGTCACCCCGGCCGGCGTCCGGGTGCTGCTGGCCGGCGACATCGAACCACTCGCCCAGGCCGTCCTGCACCGAGCCGAACCCGACCTGCAGGTACAGGTTGTGAAGGTCCCGCATCATGGTTCGGCTTATCAGGACGAGGAATTCCTGCGCTCGCTGCACGCCCGGGTCGCGCTTGTCTCGGTGGGCGCGGACAACGACTACGGCCACCCCGCCGCGCGCACCCTGGACCTGCTGCGCGGCACCGGGGCGATCACCCTGCGCACCGACACCGGCGGGGATCTCGCCGTGGCCGTGCAACACGGTCAGCTGCGGGCCGCCGCCCGCTCCGGGTCCGGCGGGGGACCGGGCCGGGTGCCGGCAAGCGCCGCCACCGCCCCGGCCGCGGCGCACCGTGGGCGGCGCATGACAGGCTTGCCGTGATGTCCGAGACCCCGCCCGTCCCCCCCGCGCCGTTGCCGCGGCTCACGCTGGTGCTCGGCCCGGAGGAGCTGCTCGCCGATCGCGCGGTCGCCGGAGCCCGGCGCATGGTCCGGGCCGCCGACCCCGAGGCCGACGTGCACGACCTGGCGCCGGCCGCGATCACCCCCGGCGCGCTGGACGAACTCACCGCCCCGTCGTTGTTCGCCCAGCGCCTGCTGGTCATCATCCGCAACGCCCACGACCTGCCCGCCGCGGTCATGGGAGAGGTCGAAGCGCTGATCGTCGATCCGCCGGAGGACGTCTCGGTAGTGCTGGTGCACAGCGGCGGGGCCAAGGGCAAGGCGCTGGTCGAGGCCGCGCGCAAGGCGGGTGCGGTGCTCATCGACTGTCCGGAGATACGCAAGCCCGCCGACAAGTTGACCTTCGTCAACGCCGAGTTCCGCGCCGCCGGCCGACGGATCGGCGCGGACGGCGCCAAGGCCCTGCTGGACGCCGTCGGCGGCGACCTGCGCGAGCTGGCGGCCGCGTGCGCGCAGCTGATCGCGGACACCGACGGCGTCGTCGATGCGGACACCGTGCACCGCTACTACGCGGGACGTGCCGACGTCACCAGCTTCGCGGTCGCCGACCTGGCCGTGTCCGGCCAGACGGTGGACGCGTTGGTGCAGTTGCGCTGGGCGTTGTCCGCGGGAGTCGAACCGGTGCTGATCACCGCGGCGCTGGCCATGGGCCTGCGCAGCATCGCGAAGTTGGGTGGGGCGCCGCGCGGGCTGCGCCCGGCGGATCTGGCCCGCGAGCTGGGCATGCCGCCGTGGAAGATCGACCGGGTGCGGGCCCAGCTGCGCGGCTGGGACGGCGAGGGCATCGCCCGGGCAATGAACGCGGTCGCCGTCGCCGACGCTGCGGTCAAGGGCGGTGCGGTGTCCGCGGGGTACGCGTTGGAGAAGGCGCTGGTCGGCGTGGCCGAGGCGCGCCGGCGGGGCTGAGCCCTGCGCGGGGGGAGCTACAGCTTGTTGATGGCCTGGGCCATCGCGGACTTCTTGTTGGCGGCGGCGTTGGCGTGGATCATGCCCTTGCTCGCAGCCTTGTCCAGCGCCTTGGACGCCTCACGCATCAGCACGTTCGCGTTCTCGCTGTCACCGGCGGCGGCCGCCTCGCGGAACTTGCGCACCGAGGTCTTCAGCGAGGAGCGCACGGACTTGTTACGCAGCCGCGCCTTCTCGTTGGTGCGGTTGCGCTTGATCTGGGACTTGATGTTCGCCACGAAGAAGCTCGCCTCTGGGTCGCTGACACGCTGATACCTCGCACCGCAGCGGTGCGCGACCGCCGAGGCTATCAGCGGCGCCCGACCCTCACCAAACCGCCCGGGGCGCCCCGCCGAGGTTGTGCCCCCGACCTGCGGGTAGGAAAGATCGCACTGGTTCGGCACCTGGCTGTGAAAAGTTGCCGAAACACAAATCTCATACCCTGCGGATATGGCTGACCTCTTCCAGGACTACCCGCACGGGGCGGCCTGGGACGAGATGTTTGCCCCGGAGGGCACCCCGCGGTCCGCCATGTCCGCCGTGCACGACGCGGTGCGCGCGATGGCGGCCGACGAATTGCGCGCCCGCGCCGACGCGCTCGCCCTGTCCTTCCTGGACCGTGGTGTCACCTTCGCCCTGGGCGGGGAGGAGCGGCCGTTCCCGCTGGACATCGTGCCGCGGGTGATCACCGCCGATGAGTGGGCCGTGCTGTCCACCGGGGTAGCGCAACGGGTGCGCGCCCTCGAGGCGTTCCTGGCCGACGTCTACGACCGCGGGCAGTGCTTCTCCGACGGGGTGATCCCCAAGCGACTGATCGCCACCTCCGCGCACTTCCACCGGGCGGCCGCGGACATCGTCCCGGCCAACGGGGTACGGGTGCTGGTCTCCGGCATCGACGTGATCCGCGACGAGGCCGGCGAGTTCCGGGTGCTGGAGGACAACATCCGCACCCCGTCCGGGGTCTCCTACGTGATCGAGAACCGCCGGGCGATGACCCACGGGCTGCCCGAGGCGTTCAGCTCGCACCGCATCATGCCGGTCTCGGACTACCCGCAGCGCCTGCTCGCCGCGGCCCGCGCGGCCGCCCCGGACGGTGGCGCGGACGCCGAGGTCGTGGTGCTCACCCCCGGCGTCTACAACTCCGCCTACTTCGAGCACGCGCTGTTGGCCCGGATGATGGGCGTCGAGCTGGTCGAGGGCCGGGACCTGGTCTGCCGGCGCAACCGGGTCTACATGCGCACCACCACCGGCGAGCGTCGGGTGGACGTCATCTACCGGCGCATCGACGACGACTTCCTCGACCCGCTGCACTTCCGCTCCGATTCCACCATCGGGTGTCCCGGCCTGCTCAACGCCGCCCGCGACGGTGGGGTGACCATCTGCAACGCGGTGGGCAACGGCATCGCCGACGACAAACTCGTCTACAGCTACCTGCCGGACCTGGTGCGGTACTACCTGGCCGAGGAACCGGTGCTGGCCAATGTGGACACCTACCGCCTCGACGACCCGGACACCCTGGCGTGGGTGCTCGCACATCTGCCCGAGTTGGTGCTCAAGCCGGTGGACGCCTCCGGTGGCAAGGGCATCGTGATCGGCCCCTCTGCTGATGCCACCACGCTGGCCCGGTTGCGCGGCAAGGTGCTCGCCGACCCGCGGGGCTGGATCGCCCAGCAGCTGGTGCACCTGTCCACCGTGCCCACCCTGGTCGCAGACAATCTGAGGCCCCGTCACGTCGATCTGCGGCCGTTCGCGGTCAACGACGGCAAGGAGGTGTACGTGCTGCCCGGTGGCCTCACCCGGGTGGCGCTGCCCGAGGGCCAACTGGTGGTGAATTCCAGTCAGGGCGGGGGTTCCAAGGACACCTGGGTTCTGGCCGGCTCCACCGCCCCGGTCGACCCGGTGCGTCTTGAGCAGGCCCCGCCGCGCGGTGTGGCCTCCGACCCCGGCCCGAAACGGGGCAGCGGCCACGGGATGTTGCGCCAGCAGGCCGCCCAGCAGCAGCAGCAGGGGCCCCGGTGCTGAGCCGCATCGCCGAGTCGGTGTTCTGGATCGGTCGCTACCTGGAGCGCGCCGACTGCACCGCGCGCATCCTCGACGTGCACGTGCAGATGCTGGTCGAAGACCCGTGGGTGGATGAGCGCGTCGTGTGCTCGTCGCTGATGGAGGTCATGGGCGTCGACGCACCGGACGATGTCGAGGTGACCACCGCCGGGCAGGTGCTCGCCGCGCTGGCCTACGACCTGGGCAATTCCAGCGCGATTGCCGGATCGATCTCCGCGGCTCGGGAGAACGCCCGGGGGGCGCGCGAGACGATCTCCGCGGAGATCTTCGAGGCGCTGAACGCCACCTGGATGGGACTGGGGGAGCGGCGACGGGTGGCCGATCGACTGGGCCCGCACGGCTTCTTCTCCTGGGTGCGTGAACGCACGGGCGTACTCGGTGGATTGGTCGACGCCACCATGAGCCGCGACGAGGGCTGGACGTTCCTCACCCTGGGTCGGGCTTTGGAGCGCGCGGACATGACGGCACGGCTGCTCATGTTGCGCACGCTGCCCGGCGGCCGCGCGCCGACCTGGGGCACATTGCTGCGCTCCTGCGGTTCCTACGAGAGTTACCTGCGCACCTACCGCGGCCCGGTGCGTGACCACCTGGCCGCGGAGTTCCTCATGGTCGACCGGCTCTCCCCGCGCTCATTGTTCTGTTCGCTGTCCACCGCCGAGGCGTGTCTGGCCGCCCTGGACCCCAGCGCGGCGCGCAGCGGCTTCGACGACACCGGGCGACTGCTGCTCGGCCGGGCCCGAACCGACCTGGAGTTCCGCAGCCGCGGCGACCTGCTCAGCGAGTTCTCCACGCACCTGGAGGGCCTGCAGGAGACCTGTTCGGCGGTCGCCGACGCGGTGGCCCGGCGGTACTTCCCGCACGTCGCGCCGGTCACCTGGACCGCGGAGTTGATCTCATGAGTTACGACAGCATCGGGCACAGCACCCGGCGATTGAGGGTGCGTCACCACACCGGGATCCGCTACGAGACACCGGTGTTGGCCTCCTACAACGAGATCCGGATGACCCCGCTGTCCGACGTGGCGCAAACCACGCTCGAATCCCGGGTGACGATCACCCCGAAGGCCGCGATGTCCCGGTACTGGGACTACTGGGGTTCCCAGGTCAGCGCGTTCGACGTGCACACCCCGCACACCGACCTGGTGCTCGACGCGCTGTCCGTGGTCGAGACGCATCCGCCCGTGCGGGCCGCCGAGCACGTCGGCTGGGACGTGCTGCGCGACGCCCGGGTCCGGGACACGCACGTGGAGTACTTGACCCCGACCGCGCACACGGCGATCGACGACGCGGTGCTCGACGCCGCGCGCAACGTGGCCGGTAGCCGTTCACCCACTGCCGTGGCCCGCGAGGTCGTCGATTGGGTGCGCGAGCAGATCGCCTACGTGACGGGCTCGACCGGGGTGCACACCGTCGCCATGGAGGCCTGGACCGCGCGCAAGGGGGTCTGCCAGGACCTGGCGCATCTCACCGTCGGAGTGCTGCGCGGCCTGGGCATCCCGGCGCGCTATGTCTCGGGGTACATGCACCCGGACCCCCACGCCGAAATCGGCACTACCGTGATCGGCGAGAGCCACGCCTGGGTGCAGTGGTGGGACGGTGACTGGACCTCTTTCGACCCGACCAACGGCGAACCCGTCGGCCCCGATCACGTGGTGGTCGCCCGCGGCCGCGACTACTGGGACGTGCCGCCGCACAAGGGTGTCTACTCCGGTCCGGCCGGTACCGCGTTGGGCGTGCAGGTCGAGGTCACCCGGCTGGCCTGAGGCCGCCAGACCTACGCATTCGCTGATAGAAGTTCACCCGGTCGGTGGTAGTCGGAACCGCAGCGTTGGTCCCGACGTCGGATCCGTTCATGACGGGACTGGTGTGGGACGACAGCGAACGGGTCGCCGCCCGGGTCCCGGTCGCCGAACGCGTTGCACCTGTTCGACCCCGTCGGCCCATCGCCGCGCTCGG
>DASQPJ010000142.1:0-11268 GCA_035644015.1 Sporichthyaceae bacterium
TTCATCCACCCAGCATGCCCGCCGCCCGCTGCGATCTCACCGCCCGGTCGTAGCTCATTCATGATCTGAGCGGGTTCTCTCATACCCTGGGCGTCACTTTGCGCCCGATTTGCACCCCGAAAATGACGCCCCGCTCATGAATGAGCGGCGCGGGCGGCCAACACGGCCAGGCCCGCGGAGCGCATCGCGGCCACCACCTCGTCGCGGGGCACCGGGTGAGCAGTCATCAGCTCGACCTGCAGCACGGCCTGGTGAATCAGCAGATCCAGCCCGCCCAGCACCGTTCCCCCGCGGGCCGTCCAGGCCGCGGCCAGCGGGGTCGGCCACGGGTCGTAGACCACGTCGAACAGCGTGGCGAGGTCGTCGGGCAGGCCGGCGGCGAGGCTGTCGGCGGCGCCCTTGGGGGCAGTGGAGATAACCAGGGGCGCATCGGCGGCCCGGGCGACGTCGTCCCAGGAACGCACCACCAGCGGCACGCCGAACTGCTCGGCCAGCGGCAGTAGCTCCTCGGCCCGAGCGGCCGTGCGCACGTAGACCTCGACCTCGCCGGTACACATGCCGGCCAACGCGGCGATCGCGGAAGCGGCGGTCGCCCCGCCGCCGAGCACCGCGGCGGCCGGCACCTCGGTCACTCCGACCTCGGCCAGCGCATTGACCAGACCGGGTACGTCGGTGTTCTCCCCGTGGGTTCCGGCGTCCTCGAAGGTCAGCGTGTTCACCGCACCGACCGCCGCGGCCACCTTCCCGAGCGTGTCGCACAACGGGATCGCAGCCCGCTTCAGCGGCATGGTCAGCGACAGGCCGGCCCAGGTTTCGTCCAGACCGGCGACAAAGCCCGCCAGGGCGGCCTCGTCGACCTCCCGGGCCTCATAGGTCCAATCCAGGCCGAGCACCCGATAGGCGGCCGCGTGCAACGCCGGGGACAGCGAGTGGCGCACCGGCGAACCGAGCACCGCGGCGCGCCGCGTCACCACCCCCACCCACCCCCGTTGCGTCCGACGAAACGAGGGCTATAGCCCACACTTCGTCGGACACAAGGTGAGAAGGCGTTCACTTGTAGTCGGGGTGGTCGCGAAGCCACTGCCGGAACAGTGCCACGTTCTGCGCGTGCTCGGCCGCGGTCACCGCGAACCGGGTCTCCCCGGTCTGCGGATTGATGGCCACGAAGAACAGCCACGGCCCGGCCGCGGGGTTCAACGCGGCACTGATCGCCGCCTCGCCGGGGTTGTTGATCGGCCCCGGCGGCAGCCCGGTCACCTTGTAGGTGTTGTACGGGGAGGCGATGGCTCGTTGCGCGGGCGTGGTGGTGATCGCTCTGATGCCGCCGTTGGCGTAGAGCACCGTGGTGTCCAACTGCAACGCCATGTGCTTCGCGAGCCGGTTGTAGATCACCTGTGCGACCTTGGGCATGTCCTCGGGCCGCTTGGCCTCGGCCTGCACCATGCTGGCCACCGTCAGCACCTGGAACGGCGAGAGCCCTTGCGGTCCCGGCTTGGTGGTGATGGCGGTGGAGTTCGCGGCCTGCTTGAACCGCTTGGTGAATGCCTGCAGGACCGTGGTGGCGGTGGCCTCGGGCTCGAAATCGTAGGTGGCCGGGAACAGGAAGCCCTCGGACTTGTGGCCGTCGGGGTTTTTTGCCCAGTCGGGCAGGCCATAGCCGGTCGGGTCCTTCAGCGCCGCGTCGAACTTGTCGGCGCCGATGCCGGTCTGCTGGACCAGCAGCGCGATGATTTCCTTGCTGGTGCGGCCCTCCGGCACCACCACGTGCGCGAGGATCCGATACTGCGGGTCGAGCAGTCGGTTGACCGCGTCCGTGCCGGAGAGGTGTTCGGCCAGCTTGTAGCTGCCCGGCGCAATCGAGGTCGATCGCGAGTTCTTCCGCGCGGCGTTGACAAACGCGCCCTGCGACTTCACCACGCCGGCCTCGGCCAACAGCCTGCCGATGGTGCGCAGACTGGCGCCGGGGATGATCTTGACGTCCTTCTCCGGGCCGGCCGGGCCGGAGAAGTCCGCGGTGTTCTCGGTGAAGTGGTGCACCACCCGGCTGAACCCGACCGTAGAACTGATGCCGATCACGCCGATCGCAATGAACGCGATCAGGACAGCGGTCAGCGCCTTGGCCCGAGAGCGGCGGTGACGCAAGCGGGGCGGCGGGGCCGGCGGGCCGGGATGCGCGGTCGTTCCGGTCACCTGCCCACACTATTCAAGGTCGGGCCGGGGTGACGGCTTCCCCGGCGGGCGCGCCGGACGCGCGTTCCGCGTCCAGCGCGGCCTGCAGAAACACCACCGCCGCGGCCTGATCCACCACGCCACGGGCCTTACGTCCGGGCACCCCGGCCGCGCGCAGGTCCCGGGCGGCGGCGACGGTGCTCAACCGCTCGTCGACCAACCGCACCGGGACCGGGACCAATCGGGCGGCCAATTCCCCCGCCCATGCGCGGGCCAGCGCGGCGGCCGGGCCGTCCCCACCGGACAACGATCGGGGCAGCCCGACCAGCACCTCCATGGCCGCGCGCTCCTCGACCAGCGCCGCGAGTCGGTCCAGGTCCCCGGCGCCGCGGCGGACCGTCTCCACCGGCGAGGCCAGGAACCCCGACGGGTCGCCGGCCGCCACCCCGATGCGCACGCTGCCCAGGTCCACGCCCAATCGAACGCCCGGCCGCATCAGCCACCCGGTCGTCTCAGTCGCCCGCCCCGACACATCAGTTCGCGGCGCCCACCGCCGCGGCGACCGCGGCCAACGCCTCGTCGATCCGGGAGGCGTCGGTGCCACCGCCCTGAGCGACGTCGTCCTTGCCGCCCCCGCCGCCCCCGAGCACCCCGGCCGCGACCTTCACCAGGGCGCCGGCCTTCAGGCCGCGGGCGCGGGCGGCGTCGTTGGTGGCGATCACGATGGCCGGGCGACCGCCGCTGGGCGCGGCGGCGGCGATGACCGCGGGACGGTCCGCGGCAATGCGGCCGCGCACGTCCAGCGCGAGCGTGCGCAGGTCCTCCGCCCGGGTGCCCTCGGGCAGTGCGGCGCCGACCCAGGCCACCCCACCCAGGTCCGTGGCGCCGGCCGCCAGCGCGCCGGCCGCGGCCAGCACCTGACCCGCGCGCAGGTCCGCGAGTTCCTTCTCCACGTCCTTCAGCCGGGTCAGCACCGCGTTGATCCGCTCCGGCAGTTCCTCCGGGCGGGCCTTGATGGTGTCCGACAGCTGCGAGACCAACGCGTGTTCGCGGGCCAGGAACTGGTAGGCGTCCACCCCGACCAGCGCCTCCACCCGGCGCACCCCGGCACCGATCGAGGATTCGCCGAGCAGCTTGATCAAGCCCAACTGACCGGACCGCGCGACATGCGTGCCACCGCACAGTTCACGGGAGTAGTCCCCGACCGACACCACGCGCACGGTGTCGCCGTACTTCTCGCCGAACATGGCGATGGCGCCGGAACGCTTGGCCTCCTCCTGCGACATCACCTCGGCGATCACCGGGTGGTCCTCGATCAACACCGCGTTGACCCGCGCCTCGACGTCGTGCAGCACGGAGGTGGGCACCGCGGTGGGCGAGGAGAAGTCGAAGCGGAAACGGCCGGCGGAGTTCTCCGAGCCGGCCTGCGCCGCGGTCTCCCCCAGCGCCTCGCGCAGTCCGCGGTGCACCAGGTGGGTGGCGGTGTGCGAGCGGGACACCGCGCCGCGACGGGCCACGTCCACCTCGGCGCGTACCTCCTCGCCCACGGTCAGCTGCCCCACCACCACGGTGGCTCGATGCACGACCAGTCCGGGTACCGGCGTCTGCACGTCGCGGACCGTCAGTTGTGCCCCGGTGGAGCTCACCATCCGGCCGGTGTCGGCGAGTTGCCCACCGCCCTCGGCGTAGAACGGCGTGCGGTCGAGCACGACCTCGACGTCGTCGCCCTCGGACACCGCCGGGACGGGCAGGCCACCGGCGATCAGGCCGAGCACGGTGGCCTCGGACACCAGCTCGGTGTAGCCGAGGAACTCGACCGGCTTGCCCGCCGCGGACAACGCATCACGGTAGGTGGACACGTCCACGTGCCCGGTCTTCTTGGCCTTCGCGTCGGCCTTGCCCTTGGCCCGCTGCTCGTTCATCAACCGACGGAACTCGTCCCGGTCGACCTCGATGCCCTGCTCGGCGGCCATCTCCAGAGTCAGGTCGATGGGGAAACCGTAGGTGTCGTGCAGGGTGAAGGCCGCCTCGCCGGACAGCGTCGAGGCACCGGCCTTCTTCGTTTCGGCCACCGCGGTGTCCAGGATCGTGGTGCCCGCGCGCAACGTGCGCAGGAACGCGACCTCCTCGGCGTCGGCGACGGTGTGGATCCGACCGGATTGCTCGCGCAGCTCCGGGTACTGCGGGGCCATCGCCTCGATCGCCGCGGCGATCAGCGCGTGCATCGTCTCGTCGGGCGCACCGAGCAGCCGCATGTTGCGGGTGACCCGGCGCATGATCCGACGCAGCACGTAGCCACGCCCCTCGTTGCCCGGCGTGACCCCGTCGCCGATGAGCATCGCGGCGGTGCGCGTGTGGTCGGCCACCACCCGCAACGAGATGTCGCGACGGGCATCCGCCCCGTACTTGACCCCACTCAGTTCGGTGGCCCGGTCCAGGATCTTCCGGGTGGTGTCGATTTCGTAGATGTTGTCGACGCCCTGCAGGATCGCGGCCATCCGCTCGCAGCCCATGCCGGTATCGATGTTCTTCGCGGGCAGTTCGCCGCGGATGTCGAAGTCGACCTTGCTGCGCACCGCGGACAGCTCGTACTGCATGAACACGAGGTTCCACACCTCGAGGTAGCGCTCCTCGTCGGCGATCGGCCCGCCCTCTTTGCCGTACTCGACGCCGCGGTCGAAGTAGATCTCCGAGCAGGGGCCACCGGGACCCGGTACGCCCATGTGCCAGTAGTTGTCGGCCAGGCCGCGACGCTGGATGCGCTCCAGCGGGACCCCCGCCGCCTCGTGCCAGATCTCGATGGCCTCGTCGTCGTCGGTGTAGACGGTGCACCACAGCCGATCGCCGTCGAAGCCGTAGCCGCCGGATTCCACCGAGCCGGTGAGCAGTTCCCAGGCCAGCGGGATGGCGAGGGACTTGAAGTAGTCCCCGAAGGAGAAATTGCCCGCCATCTGGAAGAACGTGGCGTGCCGGGTGGTCTTGCCGACCTCGTCGATATCCGGGGTGCGCACGCATTTCTGCACGCTGGTCGCCCGCCGCCAGGGCGGGGTCTGCTCACCGAGGAAGTACGGCTTGAACGGCACCATGCCGGCGGGCACCAGCAGCAGCGTCGGGTCGTCGGCGATCAGCGAGGCGGACGGCACGATGGTGTGCTCGTGGCGCTCGAAGAAACGCAGGAACCGATTGCGGATCTCAGCGGAATCCATGCCTGGTGCGTCCTAGCGGTCGGTGGGGCAGTTGCTGCTCAGCGAGCGGTCCGGGTCGGGGTTTCCTCGGGCACGTCGTCCAGGCCCAAAGCCTCGTACAACGCGTCCTCGCGGTCCCACATGGCGTCGCGGACGTCCTGCCCGAACTCGCGCACCGCGTCGCCCAGCGAGGTGAGGGAGCCGGCCAGCCGTTCGGTGACGCCGGCCGGGGTGAGTGCGTCCACGGCGCGACCCGCCCGTCGGGTGACGATCACGCCGACGGTGACACCCATCGCGGTCCAGAACAACCGCTTCATCGGCCGCGGGCCTTCGACGCCTTCTTCGCGGCCTTGCGGGCAGCGACGCTGGTCTTGCGCCGGGCCACCCGGGCGGCACGGCCCTCATTGCGCAGCGCCTCCTTGACCCGCTTGTTCATCTCGCGCTGCTTCTTACCGCCCATCGCCCGGCGCACGCCGTAGGAGAACGAGGCGATCTTCACCATCGGGCCGCCGAGGGACACCGCAGCGATCGAGGACAGCGCGCTGGCGTTCTTGGTGATCGTGGAGACGTTGGTGGTGATCGTCTCGACGCGGTCCAGGGCGAGGTTCGCGGTGGCCACCGTGGTGGTGACCTCCAGGAGCACCGGGACCGTGGAGTCCCCGACCTCGCCGACCACCCGGGTCAGTTCCTTGAGCGTGCCGCCCAGGGCGACCAGCACATAGGCGATGAACAGCACCAGCACTGCCCAGGCGATGGCCACGACCAGCCCCGCGACCTCTCCCGCTGACACCCGCTCACGCGCCCTTCCTTGGACCCTTTTCGGCCCCCAGACCTTATCGGCTCACGATTGCGGGTCCTCCCCGCGGACGACCCGGCGCAACCGGGGCAGTCGTTCGGCGATCTCGCGCTCGGCCCCATTGCCCGTCGGGACGTAGTAGTCGCGGCCGACGACGGCATCCGGCGGGTACTGCTGCTCCACCACGCCATGCGGGTAGCTGTGCGCGTAGCGGTAGCCCTCCCCGTGGCCGAGCTTGGCCGCGCCGGGGTAGTGCCCGTCGCGCAGGTGTGCGGGCACCGGGCCGATCCGACCCGCGGCGAGATCCGCCTCGGCGGTGTTGATCGCGTTGATCACCGCGTTGGACTTCGGTGCCACGGACAGCGCGATGGTGGCCTGGGCCAGGTTCAGCCGGGCCTCGGGCAGGCCGATGAGTTGCACCGCCTGGGCCGCGGCCACCGCGGTGGTCAGCGCGGTGGGGTCGGCCAGCCCGATGTCCTCGCTGGCCAGGATGACCAGCCGGCGGGCGATGAACCTCGGGTCCTCTCCGGCCGCGATCATCCGGGCCAGGTAGTGCAGCGCGGCATCGGGGTCCGAGCCACGCACGGACTTGATGAACGCGGAGATCACGTCGTAGTGCTGGTCGCCGTCCCGGTCGTAACGGGCGGCCGCGGCGGCCACGGCCTGCTCGACCCGGTGCAGCCCGATGGCGGGCTCACCCAGTTCCAACGCCGCGCCGGCGGCGGCCTCCAACGCGGTCAGCGCGCGGCGGGCATCCCCACCGGCGATGCGGATCAGATGCTCGCGAGCGTCGTCGTCCAGGCTCAGCGCGTCGTCCAGTCCGCGCCGGTCGTGCAGCGCACGGTCGAGCACCGTGGCCACCCCGTCGGAGTCCAACGGACGCAGCGTCAGCAACAGCGACCGGGATAGCAGCGGGGAGATCACCGAGAAGTGCGGGTTCTCCGTGGTGGCCGCGACCAGGGTGACGACGCGGTCCTCGACCGCGTGCAGCAGCGAGTCCTGCTGGGCCTTGGAGAAGCGGTGCACCTCGTCGAGGAACAACACGGTCTCCGCGGCGCCCATCCCGATGGACTGTTTGGCTGCGGAGAGGACGTCGCGCACGTCCTTGACCCCGGCGCTGACCGCGGACAGTTCCACGAAGCGCCGCCCGGTGGCGTTGGCGATGATCCGCGCCAGCGTGGTCTTACCGGTCCCCGGCGGTCCCCACAGCAGGACCGAGGCGGGCGCGGGCGCGGTGCTCGACGGGTTGGCCTCGACCAGTCGGCGCAGCGGCGAGCCGGGTTCGAGCAGATGATCCTGCCCGACCACCTCGTCCAACGTGGTGGGACGCATGCGCACGGCCAACGGCGCCGCCCGCGGATTCGCCGCCTCGAACAACGTCTCGGAGTCGCCGGCCACGCCCCGACCCTACGGACTCTCCGGGACGTCCGACGAAAGGAGGGTTATAGGCCACGCTTCGTCGGACGCAAGCAGAATCAGGCGGGGGGCACCGCGTCGATGCCGGCTTCCTTGCGCTGGGCCGGGGTGATCGGCGACGGGGCGCCGGTCAGCGGGTCGCCGCCGGACGCGGTCTTCGGGAAGGCGATCACGTCGCGGATGGTCTCCGCGCCGGCCAGCAAGGCGCACACCCGGTCCACGCCCAGGGCGATGCCGCCGTGCGGCGGCGGGCCGTAGGCGAAGGCCTCGAGCAGGAAGCCGAACTGGTCCTCGGCCTGGTCCTTGGTCAGGCCAATCAGCTCGAAGACCCGGGCCTGCACATCGCTGCGGTGGATACGGATCGACCCGCCGCCGATCTCCGAGCCGTTCAGCACGATGTCGTAGGCGTCGGACAGGGCCGCAGCCGGCTCGGTGTCGAAGGTGTCGACGAACTCCGGCGTCGGCGAGGTGAACGGGTGGTGCACCGCGGTCCAGCCGCCGTGGGCGTTCTTCTCGAACATCGGGGCGTCCACGATCCAGACGAATTCCCATAGGGCGTGGTCGATCAGGTCGCAGCGTCGGCCGATCTCCAAGCGGGCCGCACCCAGCAGGGAGACGGTCGAGGTCCAGTCCCCTGCCGCCAGGAAGATGCAGTCGCCCGGGTTGGCCCCGACCGCGGCGGCCAGGCCGTCGCGTTCGGTGTCGGAGAGGTTCTTCGCCACCCCGCCGAGCGTGCCGTCCTGACCCACCGTCACGTAGGCCAGACCCTTGGCCCCGCGGGACTTGGCCCAGTCCTGCCAACCGTCGAGCTCGCGGCGGGTCTGGGCGGCGCCGCCGGGCATGACCACCGCACCCACGTACGCGGCCTGCAACACCCGGAACTCGGTGCCGGCGAAGTAGGCCGTGAGGTCGACCAGCTCGCAGCCGAAGCGTAGGTCGGGCTTGTCGGAGCCGAAACGCCGTTCGGCCTCATGCCAGGTCATGTGTGGGATCGGAACGGGGATCTCGTGCCCCAGCAGCTGGTACCAGAGCTCGCGGAGCACATGCTCGGTGACGGTGACCACGTCGGCCCGGGTGCAGAAGGACATCTCCACGTCCAACTGGGTGAACTCGGGCTGCCGATCGGCGCGGAAGTCCTCGTCCCGGAAACAGCGGGCGATCTGGTAGTAGCGCTCGAGCCCGGCGACCATCAGCAGTTGCTTGAACAGCTGCGGGGACTGCGGCAACGCGTACCAGTGACCGGGCTGCAGCCGCACCGGCACCAGGAAGTCGCGGGCGCCCTCCGGGGTGGACCGGGTCAGGTACGGGGTCTCGACGTCGAGGAATTCCTCGGACTCCATCACCTCGCGGATGACGTGGGTGACCTTGGAGCGCAGCCGTATGTTCTCGGCCATCTTGGTGCGGCGCAGGTCGAGGTAGCGGTACTTCAGCCGCGCCTCCTCGCTGACGTTGCCCGCACCGTGGTCGTCGATCGGGAACGGCAGCGGCGCCGCCTCGGAGAGCACCACCACTTCGGTCGCGATGACCTCGATCTCCCCGGTGGCCAGATTCGGGTTCGCGTTGCCCGCCGGGCGTCGCTCGACGTGCCCGGTGACCTTCAGGCAGTACTCGTTGCGCAGCCCGTGCGCCACCGCCTCGTCGCGCACCACCACCTGGGCGATGCCCGAGGCGTCCCGCAGGTCGAGGAAGGCCACGCCGCCGTGGTCGCGGCGGTGCGCGACCCAACCGGCCAGCGTGACCGTGGCGCCCGCGTCGGCGGCTCGCAACTCGCCCGCGCGATGTGTCCTGATCAACGTCCTGCTCCCCTACAGACCCCGGTGCGGGCCGGCCAACGGGACGGCCTCCGCCAGATACGGATTGGCGGCCCGCTCGGCCCCGATGCTGGTGGCGTCGCCGTGGCCGGGCAGCACGACGGTCTCGTCCGCCAACGGCAGCACCTTCGTGGCCAGGCTCTGCAGCATTTGTTCGTAGCTGCCACCCGGCAAATCACTGCGACCGATCGAGCCCCGGAACAGCACGTCGCCGGACAGCAGCACGGGCTGGTGCGTTTGGGCGTCCGGCGGCAACCGGAACATCACCGAGCCGGGCGTGTGCCCCGGTGCGTGGTCGACGGTGAACTGCAGTCCGGCCAGCTCTATCACCGCGCCATCGGTGAGCAGTTTCACGTCGTCCGGCTCGGTCCACTCCAGCCGCCCGTGGAACGCCGCGCGGGACTGCTCACTCACGCCGAGCATCGGATCCTCGAGCAGCCGGCGGTCGTCGGGGTGGATCCAGGCAGGGATGCCATGCGCCCCACAGACCGGGGTGACCGCGAACGTGTGGTCCAGATGGCCGTGGGTGAGCAGCACCGCCACCGGGCGCAGGCCGAACTCGCTCAGTACCGAGTCGATGTGCGGCTCCACGTCGACACCGGGGTCGACCACCACGCATTCGCCGCCCGGACCGGGCGCCAGCACGTAACAGTTGGTGTCGAATGCGGCGGCGGGGAAACCTACAACCAGCATTGCTTCACGTCCTCCCCGCTCATCCCTCGACCCGTTCGGTCGCTGACCCTACCGGCGACTGAGGTGGCCAAGGTCGGCTCCATACACTGGCGGCGCCGAAGGAGCGGGTGCCCCCGCTCGGCCGGCGCCCGTCGAGAAGGAGAACGCGTGGCAGGGCAGGGGAAGCAAACCAGCGCCGAGCGGCGTAAGGAGCGGCAGGCGGCCGCCCGGGCGGAGGCTGCGAAGAAGCGACGCAAGCAGCGCATCCAGGTGCTCGGCGGCGGCGGCGCGCTGGTGGCCGTGGTGGCGATCGTGGCCATCGTGGTCTCCCTGGTGCACAACGGCGGCAGCAACAAGAAGGACAACCCCAACGCCGTCCCGTCGCCCGCGCCCACCGCGGATCAGAGCGGTGTGCCGGCGGGCCAGTTCCGCTGCATCTACGAGGACAGCCCGAACCCGGTAGCGGCCGGTGCCAAGAACGTGGGCAAGCCGCCGGAGTTGGCCGAGAACGCCACCCCGCAGTACGCCACGATGGCCACCAACCACGGCACCGTTGAGATCGAGCTGGACGCGAAGGCCGCACCCTGCGCGGTGAACTCGTTCACCTTCCTGGCTTCGAAGGGCTACTTCGACAACACCACCTGCCACCGCCTGCTGGACTCCTCCTCGGACGCCCTGACCTACGCGGTGCTGCAGTGCGGCGACCCGACCGGCACGGGCCGCGGTGGGCCCGGCTACAAGTTCGCGGATGAGGCGCTGACCGGTGCCCGGTACGCGAAGGGCGTGATCGCGATGGCGAACGCCGGTCCGAACACCAACGGCAGCCAGTTCTTCATGATGTTCAAGGACTCCAGCTTCGACCCGAGCTACACCCCGTTCGGCAAGATCTTGTCCGGCGTCGAGGTCATCGAGAAGATCGCCAAGGGTGGACTCGAGCTGAACCCCGAGACGCAACAGAACGACGTACCCAAGACCAAGACCACGATCACCAAGGTGACCATCAGTTCCACGCCTCCCAAGGGCATCGCCTCCAGCACCGCCAAGCCCACCTCCACGCCCAGCAGCACCGCAAAGCCGACACCGAGCAGTACCGCAAAGCCGACACCCAGCAGCAGCGCCAAGCCGAAGTCCTAGGCCCGGCCTGCAGACGAGAGGCGCGACGTGACGAACGCGCAGCCGCCCGAGGGCAGCGAGCCGGCGGTGCCGGTCGCGGTCAACG
>DASQPJ010000143.1:0-7275 GCA_035644015.1 Sporichthyaceae bacterium
CGAACTCCGGCTTGAGCATGCCCTTGAGCGAGGCCTCGATCTCCTCGATCGCCTGGTAGATGACCGAGTAGAAGCGGATTTCCACCCCGGCCCGGTCGGCCGCCTCACGGGACTTGCCCTCGGCACGAACGTTGAAGCCCACGACGATCGCACCGGAGGCCGAGGCCAGGTCGATGTCGGACTCGGTGATCGCGCCGACACCGCGGTGGATGACCCGCAGGAAGACGTCGTCGCCCACCTCGATCTTGAGCAGCGCGTCCTCCAGTGCCTCCACGGAACCGGAGACGTCGCCCTTGAGGATGAGCAACAACTCGTCGCGCTTGCCCTGGGCGAGCGCGTCCGCGAAGTTCTCCAGACCGATGCGCGGACCCCGCTGACGAGCCAGCTGCGCGTTGCGCTCGCGCGCCTCACGCCGCTCGGCGATCTGCCGGGCCACCCGGTCCTCGGACACGACCAGGAAGTTGTCTCCCGCGCCGGGCACCGAGGTCAGGCCGAGCACCATGACCGGACGGGCAGGGCCCGCCTCGGCGAGCGTGTTGCCGTGCTCGTCGAGCAGCGCCCGGACCCGGCCGAATGCGTCGCCGCAGACGATCGAGTCACCCGCGCGCAGCGTGCCGCGCTGCACCAGCACCGTGGCCACCGGGCCGCGACCGCGGTCCAGGTGTGCCTCGATCGCCACACCCTGCGCGTCCTGGGTCGGGTTGGCCCGCAGGTCCAGAGCGGCGTCCGCGGTCAGGATGATCGCCTCGAGCAGGGCGTCGATGTTCTCGCCCTGCTTGGCCGAGACGTCCACGAACATGGTCTCGCCGCCGTATTCCTCGGCAACCAGGCCGTACTCGGTGAGCTGACCACGCACCTTGGCGGGGTCGGCCCCCTCCTTGTCGATCTTGTTGACCGCGACCACGATCGGCACGCCTGCGGCCTGCGCGTGGTTGAGCGCCTCAATCGTCTGCGGCTTCACGCCGTCATCGGCCGCGACCACCAACACCGCGATGTCGGTGACCTGGGCACCACGGGCACGCATCGAGGTGAACGCCTCGTGACCCGGGGTGTCGATGAAGGTGATGGCCCGTTCGCGGTCCTCGCCCGGGTGGGCGATGACCTGGTAGGCCCCGATGTGTTGGGTGATCCCGCCGGCCTCGCCGCCCATGACGTTGGTGTTGCGGATGGCGTCCAGCAGCTTGGTCTTGCCGTGGTCGACGTGACCCATGACGGTGACCACCGGCGGCCGGATGACCAGGTCGTCCTCGTCGCCCGCGTCCTCACCCCAGGTGAGGTCGAAGGTCTCGAGCAGCTCGCGGTCCTCGTCCTCCGGAGAGACGATCTCGAGCACCACGTTGAGCTCTTGGGCAAGCAGCTCCAGGGTGTCGTCGCCGACGGACTGAGTAGCCGTCACCATCTCGCCCAGGTGCATCATCACCGCGACCAGCGAGGCCGGGTTCGCGCCGATCTTCTCCGCGAAGTCGGTCAACGAGGACCCGCGCGGCAGCCGGACCGTCTGGCCCTGACCGCGCGGCAGCGACACGCCGCCGATCGACGGCGCCTGCATGTTGTCGAATTCCTGACGGCGCTGCTTCTTGGACTTGCGGCCCTTGGTCGGCCGACCGCCCGGACGCCCGAAGGCACCCGCCGTGCCGCCACGACCACGGGCACCGCCGGGACCGCCGCCACCACCGGGACGACCGGCGAAGCCGCCGCCACCCGGGGCACCGCCCGGCGCTCCGCCCGGTCCACCCGGACGACCACCGAAGCCGCCACCACCGCCGCCGCCACCGGGCCGGCCGGCGAAGCCACCGCCGCCACCACCGGGACGAGCACCGGGTCCACCCGGACGCGCACCCGGACCCCCCGGACGGGCACCGGGACCACCGGGACCGGCCGGTCGAGCACCGGGACCGCTGGGGCGTGCACCCATCGAGCCGGGGTTGGGTCCACCCGGACGGGGGCCACCGACGCCGCCGGGCCGCGGACCACCGGAGGAGGGCGGACGCGGACCACCCGGTGCCGGCGGGCCGCCGGGACCGGCCGGTGCACCCGGCGCCCCTGGAGCACCCGAACGCGGCGCGTTACGCGCCGGCGGACGGGCCATCCCGCTGGAGTTCGAGGAAAACGGGTTATTGCCCGGCCGCGGCCCGGCCGACGGCCGGTTCGGGCCCGGCCGCGGGCCACTCGGCGCCGGACGTGGACCATCCCCGAGGGGCGCCGGCTCGACCGGCGCGGACGGGGCCGCAGGGGCCGCAACCGCGGCCGCCGGAGCGATGGGCGCCGGAGCCGGAGCCGCCGGTGCCACCGGCGGGGCCACCGGAGCGGGCGCGGGGGTGGGCGGGGCCACCGGGGCCGCCGGCGCCGCCACCGGCTGCGGGGCAGCGGGCATGGGCGCCGGAGCGGGGGCCATCGGCGCGGGCGCAACCGGCGCCTGCGCAGCTTCCGCGGGGACAGGCTTGGGCGCTGCCCGACGCGCGGCCGGCTTCGCCGGAGCGTCTCCCGGGAAGGCTTCCTGCAGTTTCCGCACCACGGGGGCTTCGATGGTGCTGGATGCGGAGCGGACGAATTCGCCCAACTCCTGGAGCTTGGCCATCACGACCTTGCTCTCAACTCCGAACTCTTTGGCGAGTTCGTAGACCCGGACCTTGGCCACTGTTCTCCTTCTGGTCCGGGCTGGCGCACGGACCGTTACCTCAGGCTGGTACTCATCGCTGCGTGCTCATCGAGCGCTCATCGCAATCGACCTGCTTCCGATCGGTCTTCGTGCAAATGTCACTGCCGTGCACGTCACTGTCGTGCATAACTCTTCATCCTGCCGGGTTCCCTTCCCCCTGCCGGAGCACGAACTCCTCCAGCCCTGTGGTGTCCAGCGGACCGGTGGTCCGCAGGGCACGCACGAACGCCCGACGACGCAGCGCGAGGGTAAGACACTCGACGTCCGGATGCACAGACGCACCGCGTCCCGGCAGCCGGCGCCGAGGGTCGGGGACGGCGACGCCCTCGACCACGACAACCCGTAGCAGGTCCGCCGCCGATGTCCGCTCCCGACAACCCACGCAGGTGCGCTGCGGGTTACTCATGTCACGAACCGGGCGGTGAACCAGCAGCAGTCTAGCGCGTCGCTCACCCGGACCCGTCCGCCGCGGAGCCCGGGTCGGGCTCAACTGCGGTGTCCGGCCGAATGTCGATGCGCCACCCGGTCAGCCGGGCGGCCAGCCGCGCGTTCTGTCCCTCCTTGCCGATGGCCAGGGACAGCTGGTAATCGGGCACCACCACCCGGGCGGCCCGCGCCTCGGCATCGACCACCTCCACGCTGCTCACCCGGGCCGGGGACAGCGCGTGCGCGACCATTTCGACCGGGTCGTCGGACCAGTCGACGATGTCGATCTTCTCTCCGTGTAATTCGTTCATCACGTTGCGTACCCGGGCGCCCATCGGGCCGATGCAGGCGCCCTTGGCGTTCACCCCGGCCCGGGTGGACCGCACCGCGATCTTGGTGCGGTGACCGGCCTCACGCGCGATGCCGGCGATCTCCACGGTGCCGTCGGCGATTTCCGGGACCTCCAGCGCGAACAGCCGACGCACCAGGTTCGGGTGGGTGCGGGACAGCGTGACCGACGGGCCGCGCATCCCCTTTTTGACCCCGACCACGTAGCACTTGATCCGCGACCCGTGCACGTAGTCCTCGCCGGGCACCTGCTCCTGCGGCGGCAGGATCGCCTCCACCTTGCCCAGGTCGACCAGCACCGCCTTGGGGTCCTTGCCCTGCTGGATGATCCCGGACACGATGTCGCCCTCACGGCCCAGGTACTCCCCGTAGGTGACCTCGTCCTCGGCGTCCCGCAACCGCTGCAGGATCACCTGCTTCGCGGTGGTCGCCGCGATCCGGCCGAAGTCGCCGGGGGTGTCGTCGTACTCGCCCCGCGCTTCGCCCTCGGGACCGCTCTCCTGCGCCCAGACCACGACGTGCCCATTGGCGCGGTCCAGTTCGACGCGGGCGTGCTGCACCGACCCATCGGTCCGGTGGTAGGCGATCAACAGGGCGGCCTCGATCGCCTCGACGAGCAGGCCGAAGGAGATTTGCTTCTCCCGCTCCAGCGCGCGCAGCGCGCTCATGTCGATATCCATCAGCCTTCTTCCTCCTCCCGCGCAGTGGTCGAACCGAACTCCACCTGGACCCGGGCCCGGGCAACCGCGGCGTAGGCCAGCCGCGTCGGCGCCGGTCCGCCGGTGTCCAGTTCCACGCCATCGGTATCGGCGGCCAGCACCCGCCCGATCACCGGCTCAGCGCCGCGCAGTTCCGCGCGCACCGTTCGTCCGGTGGCCCGGCGCCAGTGCCGCGGTTGGGTGAGCGGCCGGTCCACGCCGGGACTGGTCACCTCCAGCACGTACGGGTCCGCGCCCATCACATCGTCGGCGTCAAGCACCGCAGCCACGGCTCGACTGACGTCGGCGACGGCGTCCAGGTCGACGCCCCCATCCCGGTCCACGACCACACGCAGCACCCGGCGACGACCGGCGGGGCTGATCTCGATGCCTTCCAGGTCCACGCCGAGCCCGCCCAGGGCGGGACCCAGCGCGGCCTCCAACCGAGCCGGCAGTGCACGATCTGGAGCAGCGCCCATGTGCGCACCTCCCAGTCGCGACGGGCTCGCGTGAGCACACACTATTGCGATCCGGTGAGATACCGTCCCAGCGTGCTGACCCGACGTGCCCTACTGGGCTTGGCCGTGGGCACCACGCTCGGCCTGGTCGGTTGTTCGAACAGTTCCTCGGGCGACAAGGGCACGCCCGGCGCCGGCGGCGGTAAGGGCGAGGATCCGGACACCGCGGTGCTCGCCGAGGCGGTCGCGGACACCCGGGAGCTGATCGCCCGCTACGACGACGCGCCGGCCTCGATCCGCAAGAAGATCATCGCGCTGCGCGCCGACCACCAGGCACACCTCGAGGCGTTGGGCGCGACGTCGATGACCTCGGCGACCCCCACGTCCGCCTTCGGCGCGACCACCGAACCGTCCGCGAAACCGTCCAGCGGACCCGCCGCGCTGGCCGCGCTTTCCACCGCGGAGAAGACCGCAGCGGATCGCCGCGTCGATCAGTGCACGCGAGCGAAGTCCGGGGATCTGGCCCGGCTGCTGGCCTCCATCGGCGGCTGCGAGGCCGGCCACGCACAGCTACTGGACGGCATGTCATGACCACGATCCCGCTGGACGTGGTGCAACGCGCGCTGAGCGCGGAACACGCCGCGGTCTACGCGTACGGAGTGATCGCCGCGCAACTGGCCGAAGCGCCCCGCCGGGACGCGGCAGCCGCGCTGGACCACCACCGCTCCCGCCGCGACCGACTGCGCGCGTACGTGATCGAGGGCGGAAGCAAGCCCGCCGAACCCGATGCCGCCTACCAACTGCCCACCTCGGTGCTCACCCCGGTGGCCGCACAGGCGCTGGCGGCCAACGTGGAACGCCTGGTGGCGCTGGCCTACGGGGATCTGGTCGCCGCGGCGGACGGTGACCTGCGTGGATTCGCCGCGCACGCGCTTGCCGATGCGGCGGTGCGGGAAACCGGTTGGCGTGGGCAGGCCCCGCAGTTCCCCGGCCTGACCCGAGCGAGCGCGTCGCCCGCCGCCACGCCCTGACCGGCGAAGGTCAGGAGCGGGGGCCGCCGATGTTGCCGGTCCACCGCTGCGGAATCTCCGGCGGGAGCCCGTCCTCGGCGATTGCGGTGCCGTCGGCGGCCATCCCGGAGGAATCGGTCGGCCCTGTGGCGGTCTTGGTCATCCGGTTCGCGGGCAGCTGCGGGTGCGCCTCCGCCCACCACGTGGCGCACCAGTCACCGAGGTAGACCCCGACCACGCAGTAGACCAGCATCAGGATGGAGACCCAGCCGATGTCCGCGGTACGCATCACCGCGGTCGGCCACCCGATGACCAATGCCCAGATCACTGGGGTGGCCGGACGGGCCAGGCCGAACGGCAGCGAGCCGAGCACCAACAGCACCGCAAGCAGCCGCGAGGGCGGATCGTTGGAGAAGAACGAGATCGAGCCAATGAGCAGCCCGGTCATCGCCGCGGCGATCCACAGCAGCGTCAGCTTCATTCGCGGGTCGCGAGCCGTCATCGAGTCCTCACCATGCCCGGTCGTCGCACACTTCATACGTCTTACCCAGCGTAGGACGGTTAGCCGCGCGTCTCCGGGATTTCCGCACCTTCCTCGGGTGGGCCGACTCCGGCGCGCAGGGGCAAATACGCACCCATCAACGCAAATGGCTGCGGGGTGACACCGAATCGAAATCCGGTGACCAGGTCGCGGAAACCGACATGTCGGTACAACCGGCGCGCAGCCGAGGCCAGGTCGTAGGTGGACAGCAGGGCAATCGGCCGGTCGGTGTCACCGAGCAGCCGGGTGAGCAGTCCGTAGCCGACCCCGCGGCCCTGATAGCCGGGCAGCACGTGCAGTTCGGTGACCGCGTGCGCGTCCTGGACCCAGCCGGGGTGTCCCCCGGCGATCAGCGCCCGACGCACCTGGTCGAACCACCATTGCCCCTCGACGCAGTCGGTGCCGTAGGTGTAACCGACCATCCGGTCGGAATCGAAGGCGCCGTAGGCAAGGAACCCCGGGTAGTCCGCGTGCCGGGCGAGCACCGCGTAGCGGTCCGGTGGCAGCGGGCCCAGCGCCGCCTCCTGCACCGCACCGCTCTCCGCGGCCCGACCCAGCAGGTCGAGCGGTTCGATCACCACCACGTCGGCAGGCCGCTCAGAACAGCACCGAGCAGAACGTCGCCGTCTGCCGGAAACCAACGCGGCGATACACCGCTCGGGCGATCACGTTGTAGTCGTTCACGTACAGGCTCACGATCGGCGCCACCTCGCGCCGGGCCAGTTCGACGACCGCCGCCATCCCGCCGGCGGCCAGCCCGCGGCCCCGATGTGCCGGGTTCACCCACACGCCCTGCACCTGGCAGACGCCCCCGGATGCCGCGCCCACCTCGGCCTTGAACAGCACCTCACCGTCCTCGATGCGGGCGTACGCGCGTCGGGATTCGATGAGCTCACGCACTCGCGCCCGATACAACGCGCCACCGTCGGCGGCCATCGGAGAGATCCCCACCTCCTCGGTGAACATCGCCACGCAGGCAGGCAACAGCAGGTCCAGTTCGCCCGGCCGGACCACGCGGACCGCCGCGTCCGGGGCGTAGCGCACCGGACCGTCGAGTTCGAGCAGCGGTTGGCCGGCCCGCACCTCGCGAGCCGGGCCCCAGACCGCCGACAGCGCCCGCCACAGGGGCAGCACC
>DASQPJ010000144.1:0-17478 GCA_035644015.1 Sporichthyaceae bacterium
CGATGTCGCGCTGCGGGTCCGGGCCGGCCAACCGGTCGTGATGGCGGTGCACTTCAACATCTCGCAGGCCCGGGAATGGGTGGACAAGGGCGAGCTGCGGCCGGACGGGGCGCTGCACCGGGCGATCCTCGCTTTCGAGGAGCGAGTACTGCCCCGGCTCGACGGCCTCGTCTACGTATCGGACTTCATGCGACGGCAGGTCGAGGAACGGATCCCGGCCGCACGCGCCGTGCCGGCGACGGTCATCCCCAATGCCGTGCCGGCCGTCGCCCGGCCCCGCGGCCACGTCGACGGGGACCTGGTCACCGTCGGCGCGCTGGAGGCCCGCAAGAACCTCGGCTACTTGTTCGAGGTACTCGCGGTGGCTGCGCGGCGAGGTCGCCGCTACTCGCTGACCGTGATCGGTGACGGCCCGGATCGGGTAACGCTGGAGCGTCGGGCCGGAGAGCTCGGGGTGGGCGATCAGGTCCGTTTCGCGGGTTATCAGCGCGATCCCCGCGCCCTGGTCGCCACGCATCGGTTGTATTGCCACACCGCGACCATGGAGAGTTTCGGGATCGCGCTGCTGGAGGCCATGGCGGAGGGTGTGCCGGTGGTGGCCGGACGCGTCGGCGGCATTCCGGAATTCCTGGCGCCGGGGCGGGTCGGGGAATTCTGGGCGTTGGATGACGCCGGCGCCGCAGCCGACGTCCTGATCGGGCTGATGGAAAATCCGAGGGCGCTGGCCGCGATGGGCGCCGACGCTGCGGCGCTGGCGACCGCGGAATTCAGCCCGGAAAGGCTGGGGACGAGGCTGCTGGCTTTCCTGGACTCCGGCCACCCGTTGGGGAGAACCAGGGGGTCAGATCCCGATCCAGCAACGTCGCCAACGAGTCGATCTCGGCACGGAAGTCCTGGATAAGTTCGGCGCGGTGCCCGGGGTCGAACAGCAGCGGCCGCAGGTTGGCGTTGCCGATTCGGGTCTTGATCCGCTCGCGCACGGCCGGCACCGGGAGCAGCCAACCGAGCTTGAACCGATGCCGGACGCCGTAGGCGAGCCAGTTCACGAACGCGCTGCGCGGCACACCGCTGGCGTTGACCCGTTCCCCAGTGTCCGGCCGGAAACCGGCGGTCGGCACGTCGAGGAACCCGCACATCTCGTGCAGGACCTCGAGCGGGCGCGCCTGCAGGTCGTCATACAGCCACACGTCGACGTTGTCCCGACCCAACTGCGCGAACGCCGTCTGCAGCGCCTCGGTGTAGTAACCGGAGCCCCGGTAGGCCCACAGTGGCTCCCAGCCCGCCTCGATCCGCTCGGGCTCGGCCGCCAGCGCATCCGGAAAGTTCAGCTTTTCCCGACCATCGCGGACCAAGTGGGACCAGGCCGAGAAGGCGCGGTCGGCCGGGTTGCGCAGCAACACGATGGCCTTCGCCGCCGGCCCGAGGGTGGCCCGGATCCGGGCGAACGAGTCCGGTCGGGACAGGTAGACGACGCTGGCCTCACCCACCGCCCGGCGTGGACCGACGTCCCGGAACAGCTCGCGGTATCGAGCCAGGTCGCTGATCACCATCCGGTTGAGCAGATCGTCGCCGGGCCCGCGGAAGCGCGGCGGGGCATCGGCGAACGCGAAGTACGAACACTCCTTGTGCGTGGGCAGGAAGATGTCCGGATGCCGGCTCAGTCGTGAGGCGGCGAAGCTCGTCCCGGCCTTGGCCGCCCCCGCGATCACGAAGTTCGGCAGGCGGGGGGTCTCAGCTACCACTTTCGGCCTCCTCGACCGTCACCGCGATCCCGCTCGCGAGGCTGTGCGACACGGCCAACGTGGCGCGGGTCGTGGAAATCAGCGAGCCCAGCGGGATCGGCATCGGCCCGCCGGTGCACACCGACCGCAGGAACGCGGAGACCTGCGCGCGCTGCCCCTTGTCCTGCCCGCGTGGCAAGCGGCCGGAGCGCCACCGCTGCGGGCCATGCACGTCGGCGCGACGGAAGTCGTTCAGGCGCAGCAGCTGGCCGTCGGCGAGCAGTTCCAGGTGTTCCTTGCCGGCGCTCGGGGCGCCGGACGCCGCGTAGGTGATCGTGGCCACCGATCCGTCGTCCCAGCGCACTGTGACCTGCAGGTCGTCAGACGCCGCGGTGGCGGCGGCGAACACCGACCGGGGCCGGGCGCCGAGCAGCCAGGCGAGGGTGTCCAGGAAGTGCCCGCCCTCCCCTGCGAACCGGGTGCCCTCGGCCTCGGCGTCGAGGTACCAACTGTCCCCGGGCAACGGGCCGGCGTTGACCAGGTAGCGGGCGGTGGCGGGTCCCGATCGCGACCCGAACGCCGCACGCGCCTCGACCAGCAACGGCGCGAACCGACGGTTGAACCCGACGTGCAGTCGGTCGTTGCCGGACTCCCGCACCGCCGTCAGCACCTGCTGGATCTGAGCCTCCGTCAGGGCCAGCGGCTTCTCGACGAACACCGCCTTCCCCGCGCGCAGCGCCCGGGCCACCAGGTCGGCGTGCGAGCGGTGCCGGGTCACCACGAACACCGCGGCCACGGCGTCGTCCTCCAGCACCGCGGCCGGGTCGGTGGCCGCCCGGTGGAAGCCGAACTTCTCGACTGCATTCGCGGCGGACAGCGCGGAGTTGGTGACCACGGTGGCCAGGTCGATGTCGGGTCGCCCGCGCAGGTGCGGCAGCAACATGGAGTTCGCATAGTTGCCGGCGCCGATGAAGGCGATCCGCAGCGGCCTGCTCGCCGGGCGCCGCCGCGACGACGTGTCCGGCAGCCGCGCCGGTGCGATCGCGGGCTCGGGGACCTCGACGTGGCCCGGCGGGACAGCGGGGTAGCGGAACAGCACGGCGACCGACCGCAGCCCACCCTCCTGCAGCGATCGGTAGGTGGGCACGGCGTCGTCGAAGTCGGCGAGGTCCGAGATCAGCGGCGCCACGTCGATCCGCCGGCGGGCCAGCAGGTCGACGAAGCACTCCATGTTGCGCCGCTCGGTCCACCGCACGTACTCCGCGGGATAGTCCCGACCCTCCAATTCGTAGCGCGGGTCATAGCGACCGGGGCCATAGGAACGGGAGAAGCGAACGTCAATTTCCTTTTCGTAGCAGGCGTTCCACGGGAAGTTCATCGCGCACTTGCCGATGTCCACGATCCGGCCACGGCCGCGGACCGCACGGACCGCGAGCGCCACCGGGGCGTCGTCGCGCGCGCCGGCCGTGATCAGCACGTGGTCTACGCCGCGGCCGCCGGTCGCCTCGGCGACCAGCGAGTCCAGCGCCGAACTCGGGGCCGCGGCCGCGATTGCCCCGGTGAGTTGCGCGAGCTCGCACCGGGCCGGATCCAGGTCCGCCCCGATCACCCGCACCCCGGCGGCGGCGTACAACTGCACCGCCAGTGCTCCGATCAGGCCGAGGCCGATCACCAGCACGCTCTCGCCGAGCGCGGGTTCGGCCTGCCGCAGGCCCTGCATCGCGATCGCACCCACGGTGGTGAAGGCGGCGTGGGACTCGAAGACGGTGTCCGGCACCCGCACGAACAGGTTGCGCGGGACCCAGTTGTACTCAGCGTGCAGCGCCTGTTCGTTGCCCGCGGCGGCCACCCGGTCCCCCACGGTGACGTCGGCCACGCCCTCGCCCACCGCGGTGACGGTGCCCTCCAAGGAGTAACCCAGCGGCGTCCACGAGTCGAGTTTGTTCATCACCTTTTGGTAGGTCGCGACAGGCCCGGCCGACGCCGCACTCGCCAGTACCTTGGCGACCTGGTCCGGCCGCGCCCGGGCCTTGCCGACCAGCGACAGGGCGGCCTCGTCCACCTTCATCAACTCGGTGCCGGTGGAGATGAGTGAGTACGACGTGCGCACCAGCACTCCGCCGGGCCGACAGGCGGGCACCGGTGTGTCGATCAGCGCGAGTTCACCGGTGCGGTAGTTCTGCACGACCTGTTTCACTCAGCCCACCTTCACGCGTTCGGGCAACGTTGATCCGTTTGCGGGTGCGGCACCGGCGGCCAAGGCGGCCCGGTACCAGTACTCCAACGTGAGGATGTGCCAGAGTTGCTTGGCCCGGTCCTGGGCACCGGCCGCGTCCTCGGCGATCAGCCGGGTCACCGATTCGGTCCGCAGCAGGCCGGTGGAGACCAGGACGCCGTCGTGCGCCACCTCGCGCATCAGCGGCGCGAGATCCCGGCTCATCCATGCCCGCAACGGGGCGCTGAACAAGCCCTTCGGGCGGTTGATGATCTCGTCCGGCAGCACGCCGGCGGCGGCCTGCTTGAGCACCACCTTGCTGCGTCGGCCGACGACCTTGCGGGTGCCGGGGTAGGCGAACGCGGCTTTCACCACCTCGACGTCGACGAACGGCACCCGCACCTCGGTGGAGGCGGCCATGCTGGCGCGATCGGTGTAGGCGAGGTTCAGCCCCGGCAGGAACATCCGGGTGTCGGCCAGGCACATCCGGTTCACGTGGTCTTCGAGCCGTTGGTCGGCGTAGATCGCCGCATGCTCGTCCAGCACGTCGTCGACCAGCGGCGCCAGGTCGGGGTGCAGCAGCGCGCCCAACTCGTCACGGTCGTACATCGTGTAGCTGCGCCGGAACGCCGTTTGCTCGTCCAACTCGGCGAAGGAAAGGAACCGTTTGGCGAATCTGACGGAGCGATAGCCCCGGCTGCGACCGGATACTGGCATCCGGTCCACCGCGCCGCGGATGCCACGGCGCAGCGGTGCCGGCACGTGCTGGTAGCGCAGCGCGAGCAGGTTGGCGGTGTGTTTGCGGTAGCCGGCGAACAACTCGTCGGCGCCCATACCGGAGAGCAGCACCTTGATGCCCGCGTCCCGGGCGGCCGAGCAGATCAGGAAGGCGTTGATCGCCGCCGGGTCCCCGATCGGTTCGTCGAGATGGTGCACCATCCGCGGCAGTTCCTCGGTGATGCGCGGCGCGATCTCGATCTCGTGCAGGCGCACCCCGAAGCGCCGGGCGACCTGGCGGGCATAACGCAGGTCGTCCGGCATCGCCTCCCACTTCGTGTCGTCACCGCGGAAGGCGATCGTCCAGGCCTGCAGGTTCGACCGGCCACGAGTGGCGAGCCCGGTGAGGTAGCTGGAGTCCAGCCCACCGGACAGGAACGCGCCGACCTCCACGTCGGACAGCAGGTGGCGTGCCGTCGAATCCGCAATGACCTCGGCCAGGTTCGGCGCCGGGCCCTCGGCCGCGGCCGCGGCCTCATCCGGCAGGGACCAGTACCGGCCCGGCGTCACCCGACCGTCCGGCTCGATCCGCAGCCAGCAGCCGGGTTGCAGCTTGTGCACGTCGGTGAAGGCACAGCGCGTATCGGGGACCCAGTAGTAGAACAACGATGCGGCCAACGCGCCCGCATCCACCTGCAGGGATCGGCCGACCGCGCCGACGATCGCCTTCAGCTCCGAGGCGAACAGCACGCCGCCCGCCGCCCGCGTCCAGAACAGCGGCTTGATGCCGAGTTGGTCGCGGACCAGCGTCACCTCGCCGCTGCGCTGGTCGTGCACGGCGAAGGCGAACATGCCGCGCAGCCGGGGCAGGCAGTCGAGGCCCCAGCGCCGCCAGGCCTGCAGCAGCACCTCGGTATCCGACGTACCCCGGAACCGCACGCCGGCGGCGATCAGCTCTCGGCGCAGCTCCGGAGAGTTGTACAGCTCCCCGTTGTAGGTCAGAGCCAGGCCGTCGCGTTCCATCGGCTGCGCACCGGTCGGCGACAGGTCCAGAATGGCGAGCCGCCGATGCCGCAGCTCGACGCCGCCGTAGCAATAGCTGCCGGCTCCGTCGGGGCCACGGTGGTCCAGGGCCCCGATGAGCCGGTCCGCCACTGACGCACCGTCAGTACAACCGACGGCACCCGCGATCCCGCACATCAGACGTGCGCTCGGTCGCGCCCGCCGGCCGGGGTGCCGATCAGCTCCCGGTACAGATTGACGTACGCCGGCACCTGGCACCGCCAGGCCAGTACGTCCTCGACCCGGGCCCGGCCCGCCAGTCCCATCTCCTTGCGCCGAGGTTCGTCGTCCAGCAGAGCGAGGACTGCATCACCGAAGTCCTCCGGACTGTTCGGCCGGGCGTAGACGGCGGCGTCCTGTGCGGACACCCGGGTCTCGACCAGGTCGAAGGCCACCACCGGCAGTTCGTGTGCCATGTACTCCATCGTTTTGTTCATCGTCGAGACGTCGTTGAGCGGATTGCGCGGGTCCGGGGACAGACCGACGTCGGCGGCGGACAGGATGCGACGGACCTCGGCGTCCGGGATCCGCCCGGTGAAGGTCACCGCCGAGTCCAGGTCGAGCATCCGCGCCATCTTCCGCAGGCTCGGGGCGGCGTCGCCGTCCCCGATCAGGACGAGCGCCACATCGGTACGGCCCCGCGTGTGCACGATGTGGTGCATGGCGCGCAGCGCGACGTCCACGCCGTCCTGAGGACCCATCACCCCGAGGTAGGCCAACAGGTGTTGCCGGCCGTCGCGGACCGCGGGATCGACCGGCCCGCGGTGCATTCGGGTGGGGTCGGGCCCGGTCCGCACGACCCGGACGTGTGCCGGCTTCTTCCGGCCGCGCTCCAGCGCCTTTCGGCGGTAGGACTCGTTCGTCGACACGACGCGGTCGGCAACCAGATAGGTCAACCGTTCGGCGGCCAGCAGCAGCCGATGGATCGCGTCGGTCCCCGCGGGGAAGCGCGATCGGTACAGCTCCGGGCACAGGTCGTGCTGGTCGAAGACCACCTTCACCCGCCGCAGCACCTTGAACGGAAGCGCCGCCACCCAGAGGACATCGGGTGGGTTGCACAGTTGGACGACCCGGAACGGTTCCCGCCGCCACACCCGCAGCAAACCCACGAACGTGGCCAGGATCGACCAGGCGTACTCGGCCACGAACAGGATCTGACGGGTGATCGGTGGGAACGGCCGGTACTTGTGCAAATGCACGCCCTCGACGACGTGGTAGGTCGGGTCACCGGGTCCCTTCGGGCATACCACCGAGACTTCGAAGCCTGCTTCACGCAGCGCCAGACATTCCAGCCAGACCCGACGGTCGAACGGCACCGGAAGGTTCTGCACGACGATGCAGACATGGGCGCGCGCGCCCCGACGCCTCACCACCCGATGCCCTCGTAGCCGGGGAGTTCCTCGATCCGGGCGCCGAGGCGCCCATTGAGGTCGAACACACAACCCGCGCCGGCGGCGGCGACCGCTCCCAACCCGGCGGGCTCGGCGTTGGACACGATGATCACCGAACATCCGTCCACCGCCTCGGCCGGCGAGTCGTACAGCACCCGGTGCAGATGCGGCAGTCGCGCCTCCACCTGACGCAGGTTCGCGCCGGTCAACCGCCGCGGGTTGACCACCGGGTCGTGGATGCGCAGTTCGAGGCCCTTGCCGATGAGCAGCTCGGCCAGCGCGACGTTCGGGCTCTCCCGCAGGTCGTCGGTCGCCGCCTTGAACGACAGCCCCAGCAACGCGACCCGTCGGTTGTGCCCGAGTTCCTCGACCCGACGGACCACCCGGTCAGCGAGATCGCGCACAACGTGATCGTTGGAGGCCAACACGGCATCCAGCACGGGCAGGTCGGTGGACGTGCTGCGGGCCAGGTACATCAGGCTTCGCACATCCTTCGGCAGGCAGGAGCCACCGAAAGCAAAGCCCGGGCGCAGATAGGCCGGCGACACGTTCAGCACGGTGTCCCTGACGAAAAGCTCCATCACCTGACGGGCGTCCACCCCGAGGCGGCGATAGAGGCTCGCCAGCTCGTTGGCGAACGCGACCTTGAGCGCGTGGAAGGCATTGCAGCTGTACTTGAGCCCCTCGGCGACGCCGAGCGGGACGTGGTAGGTCTCGCAGGGCAGGAAATGGAACAGCTCCCGCACCGCGCCGGCGGCGGCTTCCTCGCCGCCGATGACCAGGAACGGTGGGTCGAAGAAGTCAGCGACGCCGGAACCCTCGCGTAGGAACTCCGGGCAGGAGGCCACGTGCAGGTCGGTCCCCAGCGTGCGTCCGGAGCGCTGCGTCAGCAGCGGCGCCACCACATCGGAGATGGTGCCCGGCGGCACCGTCGAGCGGATCACCACCGTGTGCGGCCGCGTCCGCCCGCGCAACGCGTCCCCCACCTCGCCGATGGCACGGCTCAGCTGCCCGAGATCGGTGCTGCCGTCGATCGCCGAGGGCGTACCGACGCACACCACGGTGATGTCCGCGTCGGTCACCGCATCGGCCGCAACCGTGGACGCGCTCAGCCGGTCGGATCGCACGGCAAGCTCCACGATGGCGTCCAACCGGGGCTCGATCACCGGTGGTCGACCGTTTGCCAGCGCACTCACCTTGCCCGCGTCCACGTCGACGCCGATGACCCGATGATCCTTGACGGCAAGGCATGCCGCGGTCACCGTTCCGACATAGCCCAGCCCCAGCACCGCGACATTCATGGCCATCTCAGTACGCCCCTCCGCCTCGTACGACAGTCGCGACGGTTCGGCACATGATCAACAGATCCATGATCAGCGACCAGTTCTCCACGTACCGGACGTCGAGCCGAACCGTGTCCTCCCAGGACAGATCACTGCGGCCGCTGACCTGCCACAGGCCGGTCATGCCCGGCTTGACGTGCAGCCGACGGCCCGCGCTGCGGTCGTAGGTCTGCACCTCACGCAGCAGCGGTGGACGAGGCCCGACCAAGGACATCGACCCACCCAACACGTTGAACAGTTGCGGCAGCTCGTCCAACGAATGCCGGCGCAACCAGCGGCCGACGGGTGTCACCCGAGGGTCGTCGACAACCTTGAACAGCGGGCCGGCCCCTTGGTCGCGGGCCAGCAACCCGTCCTGCACCCGGTCGGCACCCACCACCATGGTGCGGAACTTCAACATCGAGAACGTGGTACCGGCCCGGCCCACCCGCTCCTGGCGGTAGAACACGGGACCACCGCCGCGTTTGATCGCGATCGCGATACCCAGCATCAGCGGCGACAGCAGCACGAGCAGCAGCGCCGCTCCGATCAGATCGCTGGCCTGCTTGATCAGCCGTCGGATTCCGGTCAGGGTGGGTTCGGTCAGCCGCAACAGAGGGAAGCCGTCCACGGAGTCGATGCGCAACCTCGAGCCCATCAACGCCATCAGCCCGGGGTCGACCACGACCTCGGCATTGGTGCCCTCCAGGTCCCAGGCGAGGTCCTGCAGCCGGGAATTGGTCCAGCCGGGGTCGGGCGCGATGGCGACGACGTGGTAGCCGAACTCCCACACCGCGTCGACCAGGCCGTCGTGATCGCAAATCACCGGCACTTCCCCCACCCGCATCGCCAACTGGCCCTCCCGCCCGGGGGGGACGCAGACGCCGGTCACCCGCCAGCCGTCCTGCGGGGCATGGCGGGTGCGCCGCACCAGTTCCTCCACCCCGGAGGGCGTGCCGACCGCCAGCACGTTGCGCATGCACAGCCCGCGGCTGCGGTATCGACGCAACTGCCGGCGCAGCAGCGCCCGACCGGCCACCGCCAGCACGAGCGCGATCGGCGTTACCCCGAACGCGTACGGACGCAGGGACGGCTCCTTCACCGCCAATCCGGCCACGCCGACCAGCAGCGCCAGCCACAGAAAGCCACGGAACACCCGGGTGTACTCGTCCGGTCCGCGACCCAGTTCGGTGGCGTCCCAGGCACGCACCGTGCGCAGGATCAGCACCGCCGCGGCGAACTCGAGGATCAGGAACTCGACGTGCAACTGCCTCGACGGAGCCCGCGCGCCCCATACCTGGTGCATCAGTTCCGACAGTCCGATCGCGATCAGATCGGTCGCGATCACCGCTTTGCGGTACCGCTTCTCCCACGCAGGTCTGGCCACCGAGACCCGCACGGAGACCTGGGTCCGCAGGTGCTCCACGGACGGCTGTCGCAGCCGCGGCGAACGCACTTCGTAGCGCGGCGATGCCGTGCTGCGGTAGGTGATCGAGGTCCCGAGCCCGGCGATCTCCGCCACAGCGGCCGCCCTTTCGTCGTCCGCCGGTCTGGCGGGTATGTGCGATGTCGTTTGGTTATTGAAAGCAACTTGTGTCATTACTGAAAACAACCTGCGGCCTTGCTGACAGCGCTTGGCCTAGAGGTCCGACACCGCCGGGCGCTCAGCGTGGGGCTTCCCGACCGCAAGGGCGCGCAAACTGGGTGCAAAGGCCCTTTTTTTCCGAGAATTGTTTGAAACGCGCCTGTAGTCATTGCGACGGCCCGCCCGGCGAGGAAGAACTCTTCGCGAACGAGGCGCAAGCACCTCGCTAATGGCGCCCCAAGTAGCGTGATGTAACCGGCCGTTTACTCCACGCATCCGAAAGTCGCGAGCCTATTTCCACTGCCGCCGGGCACTTGTAACAAACCCGTTGATGCAGGTCAGCACGTCACGCGCTTGACTTCGAACCCACGCCGACAGGAGGCTTCGATCATGCTCGACCACGAGACATCCGAGACCTGGCTGGCGGGACTCCACCGACTGAACGGGGTGATTCATTCGCATGGACAGCCACTGATCGGGAATTTGTGCTATCTCCACAAACAAGAGGATTACCTTCGCAGCGAGCCAACGCCAGCTTTTCGGGACAAGCGCGAACGGTTTCGTGAAGCGGTCGACAATCGGCGACGGATGCTCGAGGTGGGGGTGAACGGGGGCCATTCCGCATACGTGGCTCTGACGGCCAACCCTGCGCTGGAATTCCACGGCATTGACATCTGTGAACATGCCTACGTCCAGTCGGCTGTCGACCACCTGGCGCGCCAATTTCCCGGTCGGGTCCATTTCCATCGGGGCAGCTGTTTAGAGGTCATGCCGCAACTGGCGAAGCGGGGTGAGAAATTCGATGTGTTTCACATTGACGGGGCCAAACACACCTATCTCAGCGACATCTACTGGTCGAGCCGCATGATTTCCGGGCGCTGCGCGGCACTCATCATGGACGACACCGAGCAGCATGCGTTGTCCATTGTCTGGAAGGTCTGCACCGCATTGGGCGTGATCCGTCCGCAGACCTCGACAGCGCCCTCAGGCGCCCGCGGCAACACCAACGAGGTCGGCACCCTGCAACGGTTGCCCAGCTGGAAGCAATCGATCCTGCGGGTGCTCGTCGTCGGCGCGGCGGTGTGGGTTCGGGTGCGCAACGCAGTGCGAACGGCGCGGCGCAACCTCCGAGGATCGCGACGGGACTGACCGCTAGATGCTGCCCCGGCGCACGCTCGTCACCGTGGCTGTCCTCGCCGCGCTGGTCTCCGGATGTGCCGGCGCGACCCGCCCCACGGCGTCCCCGTCCCCCTCGGCCCTATCCCCCTCGTTCTCGCCCACCGCGGCGGACGCCGTGGCACGGGGCGCCGTCGGAGTACGGCCGGCGCTGTGCGCCCGTGCGCCGGCCGGGGAGCCGACGGCGCCGGCCGGGGCGGTCGTCGTCGACCCCGCCACCGCGGGCGACCTGATGGCCAAGACCGCCGCCAACCCGTCCGGCACGACCTTCTGGTTGGCACCCGGCGTCCACACGCTGGGCACCGGTGAGTTCGCGCAGGTCATCCCCAAGGACCACGACACCTATCTGGGCGCACCGGGAGCCGTGCTCGACGGCCGCGGGGTGACCCGCTACGCGTTCACCCAGCACGCGCCGAACGTCACCATTCGGTACCTGACCGTCCGGGGTTTCAACCCCCCGCGAAACGAGGGGGTGGTCAATCACGATTCCGCGGACGGCTGGGTGATCCGCGACAACGTGATCCGCGATAACCACGGCGCGGGGATGATGGCCGGCGCCGGCCAACAGGTGATCGACAACTGCCTCGCGGACAACGGTCAGTACGGGATGAACGCCTATCAGGCGGCCGGCGGCATCAAGAAGCTGGTGGTGGCGGGCAACGAGATCGTCGGCAACAACGCCGATGATCTTGAAGCTGCCCATCCGGGGTGCGGCTGCACCGCGGGCGTCAAATTCTGGGCCGTCGACGGTGCCGACGTGCGCAACAACTGGGTCCACGGCAATCACGCGGTCGGCCTGTGGGCGGACACCAACGACAACGACTTCCTCATCGAGAACAACTGGATCGAGGACAACGACGGCGAGGCGGTGAACTACGAGATCAGCTACAACCTGATCCTGCGCAACAACACGATCGGGCACAACGCCGTCCGCAAGGGCGGCGTCTTCGCCGCGCGCCAGGACGACTTCCCGGTGGGCGCCGTCTACCTCAACTCCTCGGGTGGCGAACCGCGGGTGCCCGCCCGCACCGACCGCATCGAGATCTACGGGAACCTGTTCGACCGCAACTGGTCCGGCATCACCGCGTTCGAGGACGCCAACCGATTCTGCAACAGCCCGGTCAACTCCTCCAGGAAGGCATGCACGCGGGTGGGCCCCGGGGTCTCCGACTGCGTCCGGCCGGGCATCGCGTCGGAACCGCTGTACAGCGACTGTCGGTGGAAGACCCAGCGGGTCACCGTCCACGACAATCGGTTCATCTTCGACCCTGCGACGGTCGGCTGCTCGAACGGGTTGTGCGGACGGATGGCGCTGCTGGCCAACGAAGGAACCTCACCGAGTTGGTCGCCCTACCGGGGCTCGGCGATCGAGGACGCGGTGACGTTCCGGCAGGACAACAGGTGGTCCCAGAACACCTACGCGGGGCCCTGGCGCTTCATGGTGCACGACACCGCGACGAACGGGAACTTCGCGACGTGGCGCGGGGCTCCCTATGCGTCGCAGGACGCGGGGTCGACGTCCGGGGAGTGAACCTCGTCGCCGTCGAGGCGACGCACCACCCGCGCGGGCACCCCCGCCACGACGACATTGGCCGGCACGTCCTTGGTAACCACGGCGCCGGCCGCGACCACCGCTCCCGGCCCCACCCGCACCCCCGGCAGCACCGTGACGTTGGCGCCGAGCCAACAACCCCGCTCCAGGACGATGGGCCCACGCGTGGGAGGGCCACACCGAAAGTCCGCCGGGCCAAGCTGGTGGGTCGTGGTGCACAGCGCTGTGCCGTGACCGACCACGACGTTTGCCTCCAGGACGACCGGCGCGCCCAGATCCAGGAAGCAGCTCCGATTCAGCAGGCTTCGCTCGCCGATGGTCAGGTTCCACGGCCGGCCGAAGAACGTGCCACCGCGCACCGTGGCGGTGGACGCCACCGTGGCCCCGGCGGCGCGCAGCATGGATCGGCGCATCGCCAGGCCGACGAAATCGTCCCCCACCGCGTTCGACGCGGTCATGATCAGGTGCCGCAGCAGCACCCACCCGCGTCGGGGCGCACCCGTCTGCCGGGGCGCACTCATACCGACGCTCCCCGCTCGCTGCGGATGACGGCTCGGTAACCCTCGACCAGACGCGCCAGTCCGGTCTGCTCGGTGAAGTGGGCCAGATATCGCGCCCGGGCCGCCGCGCCCATCCGCGCCGAGGTTGCGGGGTCGCTCACCGCATCGATGCACGCGCTCAGCGAGCCGGCGTCGCCTACCTCGTGCAATATGCCTGACACTCCATCAGAAACCAATTCCAGCAGGGATCCGTGCGCCGCGCCCACCGCCGGCACTCCCGCAGCCATCGCCTCGACCACCACCAGGCCGAATGCCTCCGGCCAGACCGACGGCACCAGGACCGCGCGAGCGCCGGCAATGAGCCGCTCGCACTCCGCCCGATCGCGCAACCCCAGGTACTCGACGTCGTCGCGACCGGCGGCCCAACCGGAGACCCGGGCCGCGAGTTCCCCGGTGCCGGCGATCCGCAGTGGTGTGCGCAGGCGGGTCTCCTGCGGCAACCGGTCCCAGGCGGCCATCAGCAGACCGACGCCCTTCTCCTCGTTGAGCCGACCCAGGTACAGCAGATGCTCGCCGACACCCGAGCGCGCCACCCGTGGTTCGGGGACGAAGTTGTGCTTGACCACCAGGCGTTCGGCGGGCATGCCCGCCGCGATGAGGGTCCGGCGCTGTGCGGCGGAGATGCAAAAAAACGTCTCCACGCCGTGCCACCAGCGACGTCGGTTGGCGACCATCGCCACCGTCAACGGCACGGTCGCCGGTCGGGACCCTCGATAGCAGCCGTGTCGCACGGACGGCCAGGGCACCCGTCCCACACAGTCGTCGCACACTCGACCGTCCCGGTAAAGGGTTCCGGAGGGACACACCAAACGGAAGTTGTGCAACGTCGCCACCACGGGCACGCCTGCCACGTTCGCGGCGCGGATCGCCGACGCGGTCACCATCGGAAATGTGTTGTGCAGGTGCACGACGTCCGGTCGAAACGATGCGATCCGCGCCGCGACCGACTCGCCCGCGCGCCGGGAGCCGGGGATCTCGGCAATCACCCGGGCCTTCTGCAGTCGGGACATCGCCGCGATGTCGTCGCTGCGCCGCTCGACCGTTTCGACTTGGTGGCCGTGTGCCCGCAACAGGGTGACCTCCTGATCGAACACGTGGTCCTCACCGCTGGGTTGGCCGCTGCGGTAGCGGTTGTGCGCCATGAGCACCCGCAGGGTCATGGCTCGGCCCCACCGGGTCGGACGAGGAGCGCCGCGGCCAGGACCGCCATCAGCAGATGCGGGCTCGCGTCCCCGAACCCGACCTCGGTGTACGAGACCACTGCGAGGTAGGTGAGCAGGAACGCCGCGACGGTCCGGCTCGGCGAGGGACGGGCCGAGACCAAGCTGAAGAGCAGCACCACGAACACGGCGAGGAAGATCGCCAGTCCGAGATAGCCCTGCTCGTGGTAGACCGCCAACCACGCGTTGTCGATGGGCCGACCCTCGAAACCCTTGTCCGACAGACCGTGGCCGAACACCCGCTGCTCGAGCGTGCGCGGTTGCGCGAGCAGGTTGTCCCAGACGACGGTACGGCCGGAGAGTTGGGCGATGCCCTCACTGGTCTGACCGCGCTGTAGCCAAGCCAGGACGAGTGGGGAGGCCAGGAAGGCACCCGCTGCGGCGACGACTGCCATCCCGCCCAGAAAACGACCGGCGCGCCGGCTGCCCAGGTACGCCGTGCCCGCGGCGACCAGCAAGCCGGCGATCAGCCCGAACAGCGCGGTGCGGGAGTGGGCCAGGAACGCGATGACGAGCGAGCCTGGAACGATCAGGCGCACGGTACGGCCGGAAACCTCGCCGGTGAGCCACAATGCCACCACTAGCCCGGTGCCGATCGCGCCGAACTGCGCGACCTGGGACCACGTCATCGGCCAGATCGCCCCGACCAGGCGCGGTCGCAAAGACCGTCCGCCGGTCACCAGCACGCCCAGCACGATCAAGGCCTGCACGGCCAGGCAGGCGCGTAGGTGCGCCCGGACCAGGGCCAGCGGCTCACGCCAGGCCGGCGTCAAGAGCCACAGCGTGGCGATGAACAGGATCAGCCGCGTGCATCGCCACAACGCCCCCGGGCCCGCATCGAGGCGGACGCTCGAGGTCAGCGCCGCCAGGGCGAGCAGGCTGAACAGGGTGAGGATGACGCTCGGTCGGATCAGCTGCGAGGAATTCCACGCGAGCGCCAACCAGAACGCCACCAGCAGTGCGCCCATCGGCAGGACCTTGCCGATCAGCGTGGGGATCGGCAGCACACTGCCGCCGAAGAACGGCATGGTGTTGAACACGAGCAGGGTCCAGATCAACCCGGGCGTGTCCGAGAAGATCGTTGTCCACAGCTGCGACAGGCGACCGTGGTGCCCGGCGACCGAGGGAGCGGTACTTGTCACGGCGCCCGCTCGGACTGAAGGACCAGCCACAGGTGCCAGCCGAGCCGACTCGCGCCCGGCAGTCCGTGCACCGGCAGTGGCGGGGCGTGCATGTAGTGCTGCGAGGACCGCACCCGCCGGAAGCCAGGGAAGTCGCGACGCACCTCGGGCAACGAGTAGACCCGGGCGAACGGGTTGAGTGGTCCGTCGGTGTTGCGGTGGGTGAAGTTCTCCAGGCAGAGGTAATTGCGCAGGCCGACGGCCTCGGCGTTGTCCAGGTGTTGGCCCACGATCGTCGAACGACCGACCGCGGGCACCCGCCGCAGCGGATAGGCGGCGGCCAGCACCGCCCGGCGCACCAGTCGGATGCTCACCTGGAAGTTCAGCGATCGGCGGGCGTACAGCATCGCGACCAGCAGGCCATCCGGGCGCAGCACCCGACGGATCTCAGCGGCCGCCGTGGTGATCTCCGGCACGTGGTGCAGCACGCCGTGGCTGAACACGACGTCGAAGGAGTCGTCCGGCCACGGGATCGACAACACGCTGCCCTGCTGGATCTGACGGTACGGCAGATCGCGCAGGGCGAGCCGGGCCGCCACCCGCCGGACCGCCTCCTCGGTGAGGTCCAGCCCGGACCACCGGGCGCCCCGGCGGATGAGTTGCTCGGACTCCGCTCCCTGGCCGAGGCCGATCTCCAGCACGTCCCGTCCCGCCCACTCGATCGTGTCCAGGCAGCCGGGGATGTGACCCTCCTGCCGGTACCGCCAGGAGTCGTAGGCGGCGAAGAACTGCTCGAGGTCACCCTGATGCTTCTGGCCGAGTCCGCCGACCAGCGCGTCGCCGCACGGGTGGGCCTGCCAGAACTGCTGAATGGACGCTTCGTTCATCTCACCACCGCCAGTTCATCACGCTGGTGAGCTCGGTCTGGGATGACGTGGTGCCCAGGCCGGTGAGCAGCCAGGCAGGCTGTTTGCGTCCGAATCCGGGCGAGTACCAACCCGCGGGCGGGTCCTGCTCACCACAGTGCGCCGACCACGTCAACGCCTCGGGCAGCTCCAGCGCTGCCTCGCGGTCGCGGCCGCCGGCGGCCCAGCGCAGCGTGGCTCGGCCGGCGTGCAGCTCGAGGTCAACGTCGGGGCCGAGGTGGAAGCTCAGCCGACAGGTCCGGCCCGCACCGCCGGAAAGGATGTCCCGAACGGTCAGCGTGCCGGCCTCCGGGTCGAGCACAACCACCCGCCGATGTCGCGTCCCGGCCCGCCGCAGATACCCGTCGTGCTCACCGGCCCAGCGACCGCGGCCACCGGGCTCCTGATGGACCGTCAGCACGCGGCTGCGAGCGTGCCGTGTCCACAGGAACGGCCCGCCGGATTCCGACTGGTCGACGCCGTCGAGTTCCACGGTGTTGTGGCCCCGGCTGGAGCGGAACGCTGCCCGCCATTGCGGTTCGGTGTGGTAGCAGTAGGTCCCGGGGTCGGCGAGGATCTCCGTCCCGTCGATGCGCACCTCCACGGACAGGGCATCGGCGTGCGCGTGCGCGGCGATCGACCCGAAGCCGTGCGGGCCACCGTCGCAGCGCACCCAGATCTCACTGTCCGGCCGGTCGGGTGCGCGGCCCCGCAGCACGGTGACGCCCGCATCCGGGAAGTGGTCCGGCCGCTGCGCCGGGCGCGGTCGCTGCGTCGGCCGGGTGCGGAACAGGGAGCCCAGCACGGCGGCGCGGGCGTCCGGTTCGGGCAGGGCCGGCCACCAATCGGCCGGGCCGAACGCTGCGGCTGCGGCACTGAGCAGGCCCGCCGTGCGCCGCTCGTCGAGTGCCTCCAGCGCGAGTGCCTGTCC
>DASQPJ010000145.1:0-4931 GCA_035644015.1 Sporichthyaceae bacterium
CATCGCGCGAAACACGCTCTCCGACCGACTGCGCCGCTTGGTCGACGAGGGCCTACTGGAGAAGCAGCCGTACCAGCACGACCCGGTCCGTTACGACTACGTGCTCACCGAGAAGGGTCAGGACTTCTTCGGGGTGCTCGCGGCGATGACCGCCTGGGGCGACCGATGGTTGGCCGGCCCGGAAGGCCCGCCGATCACGCTGCACCACCAGTCGTGTGGGAAGGACACCGAGGCGGTGACCACGTGCGCACATTGCGGCGAAGCGTTGCGTGCCGAGCACACGGAGATGCGGATCGGACGCGGCTATCCGGCGCGGCTCGCCCAGCGACTGCGGGAGCGGAACGACCCGCACTTCCGTGTCAGTAAAGAGGCTTGAGAAAGCTACCGAGGGCGATGGGTGACACCTACGCACCCGTCGCGTACCGCACCCATCTCATCGGCGTCATGACCCGCCGTGCCCTGCAGCGCGCCTCGGCCCGGCGGGCCTGAAACGGCGCACTCCGGCTGCGCGCCAGGCCACCCATCGACGCCCGGACCGCGGCCCCGATCGACGTCGGCTTGCCGCGCGGAGCCATGTCTCCTGTTCCTTGACAGCGTTATGCAATCAGACATAACGTCCGGCTAGCTAGTATGCACGCATAAATAATTACTTCTCCTGGAATCTTATGACCTTTATCTGCATGCGTCCCAGTGAGGAACCAACGTGAAGAGAACCCTTTCGGTGGTCACGCGTACCGCACCATTGGTCGTCTCCACCGCCCTGCTCGTTGCCGCGTGCGGCAGCGGCGGCGGCGCGCAGTCCGTCGCCGAACAGCCGGCCGCCCCGCAAAACCAGGCGCCCAGCACCGACGCTGCTCCTGCTGTCCCGGCCGGCGGTCCGGCTGCCGCGGACACCAAGACCTCAGCCGGCACTGCCGCCGCGGCGCCCGCCGCGCCCGCCGCGCCCGCCGCGCCCGCAGCCAAACCTGCCAAGGTCGCGGCTGTGGCGCCGGCGAAGTCCGCGGCCAAGGCCGTACAGGCCGAATCCTCAGCCGCGGACAAGGCCGCGAATCAGAAGGTCTACGACCAGAAGAACGGCGCTACCGACGTCGGGGTGAGCAAGGACGAGATCAAGCTCGGTTCGGTGACCATGCACGGCATGGCCCTGGGCAATGTGATCGCCGAGCCCGTGGTCCGCGGGAACTTCGCGGCGCTCAGCGCGGTCAACGACCGTGGTGGCGTCCTGGGTCGCCGCCTGAGCATCACCGACTGCGACGACGGTCCGGGTGAGGTTTCCCGCGCCAAGGCCTGCATCAAGAAGCTCGTCGGCCAGGACCACATCTTCTCGATGGTCACCGCGATCGACTGGGCCACCGCCTCGCTGCACGATGACCTCAAGCAGTACCACCTGCCCTACGTCGGTACCTGGGCCTACTCCCAGACCGAGTGGCAGGACCCGTACATGTTCCCCACGCACATGTCGATGATTCACGAGGCCATGGCGGGCGCCCACTGGGCGGCAAATGTGGTCAAGCCGAAGACCTACGGAATGATCTGTTTGACCAGCCCGGAGATGCAGCTCGCCTGTGCGCAGGTGCAGCGCATCATGGATGCTTCCGGCGCCAAGCTGGTGAAGAAGGCGGACATTTCCATCTCTGAGACCTCCATGTCCACGGAGGTGCTGGCCATGCGGGCGGCCAACCCCGAGCACATCATCCATTACGTGATCAATCCGGCGACCATGTCCAAGTTCATGATCGAGGCGGCGCAGCAGGGCTATTACCCGCCGAAGGGCATTTCGGGGAACCACCTCGCGCTGGAGGTCCTCGGTTCCATCTTCGGCAAGTGGCCAACCGGCCGTTACTGGACCAACACCACCTACAAGATGTGGGGTCCGGAGTTCATGGCGACGATGAGCAAGTACGCCCGGGGCAACCGGGGCACCAACCACCACATCGTGCAGGCCGGGTATGTGGCCATCAACGTCTTCGCCGAGGCGGCCAAGGTCGTGGGCCCGAATCTAACCCGTGATCGGCTGGTCGCTGCCCTGGGCAACGGCACGGTCTGGACCGCCGACGCATCCCTGGATCAACGGTTCTCTTACGCCGCCGCCGAGCGGACCGGCGACAACTGGAGTCACGACATGGGCCAGGGGCGCGAGTTCATGTACCGCTACGACAGTACCAACACGGTGTCCAGCCCCGACGGTACGCCGACCGGGTACTCCCCGGACCCCGGCCAGTTCGTGATCTACACCTGGAAGTGAGCCGAGCGGAGCGCGAGCAGCGAGCAGCGAGCGCTCGTTCTCCCGAGGCGATCGAACAGGTTGAGCACGAAGTGCGAACACCTGGAAGTAGCGGCGGCGTCGGCGCGTTGTAGAAAGTACGGGTCGGGGGCGGGGAGGGACTACTCCGCCCCCGGCACCGCCGCGTTGAGTCGGAACGCCCCATTGGGAGGGAACATGACCGAGGCCGTCATCGTCGCCACTGCACGCAGCCCGATCGGGCGAGCCTTCAAGGGGTCCATGACCACCATCCGGCCCGATGACCTCACCGCGCAGATGATCTCCGCGGCCCTGGCCAAGGTGCCGCAACTCAGCATCGACCAGGTCGACGACCTGATGCTGGGCTGTGGCCTGCCCGGGGGTGAGCAGGGCTTCAACATGGCCCGGGTGGTCGCCGTGCTGCTCGGCCAGGACCGGTTGCCCGGTACCACCATCACCCGCTATTGCTCGTCCTCGCTGCAGACCACCCGGATGGCGCTGCACGCCATCAAGGCCGGCGAGGGCGACGTGTTCATTTCCGCCGGCGTGGAGACCGTGTCCCGGTTCGCCATGGGCAGCAGCGACTCGTTGCCGAAAACCATGAACCCGTTCTTCGCCGAGGCCCAGTCGCGCAGCGAGGGCCTGGGCGCGGGGGGTCTCACCGAGTGGCACGATCCGCGTGAGGACGGCCGGGTGCCTGACGTGTACGTGGCGATGGGACAGACCGCGGAGAACGTCGCGTTGCTCTGCGACGTGTCCCGCGAGGAGATGGACGCGTTCGGCGTGCGCTCGCAAAACCTGGCCGAGAAGGCCATCGCGAACGGTTTCTATGCCCGCGAGATCACCCCGGTCACGCTGCCCGACGGCAGCGTGGTGGAGCACGACGACGGCCCGCGGCCGGGCGTCACCCTGGAGGCGGTATCCGCGCTCAAGCCGGTGTTCCGGCCGGACGGTCGGGTCACCGCGGGCAACTGCTGCCCGCTCAACGACGGCGCCGCCGCGGTGGTCATCATGTCCGACACCAAGGCCCGTCAACTGGGCATCGAACCGCTGGCCCGGATCGTGTCCACCGGGGTCACCGGGTTGTCCCCGGAGATCATGGGCCTGGGCCCGATCGAGGCGTCCAAGCAGGCGCTGGCCCGAGCCGGTCTGACCATCGACGACATCGACCTGGTGGAGCTCAACGAGGCCTTCGCCGCGCAGGTCATCCCGTCGGCTCGGGGGCTGGGCCTGGACCCATTCGGGGACAAGCTCAACGTGCACGGTGGGGCGATCGCGGTCGGCCACCCGTTCGGTATGACCGGCGCCCGGATCGCCGCAACGCTGATCAACGGCCTGCAGACCCGCGACGGGACGCTGGGCCTGGAGACCATGTGTGTGGGCGGCGGTCAGGGCATGGCGATGGTCATCGAACGCCTGCGCTGAGGGTGCGTCACTTCACCCGGTCGGCGACCTCGCGCCACAGCGACGCATAGGCCCGGCCGGCGGTGCTGCGCGGCGCCCACTGCACCACCGGGGCGCGGCGCAGCCCCATCTGTTCGACCGCGGCGGCGGCCGGGATCACCGTGCGGGCCAACTCGACACGTCCGGTCGGCACCGCGTCGGCCAGGTCGCGGTGCAGCTTGCGGCGGCGGTCCACCATGGACAGGAACGCCAGGATCGGCGGCGTGCGGCCCTTGGTGTCGTCCGCGAACGTGGCCAACTGATCCAGCGTGCGCATGGACAGCGGCGAGGGTTGCACCGGAGCCAGGATCAGGTCCGCGGCCCGCACGATGTTCTCCGAGGTCAGCGAGACGCTCGGTGCGCAATCCATGATCACCAGGTCGTACTCCTCCTGCATGCTGTCCAGCAGCGACCCGAGCCGCTTGGTGGGGCGGCGCTGGGAGTCCAACCACAGGTCCATGTGCCGGTAGGAGAAGTCCGCGGGCAGCAGGTCGAGGTGGTCGAAGTCGCTGGCCTTGACCGCGTCGAGCAGGTCGAGTTTGCCGTCCACCAGTGCCTTGCCGCCGCCCTTGACCTTCGGTGCGACGCGGAACAGGAACGTCGCGCCGCCCTGCGGGTCCAGATCCCAGAGCAGCACCCGGCGGCCCTCGGCGGCGGCCAGCCACGCCAGGTTGGTGGCCGCGGTGGTCTTCCCCACGCCGCCCTTGATGCTGTACGAGGCGAGGACCTTCACGTGCCGGCCACCATCGCGGCGAAGCGCGCGCGGTTGGCCTTGTCGTAGAAACGGGCCCAGGTCGCCGCGAACACGTCGTGCTCGTGTTCCTGACGCAGTCTCAGGTCGTGTGCGAGTCGGCCCATGGCCAGCAGCGTGTCGATCGGCGCGGTGGCGCGCAACTCCTCGGCGCACTCGCGGACCAGGAACCACTGGGCCTCGGCGTCCTGGAACGCCCCGAGGTTGTCCTGCAGTCGCTTGAGTTCGTCCAGGAACGCCTTGTAGACGGCCTTGTCGTAGAGCCCGGCGAAGAACTCCAGCAGGTAGCGCAGTTCCTTGCATCGCTTGCGCAGGTCGTGCAGATCATCAGCGGGGGAGTCCACGGTGATCGCCCGGCCGCGCTTGCCGACCCGGGTCCAGGCCCGGTCGAGCAGGTTGTGCGCCACGGTGCTGATCGGGGTGGTGGCCAGCTCCCCGCCGGCGGTGGGATGCCCGAGGTCGGCCTGCCAATTGGTCAACAGGGTGGTGAACCGC
>DASQPJ010000146.1:0-6068 GCA_035644015.1 Sporichthyaceae bacterium
GAGACCACCGGGCCGTAGGAGTCCGCGGTGTCGATGAAGTTCACCCCGAGCTCGACCGCGCGGCGCAGCACGCGCACCGCCTCGTCCGGGTCGGCCGGGTCGCCCCACACGCCGGGACCGGTCAACTGCATGGCGCCATAGCCCAGGCGAACCACGGGCAGCGTCCCGCCGATGCGGAACTCGCCGGCGGCGCGGGCGGGTGCGGTGGTGGTGGTCATGGACGTGCTCCTCATGGCTGGTCTGTTTCCCGTCTCAAGACCGCACTCTCGCACGGCATTCCCGAGTTAGACCGATCGGTCCAGAAAGCTAGACAGATCGGTCAACTAAGCGTTAGCGTCGCGCCATGAGCACGCAGGCCGGCACTCGGGACCGATTGGTCCGCACGGCCTCGAAACTCTTTCTGGCCCGCAGTTATCACTCCGTTGGGGTCAACGAGATCTGCAGCGAGGCCGGGGCGCAGAAGGGCAGCTTCTACCACTTCTTCCCGACCAAGTCCGACCTGGCGGTCGCGGTCATCGACCACCACGCCGCGGCCATGTGGGCACTGCACGAGGAGTACGAGGCGGCCGCGATCGGTGCGGTGGCGCGGCTGCGGGTCACCCCCGAGGTGGTGCGCAGTGTGCAGACCCGGTTGTACACATCTTTCGGCCGGATCGTCGGTTGCCCGCTGGGCAACATGGCCGTCGAGTTGGCCACCGTGGAGGACTCCGCCGCCGCCAGGGTGGGCCAGGTGTTGCAGCAGTGGGAGCGGCGGGTGGCTCGGCACGCGCACGACGTCGCCGAGGCCGGCCGGCTGCGCCGCGGTGTGGATCCCGACGAGCTGGCCACCCGGGTCATCGCCACCATGCAGGGGATGATCCTGCTCGCCAAGATCAACGGCGGTGGACCGGACGCCATCCCGGCGGCCATGCACCGGGTCATCGACTCCGGGCTCGTGGCCCGAAAGGCAGCCTGATGAGCTTTCGTCCCGGCCACGTCGCGTTCCACTTCGACGTCATGTGCCCGTTCGCCTTCCGCGGTGCGCAGTGGATCCGTGAGGTGCGCGCGCAGACCGGGTTGGCCATCGACTGGCGATTCTTCAGCCTGGAGGAGATCAACCGGCGGCCGGGCAAGAAGCACCCGTGGGAACGGGAGTGGTCCTACGGCTGGTCGCTGCTGCGTATCGCCGCATACCTGCGCCGCGAGGACATGGCGTTGTGCGATGCCTGGTACGACCGCGCGGGCACTGCGCTGCACGTGGAGGGCCGCAAGCCGCACCGTCCCGAGGTGGCCCGAGACCTGCTCGACGAGATCGGCGTCGACCCGGCGGTGCTGGATGCGGCCCTGGCCGACCCCAGCACGCACGACGAGGTACGCGCCGATCACGATGCGGTGGTGAATAGCGGTGGCTTCGGCGTGCCCACCCTGGTGTTCCCCGACGGGCAGTCGCTCTACGGTCCAGTACTGGTGAACCCGCCGACCGGGCCGCGCGCGCTGGCGCTGTGGGACGCGTTCACCGCGGTGCTGGATTTCCCCGAGGTCTATGAGATCCATCGACCGCGCGGGCCGGTGCAACGTCAGGAGATCGCCGATGCGCTCGAGGTCTACCTCGGTGCACGGGACTGGATCAGCATCGACCGTGGCGAGGTCATCACCTTCGACGCTCCCACCAGGTAAGGAGCCCGACGTGCTCGACGCCGACGTGAGCCTGGATCTGCTTGCGACAGAAGGGAAACTCACTACCGAGGCCGTGTCCGGTCGGCTCGATGGGACCGTCCCGTTCTGCCCCGGCTGGACCGGGCGGGACCTCGCCGTGCACCTGGCCGGGGTGTACCGCTGGGTGTCTACCGTGGTGGGCGAGCGGATGCCCGAACCGCCCAGCATGGAACGACGCGCGGGGCTGTACGCCGACCCGGACCCGTCGGACGACCAAGGCGTGCACGACCGGTTGCAGCAGGCCCGGAGCACCGTCGTGGCCACACTGCGGGCCACCCCGAACGACGCGCAGGTCTGGACCATCTGGCCCGCCGGATCGCCCCGGGAGTTCTGGATCCGTCGCCAACTGCACGAGACGTTGGTGCACCGGGTGGATGCGCAGAACCTCGGGCGCAGCGAGGCCGACGTGCACACCGGCGCGGAGTTGGACACCGCCCTGGCCGCCGATGGCGTCGACGAGATGATGGTCGGCTTCAGCTGCCGCTACGCCAACCACCTGCGCAATCCCGAGACGGTGACCCTGGCCGTGCAGTCCACTGACATCGACCGCGCGTGGTGGTGCGTGATCGGGCCGGACGACCCGAGCATGGGCCGCGGTGCCCCGCCACAAGCGGCCACCGCCACGGTGCGCGGGAAGTCCGGGGAATTGTTGCTCTGGTTGTGGAATCGACGGCGCGCGAGCGGACTTGAGGTCAGTGGGGACCCGACCGCACTGGAGATCTGGACAGCCAATGCCCACCTCTGACCAACCCGATCTGCACTTCTACTTCGACCCGGTCTGCCCGTTCGCGTGGATGACCAGCAAGTGGGTGCGTCTGGTGCAGGCGGCCAAGGAGTACCGGGTGGAGTGGCGGTTCATCTCGCTGCGCCTGGTCAATGAGCACGTCGACTACGACGCGATGTTCCCGCCGGAGTACGAGGCCGGGCACAACGCCGGGCTGCGCATGTTGCGGGTGGCTGCGGCCGCGCGAGCCCTGCACGGCCCAGAGGCGACTGACCGGTTGCAACTCGCCTACGGCAAGCAGGTCTTCGACCGCCCGAAGTGGGCCGACGATGCGGAACGTCTGGCCGCGTATGGCAACGAGGCCATGGTTACCGCGGCGTTGCGCGACGCGGACCTCTCGCTCGATTTCCTCGACGCCCTGCACGACAGCGCGTGGGACCAGGAGATCCGGCGGGAGACCAAGGAGGCGCGCGAACTCACCGGCAAGGACGTGGGCACACCGATCCTGCATGTGGATCCGCCGCACGGCGTGGCCTTCTTCGGCCCGGTGATCTCCCGGCAGCCCGCGCCCGAGGATGCCGTGGAACTGTGGGACCACGTGCTGGGCCTGGCCCGGTACGGGGGCTTCTCCGAACTCAAGCGCAGCCTGCGCGAACTCCCGCAGTTGGAGGTGCTCGGCGTGGACGCGAACACCATCGGCAAGGTGGAGGACTGGCACGGCGGCAGTCGCCGGCAACGCGTGCGCTGACTCGCTTCGACATGTCGCATCAACGGAGCGGGTCATGACAGAGTTCAGCGCGACGAAGCGGCACCTGTCGATCCTCGGTCGCCGCATGGCCTACGTGGAGTCCGGCGACGGGGCGCCGATCGTATTCCTGCACGGCAATCCCACGTCGTCGTTCCTCTGGCGGAACGTGATGGCACCGCTGTCGGCTGCGCACCGATGCATCGCGCCCGACCTCATCGGGATGGGCGACTCCGAGAAGCTTCCGGACAGCGGCCCGACGTCCTACTCCCTCGCCGAGCACCAGACGTACGTCGACGCCTTCCTGGACGCGGTGGTGCCCGGCGAGCCGGTGGTCCTGGTCGTTCATGACTGGGGGTCGGCCCTCGGCTTCGACTGGGCGAGCCGCCATGCCGAACGCGTTCGCGGCATCGCCTACATGGAGGCCCTGGTCGCCCCGATAGCGATGTCGGAATGGTCAGCGGCTGGGGTGTTCACGCGCATGCGCTCGCCGGAGGGTGAGGCGCTGGTGCTGGACGGCAACCTGTTCGTGGAGAAGATCCTGCCCAAGAGCATTCTGCGGCCGCTCGACGAGGCGGAGTTGGCCGAGTACCGACGGCCGTTCCTGCGCCCCGGCGAGGACCGGCGGCCGACGTTGAGCTGGCCTCGGCAGATACCGCTGGACGGGGAGCCCGCCGACGTGGTCGCCACCGTGGAGCGCTACGGGAAGTGGCTTGCCAGCAGCGAGGTGCCGAAGTTGTTCATCAACGCCGAGCCGGGCGCCATCCTCACCGGGCGCATGCGGGAGTTCTGTCGCACGTGGCCCCAGCAGACCGAGGTAACCGTGCGCGGCATCCACTTCATTCAGGAGGATTCACCGAGCGAGATCGCCGAGGCCATCGCCTCGTGGCTGGGCGGCATCGGCTAGATCTCCTCGCGCCCGTGCACGGTGACCTCGACCTCGGCCGCGCCCGCGCTGGCGGCCATGAATCGCACGGCCTGCGCGAGGTCGTCGAAGCGTTCGATGCCCATGCCGCGCGTTTTCAGCCGTAGTTCCCGGACCTCGTCCTCCGCCGCATCGGCCCGCCCGTGGGCTTGGCGCCGCCGTTCGGCCTCGACCACCTGACGCACGCTCTGCGCGTACCAACTGCCCCCGTCGCGCGGGGTGGGCACGCCATCGGCATTGAGCTGCGCGGCGATGCGGGCCAGACTCCAGCCCGCCTCCCGCCAGCCCAGCATCCGCGCCCGGACCGCGGCCTCGATGGAGGTCGGCTTGCCGCGCGGAGCCATCGTCGCCCTCCTTGACGGCGTCATGCAATCACACGTAGCCCCCCGTGACTAGTATGCACGCATAGATAATGCTTAGGACCCTGCTCCGGTTTCCTTGGGCGCCTTGTAGGTCTTGGCGTCCGGGAACTCTTTCAGGGCCTGAACCTGCTGCAGACCCCCCGGGGTGGCCTTGTCCACCTGCGCGATGTAGACGTCACGCGAGGACGGCGAACCCGGCTGCGAGAAGTCCAACTGGGAGACGAGCTGGTCGGTGGTGATGCGCTTGCTGGCCTTGAGCGCCGCGTTGATCCCCGCCCGGCTGAGGTCCTTGGCGGTGCAGGCCTTGGCCAGGATCTGACCCCAGATCAGACCTTGCGCATAGCCGAACTGCACCGCGGAGGTCGGCCTGACGTGCGGGTACTCGGCCTCGAACTTCGTCGCCAACTCTTTGGCCTTAGCCACCGGCGAGTCGTACGGCACCACCGAGGCGACCACATAGAGCTTGCTCAGCGCGGCGGCGGCCGGGGTAGCCATCAGCGCCGGCGCGAACGACACGCTGTTGCCGATCATCGGCACGTTCAGAGCGAGGCCTGCGTTATTGACCGCGACCGCGGCGGTCTGTGGCGGGGTGGTGCTGAGCACGATGGCCTTCACGCCGTTGCCCTTGAACTTGGTCACGATGCTCTGCATGTCGGTGTCCGTCGAGGTGACCTTGGCGTCCACCACCTTGAGGCCGTTCTGCTTGGCGAAGTACTTCGAACCCGCCAGACCGTTGGTCCCGTAGTCGCCCTCGATGTAGATGTGCCCGATCGTGTCGCCCTTCTTGATCCGGCCCTTCTCGAGCAGCCAGTCCAGGCCGTTGATGACCTCGAGGTCGTAGGTGGTGCCCACGATGACCACGTAGGGCTGGTCGAGCAGTTCCGAGCTCCAGGACACCGCCAGAGTGGTGACCTGCTTGTCGTTGATGTCAGTCTTCAGGGCGGCGATGACCGACGAGCCGAGCAACTCCATGAAGCCGGCGACCTTGGGCTCGAGGCCGGCGAACTGGATGGTGGCGGTCTCCGCCTTGTAGCCGTGGTCCAGCGTCTCGAGCGTGATCTGACGGCCGCAGACGCCGCCCTTGGCGTTTACCTCGTCCACCCACATCTTGTGGCCGACCTGCAGCGTGGTGCTCAAGTCCTTGAACGGGCCGGTCAGGTCGGTCATGACGCCGAGGTTGATGGTGTCGTTGGTGACGCCGGGGCCGGTCCTGACGCCGTCGGCGCTGGGAACGCCCGACGACGCGTGCCCCTCGCCGCAGGCGGCCAGGACGAGCGTCCCCGTCAGGAGCAGGACGGAAATTTCGAGAGCTCGGCGCATGGGGTGTTCAGCGTCCTTTCGGTGAGAGATCAACAGCCAGAACTGTGCGCGGACACAACACGTGCGACAGAGAGTTGCGTAGATAGACCCACCTCGTCAAACCCCCACAGACCTGCTGAGTTCGCTAGAGAAACCCTGTAACGTGGCGGTCATGCGACGGACTTCTTTCGCGACCTGGCCATGCTCGGTGGCCCGCACGATGGACCTGCTCGGTGACTGGTGGACCCCCTTGGTCCTGCGCGAGGCGTTCTACGGGATCCAGCGCTTCGACGACCTGCAGCAGGGCCTGGGCATCGC
>DASQPJ010000147.1:0-12114 GCA_035644015.1 Sporichthyaceae bacterium
CGCCTACGGTTCGCGTACGCCGCCGCCCTGGAGGCTGCCGGGCGGCACGAGGAAGCCCGCCAGTGGTACGCCAAGGCGGCCGAAGTGGACCCCGAGGGCGAGACCGACGCCGCCGAGCGTCTGCAGGAACTGGACGGGATCCGCTTCTTCGATACCGACGAGGATGAGGACGACGATTCCGAATCGGCTGACCCGATGGCCTCCGGCTCGACCCTGGAGGAGCCCACGATCCCGTCGGAAAGCACGTCATCCGTGCCGACCGCCGAGGAGCCCGACATCCCGTCGGTGGAGCCGGCATCCGTGCCGACCACCGACGGCGCGGACCTGTCGTCGGGCGGGACGCCCGCCGCGGCCATCGCCGGGTTGCTGTTCCTGGACGCGGGTTTGCCCCCGGTCGAGGAGCAGGACGAGGAGGACGGGTGAGTCGGCGCGCGGAATGCAGCAAGGTCTGCCGGTGAGTGGCGGGGCATTGGCCGGCGGGAGCACGCAGCCGCTTGTTGAGGTCTATGACGCAGCGTTGCTGGATCTGGACGGCGTCGTCTATGTGGGGCCGAGGGCGGTCGACCACGCGGCCGAGGCCCTCCAGGCCGCCCGGGCGGCCGGGATGCGGCTGGCATTCGTCACCAACAACGCCGCCCGGACCCCGGAGGCGGTGGCCGCGCAGCTGACTGACCTCGGCGTGCCCGCGCTGGCGAGCGAGGTGGCCACCTCGGCGCAGGCGGCCGCCCGAGTGGTGGCCGAGTTGGTCCCGGCCGGTGCCGCGGTCCTGGTGGTCGGCGGCGAGGGGCTCGAGGCGGCGCTGCGCGCCCGGGGGCTGCGTCCGGTCCGATCGTTGGACGACGACCCGGCGGCAGTCGTGCAGGGTTACCACCCCAGCGTCGGCTGGGAGCAGCTGGCCGAGGGGACGTTCGCGGTACGCCGCGGGCTGCCCTGGGTGGCCAGCAACACCGACCTGACCATCCCCACTGCGCGGGGCATCGGGCCCGGCAACGGCACCCTCGTCGAGGTCATCCGGTTGGCCAGCGGCGCCAGCCCGATCGTGGCCGGCAAGCCCGAGTTGGCCCTGCACCGGGAGTCCGCCGAGCGGGTCGGCGCGCAACGCCCGCTGGTGGTCGGTGACCGGTTGGACACCGACATCCTCGGTGCCACCCGGGCGCAGACCGATTCCCTGCTGGTGCTCACCGGGGTCACCGACGCGGTCGAATTGCTGGCCGCCCCGCCGGACCGTCGACCCACCTACCTGGCCGAGGACCTCCGCGGGCTGCTCGTCGCCCACGATCCGGTGGACGTCGACCGCGGCACGGTGCGCCTGGGTGGGTGGACCGCGCAGGTGCGGGACAAGCTGCTCGAGCTCACCGGAGGCGGCCGCCGGGTGGACGGGCTTCGGGTGGCGTGCGTGGCCGCCTGGACGTCGCACGGAATGGACACTGCCGGGGACGTCGACACCACCGAGGCCTGCGCCCGGTTGTCCGCGGCAGACTGAGGCCGGGCCCGGGGCACACTGTGCGCATGCTCGCGTCCACCCACGCCCGGCCGTGGCGGGACCTGGCCGCCGCAGCCGGCGTGTTCGGCTGGATCACCGTGGTGCTGCTGGCCGATCGCGGCGCGAGCCTGGCCGAGCAACGGTTGCTCGGCGTGGCCACCTGGGGCGTGTTGTTCGCCCTGGTGCGCCGGGAGAGCGGGTTGGTCCGGGCCCAGGTGGCGATCGTGGTCGCCTTCGCCGCGGCGGTGGAGTACACGTTCTCCCCGCTGCTCGATGTCTACCTCTACCGGCTGCACAACGTGCCGGCCTTCGTGCCTCCGGGCCACGGTCTGGTCTACCTGTGCGCCCTGTGCATCGGGCGGTCCTGGTGGCTGCATCGGTGGCGACGGGAGTTCACCGCGCTCGTCGTCGGCGTGGGCGCCGGCTACACGAGCTGGTCGCTCGCGGCGTCGCGACATGACGTGCTGGGCGCGTTCTGGTTCGGCTGCCTGCTGGGGTTCCTCTGCCTGGGCCGCTCCCGCACGCTCTACCTGGGCGCGTTCGCCATCGTCACCTACCTGGAACTGCTCGGTACCCACCTGCACACCTGGGCGTGGCAGCCCCACGACCCGACGGGGTGGGTGTCCATCGGAAATCCGCCCAGCGGCGCGGCCGGGGGCTACGGCTGGTTCGACCTGGCCGCGATCGTCGGTGCCCCGGCGCTGCTGCGCGCTGCTCAGCGCTTCAAGAGGTCCAGCACGGCACCGTGTAACAGGCCGTTGGACGCCAACGCGCTTCCGCCGCCCGGCCCCGGACGCCCCGTCAGATCGGTGAACGCCCCGCCGGATTCGGTGACGATCAGCGCGGGTGCCGCCAGGTCGTGCAGTGCCACCTCGGGCTCCGCGGCCACGTCCACCGTGCCCTCGGCCAGCAGCATGTAGGACCAGAAATCGCCGTAAGCCCGGGTGCGCCAACAGGCCCGGGTCAGGTCGAGGAAACCGTTTAGCGTCCCGCGCTCCTCCCAGCCGGACAGGCTGGAGTAGGAGAGCGAAGCGTCGGCCAGCGAGCTCACCGCGGAGACCCGGCAGACGGTATCCGCGGACCGGCCGGTGCCCGCGTAGGCGCCCCCACCCGCCCGGGCCCACCAGCGCCGGCCCAACGCCGGGGCGGAGACCACGGCGACCACCGGGGCGTCGCCGTCCAGCAGCGCGATCAGGCTGGCCCAGACCGGCACGCCACGCACGAAGTTCTTGGTGCCGTCGATCGGGTCGATCACCCAGCGCCGCGGCCCAGCACCGGTATCCGCGAACTCCTCGCCGTGCACCGCGTCGTCGGGGCGGCGGTCGGCCAGCAATGCGCGCACCACCCGCTCGGCCTCCCGGTCGGCGTCGGTGACCGGCGTCAGGTCGGGTTTGGCTTCGACCCGCAGATCCAGCGCGCGGAACCGGGCGCTGGTCACCGCGTCCGCGGCGTCGGCGAGGTCGTGGGCCAGGGCCAGGTCGTCGGGCACGCCGGCGAGCCTAGCGGCGCAGCCGATGCGGGCGGCTTATGTGACGGATGGCATACTTGCCCGCGCTGTAACCGGCACACATACCCCGCTCAGGGCACCTCCGGGCATGCCTCGTGCCCACATCCCGGGATCGCTACGACTAGGGAGCCGAGCTTGTTCGACAAGTTCATGGGCCTGCCCATGCACATCCTCATCCTGCACTTCACGGTGGTGCTGGTGCCGCTCGTCTCGATCGCGACGATCGCGGTTTTCCTGTGGCCGGCATGGCGTCAGAAGTTCGCCGGACCGGTGGCGATCGCCAACGTGGCGATGCTTGCGCTCACCTTCGTCACCGTGCGCGCCGGGCTGAAGTTCAAGGACCGGTTCCAGATCCTGGGCGACAAGCGGACGCCGGGGTTCGACCACGAGCGGTGGGGCAAGGACATGCTGTGGTGGGTGCTGGCGCTCGCCTCGGTGGCCGTGGTCGTCTGGGGCGTCGGTCGGCTGCCGAACCTGCCTGCGATGGTGGGTACGGGGCTGGGCGGGGTGGTCGCGGTCCTCGCGGTGGTGACGATCGTGTTCACCGCGGTGGCCGGGCACACCGGCGCTGAGGCGAGCTACAAGGGCATCATCAAGGGCAGCGACAAGAAGATCAACCAGCTGAAGACGACGCCGCCGACGGCGAAATAAGTCAGTCGGCCGGGTCTTCTCCGGCGGTGCGGGCGCGCAGCAGTCGGCGCAAGGAGGCCAGCCGGGCCGCGGGTGCGTGGCCCGCGGCCACCCAGTCGTCCAGGGCGCACTCGGGTTCGTCGTGGCTGCACCCGCGAGGGCATTGCGCGGTGCCCGCAGCGAGGTCCTGGAACGCCGCGACCACCGCGTCCGGGTGCACGTGGGCCAGCCCGAAGCTGCGCACGCCGGGGGTGTCGATGACCCAACCGCCCTCGACCAGTTCCAGCGCCACCGCCGAGCTCGAGGTATGCCGGCCCCGGCCGGTCACCGTGTTCACCACACCCACCGCTCGGTCGGTGCCCGGAACCAACGTGTTCACCAGCGTCGACTTGCCCACCCCGGAGTGGCCGACCAGCACACTGGTTCGCCCGATCAGACGGTCCCTCAGATCGGCCGGGTCGAGGTCCCGACGGGTCGTCACGTATGCCACCCCCAGCGGGGCGTAGCCGGCCAGCAGGTCAGCCGGGTCCGCCAGGTCGATCTTGGTCAGGCACAGCAACGGCGCCAACCCGGCGTCGTAGGCGGCCACCAGACAGCGGTCGATCAGTCCCGTGCGCGGCTCCGGGTCGGCCACCGCGGTGACGATCACCAATTGATCGGCGTTGGCCACCAGCACCCGCTCCACCGGGTCGTCGTCATCCGCGGTACGGCGCAGCACCGAGGTGCGTTCATCCACCCGCACCACCCGGGCCAACGTGTCCGGCGCCCCGCTGACGTCGCCGACCACGCCGACCCGGTCGCCCACCACCAACCCGCGACGGCCGAGTTCGCGCGCCTTCACCGCGAGCACGTCGTGCCCGGCCACCCGCACGGTGATCCGCCCGCGGTCCACGGTGACCACCTGCCCGTCGACGGCGCCGTCGTGCGCGGGGCGCAATCGGCTGCGCGGACGGGTGCCGCGCCCGGGTCGGACCCGCACGTCGTCCTCGTCGAGGTGCTTGGCCCGGTTGCGGCCCTGCCCGGTCAGTCGGCACGCCCCTGAATGTCTCGGTCCAACATGCGCAGCCAACTGCCGACGAAATCCGGCAACGTCTTGGCGGTGGTCGCGACGTTCTCCACCTCGACGCCGCGCACCAGCAGCCCGAGCAGCGCGCCGGTGGTGGCCATTCGATGGTCGTCGTAGGTGTGGAACACCCCGACGGAGCGCAGCGGACGGGGCCGGATGACCAAACCGTCGTCGGTTTGCCGGACATCCCCGCCGAGCGCATTGATTTCGGTGGCCAGCGCGGCCAGCCGGTCGGTCTCGTGCCCACGCAGGTGACCGATGCCGCGCAGCATGCTCGGGGATTCGGCGAGCGCGGCCACGGCCGCGATGGTCGGGGCGAGCTCGCCGACCTCGCCGAGGTCGGCGTCCAGGCCGATCACCCGCCCGCTGCCCTGCACCTGCAGGCCATCGGGCGTCGGGGTGCACACCGCGCCCATTCGGGTCAGCAACGCGCAAACCTGCTCAACGGGCTGCACGCTGTGGCCGGCCAATCCCGCCACGGTGACGGTGCCGGCGGTGAGCAGCGCGGCGGCCAAATACGGCGCGGCATTGGACAGGTCCGGTTCAATGCGCAGGTCCCGCGCCGCGATCGGACCCGGCGTCAGATGCCAACGAGCGCTGGTGCGGTCATCCACCTCGACCTGCGCCGCGCGCAACATGGCAATCGTCATCCGGATATGCGGCAGCGAGGGCACCGGCGGACCGACGTGCACCACGTCCACGCCCTTGTCGTAGCGCGCCGCGGCCAGCAGCAACCCGCTGACGAACTGCGAGGAGGCCGACGCATCCAGCTGCACCCTGCCGCCGGGCAGCCCGCCGTGGCCGATCAACGTGAACGGCAGTCCGGTGGTGGAGTCCAACTCCGCGCCCAGGTCGCGCAGCGCCCGGAGCACCGGGCCCATCGGCCGCTGCCGGGCCCGCGGATCGCCGTCGAAATACACCGGGCCGTCGACCAGCGCGGCCACCGGCGGTAAGAAGCGCATGACGGTGCCCGCCAGCCCGCAGTCGACGTCCGCCGGGCCGCGCAGGGTTTGCGGCGTCACCCGCCAGTCGATCTCACCGGCCGCGCCGGGCACCTCGTCGATCCCCGTACCCAAGGCCCGCAACCCCGCGAGCATCAACGCGGAGTCGCGGGAACGCAGCGGCGCAGAGATGGTGCTCGGGCCGTCGGCCAACGCGGCCAGCAACACGGCCCGGTTGGTGATCGATTTGGAGCCGGGCACCGGGACCACTGCGGTCACCGGGCCATCGGCCTGCGGGGCCACCCACAGTTCGCTCATCGTCACGACACACTACGCGGGTGAGTCCTGCCACCCGGATGAGCGCAGTCTCCCGGTACTCCTTCGACACGCCCACCGGGCCCGCGCGCGCTGAGGTCAGCCCATCCGGACGCAATCCGAAGCGGGTGTTGGTGCTCGGGCACGGCGCCGGTGGCGGCATCGATGCCCGCGATCTAGCGGCGTTGGCCGCGGATCTGCCCGGACGCGGCATCACGGTGATCCGGGTGGAACAGCCGTGGCGGGTGGCCGGGCGCAAGGTGGCCGCACCTCCGAAGCAGCTGGATCTGGCCTGGCTCGCGGTGCTGGACGGTCTGCGCGCGGCCCGGGAACTGCGGGTGCCGTTCGTGGTCGGTGGTCGTTCGGCGGGTGCCCGAGTGGCCTGCCGGACCGCCCGGGCCGTGGGCGCGGCCGGCGCTCTGGCGCTGGCCTTCCCGCTGCACCCGCCGGGTAAGCCGGGCGCGAGCCGGGCCGAAGAACTCCTCGAGGCCGGCGTGGACACCCTGGTGGTGCAGGGCGAGCGGGACCCGTTCGGTGGTCCGGCCGAGTTCCCCAGCGGTACTCGCATCGTCGTGGTGCCAGAGGCTGATCACGGCTTCAAGGTGCCCGCCCGGGCGGCGGTCGGGCAGGCCCAGACGCTGGAGCGAATAGTGGTCGCGGTGGGGAACTGGCTGCTCGGCGAGTGATCATCGGGAATCCCCGGAGCGCTCAAGTGGTTTGGTCCTGCATGCTCACTCGTGCTGCGGGATCCGACCTGGTCGCCCTGGCCGGCCCGTCGGTGTCGGTCGGCCGGGTGCGTGGCTTAGGCTCGACGGCGATGGCCACCGCAGAGAGCACTGAGCAACGTTCGGCCCGGTTCGAGCAGGACGCCCTGCCCTACCTGGACCAGCTTTACGCGGCTGCCATGCGCATGACGCGTAACCCGTCCGACGCCGAAGATCTGGTCCAGGAGACCTTCGCCAAGGCGTTCGGTGCGTTCCACCAGTACCAGGAGGGCACGAACCTCAAGGCCTGGCTGTATCGCATCCTGACGAACACCTTCATCAACTCCTACCGCAAGAAGCAGCGTGAACCGCAGCAGAGCGGGTCGGAGGACATCGAGGACTGGCAGTTGGCCCGCGCGGAGTCCCACACCTCCACCGGGTTGAAGTCGGCCGAGGTCGAGGCGCTGGAGCACCTGCCGGACAGTGACGTCAAATCAGCCCTGCAGGAACTGCCGGAGGACTTCCGGATCGCGGTGTACCTCGCCGACGTCGAGGGCTTCGCCTACAAGGAAATCGCGGAGATCATGGGTACCCCGCTGGGCACAGTCATGTCCCGGCTGCACCGCGGGCGGCGCCAGCTTCGCGACCTGTTGTCGGATTACGCGCGCGAACGCGGCCTGGTGCGGACCGGTTCCGACGCCGCGAACACACGGGACGAGGACTCATGACCTCCGGTTTGCCCCACTTCACCTCTTGCGCCGATGTACTCGCGCGCGTCTACGAGTTCATCGATCACGAACTCGCCGACGCGGACTGTGCGCACATCCAGCAGCACCTCGACGAGTGCGGGCCCTGCCTGCGCGAGTTCGGGCTCGACCAGTTGGTGAAGGACGTGGTCAAGCGGGGCTGCGGAAGCGAGGCAGTGCCCGAGGATCTGCGCTCCCGGGTCATGTACCGCATCCGTGAGGTCCAGGTGTCGGTGACCGTGGTCTCCGAGGACGATCCGGCGAACATCTGAGCTCACCCGAATGCAGTACGGCCCCGGGATCGCTCCCGGGGCCGTGGCATGTTCAGGGGTAGCTGGTCAGCTGTTCGGGCGCCGACCGTGGTTCGCCTTCGAGTTCTTGCGGCCCTTGCGGCGCCGTGCCCTGCGACCCATCAGATCCTCCGTCGTTCGATTCGGCGCTCATCGTCCCACGAGAACGGTCCGCCGCCGACACCGCCCGCGACACGGTGTCACTGAGACGGAGTAGTGCTCTTGTGACTCATGTTGTCACAGGGGTAACTTAAGCCTAGCCATGGCACTCGCTGGGGGGTGATCCGCCATGCAGATCAACTCGAACTGGAAGTGGGCCTGAACAAAGGCCTCCGACACGTCCGGCCCGGATCGTCGGTCCGAGCCGGACGCGTCGCTACCCTCGTCCCGGACGGTGTCGACGGGGGGTGACCGGGTGAACCCGTTGTCCCGGCCTGCGCGCGTCTACATCGCCGCGGTTCTGCTGGTCGCGGTGACCGCCGCCGCGGGCGTGGTCCACACCCGTCCCGACCTGTCCACGCTGCTGCTGATCGGCGTGCTGTTCGCCGTGCTCGACCCGCTGTCCACGGTCTCCCTGGGCCGCGGAATCACCCTGTCCGCCAGCTTCCCGGTCTCGTTGGCCGCGGCCATCCTGCTCGGCCCGTGCGGGGCGGCGTTGGTCAGCCTGGGCTCCCTGGCCTGGCAACCGGCGCGGCCGCCGTGGCCCAAGCGGGTGTTCAACGCCGCCGAGTTGGCCGTGGCCGCAGCCGCCGCGGGCGCGGTCTATCGGGCGTTGGGCGGGGAGGCGGTGTTGCGCGCCGCTGACTTCCCGATGGTGCTGCCGGTCGTGGCGCTGGCCGCGCTGGCACACAGCGCCGTGAACGCCGGCCTGGTGGCCGGCGTACTGCGGCTGGCCGAGGGCGTGCCGCTGCGCCGCGGACTGCGCAGCACGTTGTCCAGCGGGTTGGCCGGCTACCTGCTCTACGGGTTGTTCGGGCTGCTGATGGCGGTGTTGTGGAGCTCACCGGTGGGCGCCTTCGCCGCGCTGCTGGTGCTACTGCCGCTGCTGGTCGCCCGCTGGGCGTTCGAGCAGTACGCCGCGGAGCGGGAGGCCTACGAGCGCACCGTCCGTGCGCTGGTGGCCACCGTCGAGGCCAAGGACCCCTATACCCGCGGCCATTCCGAACGGGTCGCGCTGGGTGTGGAACTGATCGGCCGTCAGGTCGGGTTGCCCGAACAGCGCACCGAACTGCTGCGCTTCGCGGGCATGCTGCACGACATGGGCAAGGTCGGGGTGCGCACCGCGCTGCTGCGCAAGGGCGGCGGGCTGTCCGGCGCGGAATTCGCGGAAATCGCCCAACACCCCGGCCGCGGGGTGGAGATGGTCCGCGACATCGCGTTCCTACACGAGGCGTTGTCCGGCATCGCGCATCACCACGAGCGGCTGGACGGCCGGGGCTACCCGGACGGGCTGGCCGGCGAGCAGATTCCGTACTTCGCCCGGGTGATTGCGGTGGCCGACGCGTTCGACGCGATGACCACCACCCGCGCTTACCGTCGAGCCAGGGGTATCTCCGAGGCAATCGGCGAGTTGCGCGACGGGGCCGGTACCCAGTTCGAGCCGGCTCTGGTCGAGGCCTTCGTGGCGGCGGTGGGGGCGCACGGCTGGGAGCCCGGTGAGGCCATCGCGCAAATCCCGGTGGGGCCCGTGCTCTTTGATCACGACGACCCGGTGGGGGCGGGCGAGCGTGGTTGACCGTCCCGCGGTGGCCGCCGCGTTCCTGGCCTTCATCGCGATCGGCGAACTCGTCCGGCTGAGACTGCCCGGGGATCGGGAGGCGGCGCCGATCGGTGCCGCCGGGGCACTGGCCTACTGCCTGTTGCCGCAGATCGGTTCCTCGCCGGCTCGACACAGCCCCGCGCAGGTCGTGCTGGTCACCGCGCTGGGCATGGTGCTCGGGGTGCTGCCGCACGTGTGGGTCGGTCGGGGGCCCGGCGTGCTCTACGTTCTACGGCGGTTGGTGGTGATCGGGACGGCCGCGGTGGTATTCCGGCCGATGGCCGGTCACCGGGTGGGCCCGTTGCTGGCGGCAGCGATGGTCGCGGTGGTCATCGGCGTTGCCGCGTTGGACGCGGTGCTCGCCGCCCTGGTGCGGGCCCGGCAACTGCGCGCGCCGCTGCGCCCGGCGCTGCGCGACGAATTCGCCGGCGTGCTCGGCATCGGATCGGCGATCGGCGCCACCGGCATGCTGATCGCGCTCGCCGTCGGGGTGATGAACCTGTGGGCCATCCCGGTGTTCTGCGCCCCGCTGTTGCTCACCCAGTTCTCCATCCGCCGGTTCACCGCGATCCGGGCCACCTATCGGCAGACCGTGCGGTCGCTGTCCCGGACCACGGAATTGGGCGGTTACACCCCGCCGGGCCATGCCCGTCGGGTCAGCGATCTGTCCCTGGCCGTGGGTCGCGAACTGGGTCTGGGCGAGGCGGACCTGCTGGACCTGGAGTACGCCGCCCTCATGCACGACCTGGGCCAGTTGAGCCTGGACGTGCCCATGCACGGCGGCGCCACCATCTATGTCGACCCCGGCGAGCAGCGCCGGCTGGCCGAGGAGGGCGCGAAGGTGGTGCGGGCCACCGGCGTGCCCGCCGCGGTCGCGGAGATCGTCGAGCGGCAGGCCGAGCCGTACCGCCGTCCGCACGAGGCCATCGACCCGACACTGCCGATCGGCGCGCGCATCCTCAAGGTGGCCAACGCGTTCGACGATCTGGCCGGCGACGCCCCCGAGCGGGACGCCGCGTTGTCCGCGCTGGAACGCCTCCGGCACGGCATGGCCTACGACTACGACCCCCGGGTGATCGAGGTGTTGTCCGGGGTGGTGGGGCGCGGGGGTTAGCCTCGCGCGATGACCCGGCTCCGCGTATCGCTGTCCGCGCCGGCGCGTGCTTGGCGGCTGGGCGCGGTCGGTGCCGTCGCGGCCCTGCTCTTCTACGGTTCGGCGTGGGGTCAGGACGACAACTTCCCGTTCGGACCGCTGAACCAGTACTCCTTCCGCATCGACCGCAACGGCGAGATCCGTGCGCTGTGGCTGGACGCGGACACCACAGCCGGCACCCACCTGCGGCTGGACATCGCCTCTTCCGAGGACGTCGGCATCGCCCGCGCGGAGATCGAGGGTCAACTGGACAGGATCATCGCCGAGCCCGCGCGGTTGCAGGAGCTCGCGCAGGCCTATGCCCGGCTGCACCCGGCCCGGCCGCGGTTGACCCGCCTGACGGTGGGTCAGGACGTGACGCTGCTGCGGGCCGGGCGGCCGTCCGGCACTCGCACCGACGTGTTCACGCACTGGGATGTGCAGCCGTGAGGCGGGTCACCGAATGGTTCTTCCCGGCGTTGCCCACCTCGCGGATCGCGGTGCTGCGCACGGCGATCTACCTGTTCGTGGTCTTCGACATGCTCATGTTGGTCAACGACGTGGTGGCCAAGGCGAACGCACCGGCCGGGCTGTACCGGCCGCTCGCGTTGGAACGGGCGCTGCACCTGCCCGCGCCGAGTGTCGCCGGGGTGCAGACGCTGCGCGCGGTGCTCGTCGTCGGCTGCCTGATCGCGGCCACCGGGCGGTTGCCGCGGTTGCTGGGGTGGATCATCGCCGTCGGGTTCCTGGAGTGGGTCATGCTCGGCATGTCCTACGGCAAGGTCGATCACGACCACCTGGCGCTGCTCACCGCGCTGTTCGTGCTGCCCACGCTGGGCCGCGCCCGCCTCGACGACCACCGCCCGGACGAGCGGGCAGGCTGGGCGATTCGCTGCATCCAGCTCACCGTGGTGGCCACGTACACGCTGTCGGTGTGGGCGAAGATCCGCCGCGGGGGTTGGGACTGGCCCACCGGGGCGACGTTCGTCTGGGCGGTGGAGCGCCGCGGCACCGCATTGGGGCGCCCGCTGCTGCACGTCCCGGAGGTGCTGATCGCCACGCAGTGGGTGGTGATGGCGCTGGAGGCATTGGCGCCGATCGTGTTCTTCCTGCGGGGTCGCGCGCTGGGTGCGGTCGCGTGCCTGTACCTCGCCTTCCACCTCATCACCTACGCGACGATTTCCATCCACTTCGCGCCGCTGGTGATCTGCTGGTTGGCCTTCGCGCCACTGGAGGTGGTGGCGCGCCACCTTCAGTCAGTGTGGTTGTCAGTCGGCGCGGGGCGGCTTGGTGCCGCAGACCGGACCGCCGCCGGGCATCCGGTCCCGGTTGTTCGCGACCAGGCGATAGGCCCCGTGGGCGGCCCACCGGAACGGCGGCAACCGCAGTAGCCCACCGAGCACCGCCCACAGCCCGCCACAGTCCAGCAGCAGCTTGGCGATGGCCTGCGCGCCGCCGTCCACGTGGCCGTCGGGGGCGACCCAGAGGACCTCGTAGCGGGCCCGAGCGCGGGGGATGCCGTAGGCGTCCAGATCCACCCG
>DASQPJ010000148.1:0-14377 GCA_035644015.1 Sporichthyaceae bacterium
TGCCGGCTACGGTTGTCCCATGCAGACGATCTGGAAGGGCGCGATCTCCTTCGGCCTGGTCTCGATCCCGGTGCGGGTGTTCTCGGCCACCGACGAGCGGGGCATCGCGCTGCGCCAGGTGCACGCCGCGGACGGCGGGCGGATCCGCTACAAGCGCATCTGCGAGCTGGACGGCGAGGAGGTGCCGTACAGCGACATCGCCAAGGGGTTCGACCTGGGCGGCGGTGAGCTGGTGGTGCTCACCGACGAGGACATGGACTCCCTCCCGCTGGCCTCCACCAAGGCCGTCGAGGTGCTGCAGTTCGTGCCCGCGGAGTCCTACGACCCGGTGGCCGCGGCCCGCTGCTACTACCTGCAGGCCGACCAGCACGGCGCCAAGCCCTACGTACTGCTGCGCGACGCCCTGGCCCGTTCGGGGAAGGTGGCCATCGTCAAGGTCGCGCTGCGCTCCCGGGAGTCGCTGGCCGCGATCCGCCCGCACGGTGACGTCCTGCTGCTGCAGATGATGCTGTGGCCGGAGGAGATCCGGGATCCCTCCGCGTTGGTGCCGGACCCGGACGTCACGGTGCGCGAGCAAGAGATCGCGATGGCCGAGGCCTACATCGAGACCCTGACCGGGGAGTTCAAGCCGGACGACTACACCGATGAATACGCCGCGGCGCTGCGGGCCGTGGTGGACGCGAAGGTGGCGGGGCGTCAGGTGGTCTCGGTGGAGGAGAACGCCGAGCCCGCGGCCGAAGTGGTCGACCTGATGGAGGCGCTGCGCCAGAGCGTGGCCCGGGTCAAGGAGCGACGCGCCGCCGAGGCGGGCGGGGCCGCGCCGCCGGCCAAGAAGACCGCGGCCAAGAAGGCGGCACCGGCGAAGAAGGCCGCGGCGGCCAAGAAGACCGCCGCGAAGGCAGCGCCGGCCAAGAAGGCGCCAGCCAAGAAGGCGTCCAAGTCCGCCTGACCCCCGCTGGTGCTTAGCAACCAGCGGGCAGGGTTGAAACGCGTGGTGTGATTCTGAGCGCTGGATCGCCCCACCCGTTTCAACTCTTCCCGTCAGTTGCTTCGGTGGACCGTCAGGCCTCCGGGTCGAGCCGATACCCCACGGCGCGCACCGTCTTGATGGTGTCCCGAGCGAAGGGGCGGTCGATCTTGCTGCGCAGGTGCCGCACGTAGGCGTCGACGATGTTTGAGGTGCCGTCGTAGGCGAAGTCCCAGACGTGCTCGATCAGGTGGGTGCGGGAGAGCACCTCGCCGGGGTGGCGGATGAACTCGCCGAGCAGCGCGTACTCCTTCGGCGAGAGATCGATCTCCACCTCACCGCGGCGCACCAGGCGGGTCACCGGGTCCACGCTGAGATCGTTCACCTGCAGGGTGACCGGTCGCTCGCTGACCTCGCGGCGGGTGACCGCGCGCAGCCTGGCGTGCAACTCGTCCAGCGCGAAGGGCTTGGTCAGGTAGTCGTCCGCACCGACGTCCAGGCCGCGGATCCGATCGGCCACCGCGTCGCGCGCGGTGAGCATGATGACCGGCGCCCACCGGCCCTCGGCCCGGATGCGCCGGCACACCTCGAAGCCATCCGGCGGGGGAATCATCGCGTCGAGCACGATTGCGTCGTAGGGGTACTCCCGGGCCTTCCACAGCGCGTCGTCCCCTGTTGCCGCTCGGTCCACCGCGTAGCCCTGCTGGCGCAGGCTCTGGGTGAGCATCTCCGCCATTCCGGCGTCGTCCTCGACGAGCAGCAGTCGCATGGTGTCCGACCTTCCCTGTGCTTCCCTTCATGTTTACCCCGTCGACAGGCGAGTACCCCCACCGGGCGGGCACGGGTCCTCGACCCATCGGTGGGGGTGATCCTGACGATGCATCAGATGAAGCTGCGTGAGACGTGTCGGGTGTGCGGGGATCGGCCGCTGCCCTACATTGCCCTCACAGAGATGAACTGACCGTGACAACGAAAGACGTGATGTGAAAGTACGGGCGAGTCGCTCGATCACCACCCAGGTCACGCTGGTGTTCGGGGTGGCCATCTCGGGCGCCTTGATCCTCGCGTTCGCGTTGTTCTATGCCTTGCTGGACGGGCAGCTGACGCGGGCTCAGGAACGTGGCCTGCAGGTTCGGGCGGACTATCTCGCGGCGGCAATCCGTGGCGGCAACCAGGAGTCCGTGCAACGCGACCCGTTGGCGCAGTACTACCGGCCGGACGGATCGGTGGAGGTCACCTCCACCTCGTTGGGCAACCAACGCCTGTTGTCCGGGGACGAGGCCAAGCGCCTGGTGGTCAGCGGATTGACCCGCAAGTTGAACCTGGAGACGGCGGGCGCCGCACCGGTACGCCTGCTGTCCCGGCCGTTGGGCGACGGCCGCGGCGTGCTCACCGTCGGGGTCTCCGCGGATTCGGTGTTGAAGGCGCGCACCCGCATGGTGCAGCTGATCCTGATCGCTGCCCCCTTGCTGATCGCCGGGGTGGTGCTGGCCGGGTGGCGCACCGTGCGCGCGGCCCTGGCCCCGGTCGACCGGATGACCCGGGAGGCCGAGTCGATCTCCACGCTGGACAGTGAGGCGCGCCTGTCCGCGATGCCCGGCGACGACGAACTGGCCCGGCTGGCTCGCACGCTGGACAAGATGCTGGAGCGGCTGCGGGTCGCGTTCGGCCGCGAACTCAGCTTCGTCGACGATGCCAGTCACGAACTGCGCACCCCGATCGCGGTGATGCGTGGAGAGTTGGAGTTGGCCCGCGCCGCCGCCACCGCCGGCGACGTGACCGGCCTCGACCGGGCGTTGCGCGCGGCCTCGATCGAGAACGAGCGGCTGGCCCGGCTGGCCGAGGACCTGTTGCTGCTGGCCCGGCAGCGCTCCGGCACGTTGGTGGTACGCGCCTCGCAGGTGGACCTCCTGGACCTGTGCTACGCGGAGGCCCGGCGCCTGGGCCCGGTGCTGGGCTTGAACATCACCGTGGCCGGGGAGCCGGTGGTGTGTCGGGGTGATGAGGACCGGCTGCGCCAGGTGTTGGCGAACCTGCTGCAGAACGCGCGCGCGGCCGGGGCGACCCAGGCCGTGGTGCGCTGCCTGGACACCGGCAGTCGAGTGGAGCTGTCCGTCAGCGACGACGGCCCGGGCTTCTCGCCCGCGGTGATCACCTCGGTGTTCGATCGGTTCGTGCGTGCCGATGACGCCAGGGGTCGCGCGGCGGGCGGCGCCGGGCTGGGTCTGGCCATTGTGCGGGCCATCGCGGGCGCGCACGGCGGCGGCGTCTCGGCGCACAACGGACCACCCCTGGGTGGGGCCACCGTGATGCTGCGCCTGCCGCACGCGAAAGTGCGTAGTCAGTCCGTGTAGGGCCAGGGATTCGCCCGGCAGCCCTCCAACGACTTGGTCTGCTGCACCATGACCGGCGCCGGCGTCCCGGCCCGGGTGACCGCCCCCGTCGCGGACGCTACCCGCGGCGCTGCACCCCGACGCCCGGAATGCAGCAGGTCATGACACGGTTGGAGCGGATAATGCCTGGAGTACACCTGAACCGGAGATTCCCGTGAGCCTGCCCCCGCTGGTCGAACCCGCCGCCGAACTCACCGTCGACGAGGTGCGCCGGTACAGCCGCCACCTGATCATCCCGGACGTCGGGATGGACGGGCAGAAGCGGCTGAAGAACGCCAAGGTGCTCTGCGTGGGCGCGGGCGGCCTCGGTTCCCCGGCGCTGCTCTATCTGGCGGCGGCCGGTGTCGGCACCCTCGGCATCATCGATGACGACGTCGTCGACGAGTCCAACCTGCAGCGTCAGGTGATCCACGGTCAGTCCGACATCGGCAAGCCCAAGGCGCAGTCCGCCAAGGAATCTGTCGCCGAAATCAACCCGCTGATCACGGTCAACCTGCACCAGGTGCGCCTGGACTCCTCCAACGCGCTGGACATCTTCCGCGACTACGACCTGATCGTGGACGGCACCGACAACTTCGCCACCCGCTACTTGGTCAACGACGCGTGTGTGCTGCTCGGCAAGCCCTACGTCTGGGGCTCGATCTACCGGTTCGAGGGTCAGGTCTCGGTCTTCTGGGAGCAGTACGGCCCGAACTACCGCCACCTCTATCCGGAGCCCCCGCCGCCCGGCATGGTCCCGTCCTGCGCCGAGGGTGGCGTGCTCGGCGTGCTGTGCGCGTCGATCGGCTCGGTCATGGTCACCGAGGCCATCAAGCTGATCTGCGGCATCGGTGAGCCGCTGGTCGGCCGGCTGATGATCTACGACGCCCTGGAGATGGAGTACCGCACGGTCAAGGTGCGCCGGGACCCGAACGCCCCGGAGATCACCGAGCTCATCGACTACGAGGCCTTCTGCGGGGCGGTCTCGGATGAGGCCATGGATGCCGCGCGCGATTCGACGATTTCCGTGTACGACCTCAAGGACATGATCGACGCGGGCAAGGACATCGCGCTGATCGACGTGCGGGAGCCCAACGAGTTCGAGATCGTCGCGATCCCCGGCGCCGTGCTGGTCCCGAAGGGCGAGTTCCTCAACGGCACCGCGCTGGCCAAGCTGCCCCAGGACAAGCAGATCGTCCTGTACTGCAAGGCCGGGTCGCGTTCGGCCGAGGCGCTGGCGGTGACCAAGGCCGCCGGGTTCAGCGATGCGGTGCACGTCGGCGGCGGTGTGATCGCCTGGGTCAACGCGATCGAGCCGGAGAAGCCGAGCTACTGAACCGTCCCCGGCGGCCCGTCTGGCCGCCCGTTTACCTTCCGTCGCCCACCAGGACCAATGCCCTGGTGGGCGTCGTGGCGACTCGGGCGATGATGTGCTGCAAAGCGCTGCACAGCGCGGATAAAGGGGCGCATCCTGGGCAGATCGAGTTCATAGATTCGTCGCGATACGCGACAAGCCGCCGCAAGCTACGCTTCGAATGCTGTTCGCCTGACGGAAACGCGTATTTGATCTACGTTTGGCCCCAGCTGCCTGAATCCCGGTTCACCTAGGAGTTCGCATGAGCTCACAGCGACCGTTCCGCCGAACTGCGCTGAGCATTGCCCTTACCGCCGCGGCCGTCACCACGGCGTTCCTCGCCCCCGTCACTGCCGGGGCCGCTACCCCCGTTCCGAAGGTGCCCAAGTGGGCCGACGTCGGTGCCTCCGCCATCCACCCGGGCATCGTGACCGTCACCAAGGACGCGTCCTGCACCTCGAACTTCATTTTCCTGGACGCCCAGAAGCACGCCTACATCGGTCAGGCCGCGCACTGCTCGGGCAAGGGCGGCGCGAACGAGACCAACGGGTGCACCTCGCACTCCTACCCGTTGGGCACCGACGTCAGCCTGGGTGCTTCGCAGGTGGTCGGCAAGCTCGTCTACAACTCCTGGCTGATGATGGCGAAGCTGGGCGAGAAGGGCGAGAACCCCTGCGCCGACAACGACTTCGCGTTGATCAGGATCCCGGACGCGGCGCTGGGCAAGGTCAACCCGTCGATCCCGATCTTCGGTGGCCCGGTGGGCCTGCGCACCACGCCACTGGGCTCCGGTGAGGCCGTGCTCAGCTACGGCAACTCCCCGTTGCGTGGCGGCGTGTCCTACCTGTCGCCGAAGCAGGGCGTCAACCTCGGCGAGGACGCCGACGGCTGGGAGCACACCGTCTACACCGCCAGCCCCGGTGTGCCGGGTGACTCCGGTAGCGGCTTCATCGACGCCCAGGGCAACGCGTTCGGCATCCTGTCCACGCTGGCGCTGGCCCCGCTGCCCGGCAGCAACGGGGTGGCCGATCTGGCCCACTGTCTGAAGTACGCGCAGGAGCACTCCGGCATCGCCGGCCTGGAGTTGGCGCTGGGCACCCAGACCTTCTCGCCGGGTGCGGTGCCCGTGCTGTCCGGGTTTACCGGGGGCGCCAGTGGGCCGAAGGACCTCACTCCGTAACACTTGATTCATGAGTACGGCGAAGGCCCGGCGGGACGCATCCCCGTCGGGCCTTCGTGCGTCCGGTGAGGAGTTCACCGAGGCCGTGCTGCGGGTGATCGAGTCGATCCCGCCCGGCCGGGTGCTGGCCTACGGCGACATCGCCGAACTGCTCGGTGTCGGCGGCCCGCGGCAGGTCGGCGCGGTGCTCAGCCGGCACGGCAGCGCGGTGCCGTGGTGGCGGGTGCCGCACGCCGACGGCTCGCCGCCGGACTGCTCCGAGGTAGCGGCGCGCAAGCATTGGCGGGCGGAGGGCACCCCGACCAAACCCAACGGCAACGTGGACATGCGCCGGGCCCGCTGGGAGGGAAGAACCCCCTGACGTCCGACACGGCGTCGATGGTCGGCTCGCAAGCTCGCCGACTGAGGGCTATAGCGCTCACTTCGTCGGACGCAACGTGGGTGTGTCGGTGCCGGAGGAGAGGATCAGCTCCGTGGCCCGTCCTCCCGCCCCCGTCTACCGACTGCGCCGCGCCGCCCCGCCGGCCGCGGCGGTGCCGGCGTTGGACGAGGCGCAACGCGCAGTCGTCGAGCATCCAGGAGGGCCGCTCCTGGTGTTGGCCGGCCCCGGCACCGGGAAGACCACCACGCTGGTCGAGGCGGTGGCCGCCCGGGTCGCCGCCGGGGCGGACCCGGCGCAGCTGCTGGTGCTCACCTTCAGCCGCAAGGCGGCTGCTGAGCTGCGCGAGCGCATCGGCCGGCGCCTGGGCCGGACCACGGCGGGGCCGGTGGCGGCCACGTTCCACTCCTTCTGCTTTTCTCTGCTGGCCACCGAAGGGCCGGCGCCCCGGCTGTTGTCCGGGGCCGAGCAGGAGGTGGCGGTCCGGGAGCTGCTGGACGGCAGCCTCGACGAGCCGCTGGCCCGCATCGACTGGCCCAACGCGATCGCCGCGGCCATCGGCACCCGCGGGCTGGCCGAAGAGGTCCGCGGCGTGCTCGCCCGGGTGGCCGAACGGGATATCGACCTGCTCGACGCCGCGGCGGCGGACCCGGCGCGGGCCGGGCAATGGCAGGCGCTGGCCGGCTTCGCCGAGGTCTACCTCGACGTGCTCGACGCCCGCGGCCTGCTCGACCATGCCGAACTGGTGCGCCGGGCGGTGCTGCTGGCCGAGCGGCCCGACCGGCGGGCCCGGCTGCGCGAGACGTTCCGTGCGGTGTTCGTCGATGAGTACCAGGACACCGACCCCGCCCAGGTGCGCTTGCTGCGTGCACTGGCCGGGGACGGCCGCGACCTCACCGTGTTCGGCGACCCCGACCAGTCGATCTATGCGTTCCGTGGCGCGCAGGTGCGCGAGCTCCTCGACTTCGCCGACCGGTTCCCCGACGCGGCCGGTCGACCCGCGCCGACCGTGGCGCTGCGCACCTCGCGTCGGTCCGGTCCGGAGTTGCTGGCGGCCGCCCGGCAGGTGGCCCGCCGACTGCCGTTGGCCGGGTTGGACGCCGCGGCGGCGCGCACCCATCGGGCGCTGAGCGCGGCCGGGCCCACCGCCGCCGAGGACCCGGTGGCGGTGCTGACCTTCCCCGGTGAGGGCGCCGAACTGGAGTACGTCGCCGATGTGCTGCGCCGGGCGCACCTGGAGGACGGGCTGGCCTGGTCGGACATGGCCGTGCTCGTGCGCTCCGGCACGCGGTCGGTGCCTGCGGTGCGCCGGGTGCTGGGCGGGGCCGGGGTGCCGTTCGTGGTCGGTTCCGACGAGGTGCCGTTGCGGGCCGAGCCGGCGGTGGCGTTGTTGTGCACGGCCGCGGCCGCCGCGGCGGACCCAACGACGCTGACGCCGCTGGTGGCCCGCACCCTGCTGCTCTCCCCGTTGGGCGGAGTGGAGCCGATGGCGCTGCGTCGGCTGGGGCGGGCCCTGCGGGCTCGCGACCGGGCTCGGGACGAGGCGTCGCTGACGCCGGCCGAGGTGGCGCTGCGCGATGTCCTCCTCGACCCGGACCGGCTGGGCGGCATCGAGGACCTGGCGGTCGCCCCGACCCGGGCGCTGGCCGACCTGCTGGCCGGGGCGGGCGCGTTGTGCGCCGCGGGCGCGCCGGCCGAGGACGTGCTGTGGCGGTTGTGGTCGGGCACCGACTGGCCTGACCGGTTGGCCCGGGCCGCGAGCGGTGCCGGTGCCGCGGCCGAGCGTGCCGACCGGGATCTGGACGCGGTGTGCGCGCTGTTCGCCCTGGCCGGCCGGGCCGCGGAGCGTCCCGGCGGCGGTGGGGTGGCCGGGTTGGTGGCGCACATCAACGCCCAGCAGATCCCCGGCGACCCGCCCATCGGTGGGGACGGCACCCGCGACGCCGTCCGGGTGATGACCGCCCACCGGTCCAAGGGCCTGGAATGGCCGTTGGTCGCGGTGATCGGCGTGCAGGAAGGGGTCTGGCCGGACCTGCGCCGGCGCGGCTCGTTCCTCGGCGCGGACACCCTCGGGGCCCACGGGCCGCAGCCCGCGGCAACGCACACCGAGTTGCTGGCCGAGGAACGCCGGTTGTTCTACGTCGCGGTCACCCGGGCGCGGCAGCGGCTGCTGGTCACCGCGGTGGCCGCACCGGACGAGGCCGGGGATCGTCCCTCCCGGTTCCTGCGCGAGCTCGGCGTAGAGCCGGTGCCGATCGCCGGGCGGGTCCGCCGTCCGCTGTCGGCGGGCAGCCTGGCCGCGGACCTGCGGGCGACGCTGATCGACCCGACGAGCTCGCCGGACCTGCGCGCCACCGCGGCGGCCCGGCTTGCGGCCCTGGCGGCGCTGCGCACGCCGGACGGTCGGGCGCTGGTGCCCGCGGCCGACCCCGCGCACTGGTGGGGGATGTCCGAGCCGACCGCGGCCGCGGCCCCGTTGCGCGACCCGGAGGCGCCGGTCGACCTGTCCGGCAGTGCGGTGGACGGGCTCAACGGCTGCCCGCTGCAGTGGTTCCTGCGCCGCGAGGTGCGCGCCGAGGACGCGCCGACCGCGGCCCTCGGGTTCGGCAACGTGCTGCACGCGCTGGCCGAGGAGGTCGGCCGCGGCGCGGCGGCGGACCTGCCGACCCTGATGGCACGTCTGGACACGGTCTGGGCGGAACTCAGCTTCGATGCGCTGTGGCAGTCCCGCGATCAACGCGAAGCCGCCCGCGATGCCCTGGCGCGGTTCCTGCAATGGCACCTCGGGCGGCCGGACCGCAAGCTGCTCGGCGTCGAGGTGCCGTTCGAGCTGAGCCTGCCCGTGGAGGGTGACCGGGTCCGGCTGCGCGGCCGGTTGGACCGGGTGGAGGCCGACCCGCACGGCCAGGTCTGGGTGGTGGACCTGAAGACCGGGAAGACCCCGCCGACGAAGGAGGAGATGGCGCGGCACCCACAGCTGGGGGTGTACCAGGCGGTGGTGGCCGCCGGTGGTCTGGCCGAGCTGCCCGGCGCGGACGATACCTGCGGTGGTGCCGAGATTGTGATGCTACGTCAGGAGGCCGGGAAAACCGGGCTGCCCAAGGTGCACGGGCAGCAGTCGCCGGCGACCAGCGACGACCCGCAGTGGGTCGCGCAGATGCTGTCCCGGGCCGCCGCCCGGGTCCGGTCCGAGGCGTTCACCCCGGTGCCGTCGGAGGACTGCGACCGCTGCCCCTACCGCCGGTGCTGCCCGGCGCAACCCGAGGGCGCGCAGGTGGTCACGTGAGCGCCACTCGTCCCTCCCACCACCGTTGCGTCCGACGAAAGGTGGCCTATAGCCCTCGTTTCGTCGGACGCAAGCGTGGGGAGGGGCGGCGATGAGTGCGCTGCGGGATGGCGCCGATCTCGTCGAGGTGTTGGGCGTGCCCTACACCGACGAGCAACTCATCGCGATCACCGCGCCGTTGGCACCGGCGGTGATCGTGGCCGGGGCGGGCTCCGGCAAGACCACGGTGATGGCCGCCCGGGTGGTGTGGCTGGTCGGCACCGGGCAGGTGCCGGCCGCCGGCGTGCTCGGGTTGACCTTCACCAACAAGGCCGCCGCGGAGTTGAGCGGCCGGGTGCGCGCCGCGTTGGCCCGGGCCGGCATCGGCGCCGGCGAGGACCCGACGGAGCACGGTGACGTGGGTGAGCCGACGGTGGCGACCTACCACGCGTTCGCGGGCACCCTGCTCGCGGACCACGGCCTGCGTCTGGGCGTCGAACCTCGCTCGCGATTGCTCGCCGATGCCTCCCGATACCAGTTGGCCGCGCGCGCGATCTGCGCGGCACCGGGGCCGTATCCCTCGCTCACCAAGCGCACCGCCGATCTGGTGGTGGACGTCCTCGCGCTGGACGGTGCGGCCGCCGAGCACCTGGTTGACCTGGACGTGCTGCGGGCCCATGACCGGGCGCTGTTCAGCCGACTGCAGGGGGAGAAGGGCGCGGACTCACCGACCTCGGCCATCGGCAAGGTGCTGCTGGCCGCGGGCCGGCGACTGGAACTGTGCGACCTGGTCGCGGCCTATCGGCAGGCCAAGGCCGATCGGGACCTGGTCGATTTCGGCGACCAGATGTCCTTGGCCGCGCGGCTCGCCGAGCAGTGCCCGGCGGTGGGGGAGATCGAGCGGGCCCGCTACCGGGTGGTGCTGCTGGATGAATATCAGGACACCTCGGTGGCCCAGCGGCGGATGCTGGTCGGGCTGTTCGGCGGTGGGCATCCGGTGACCGCCGTCGGCGACCCGTGCCAGGCCATCTACGGCTGGCGGGGCGCGTCGGTGGCGAACCTGGAGGACTTCCCGACGCATTTCCGCGCAGTGCATCCCGATGGCGCCACCGCGCCCGCGCAGCGATTCACGCTGCGGGAAAACCGCCGAAATGGCGAAGTGGTGCTGGACCTGGCGAACGCGCTGGCCGCACCGCTGCGCGAGATCCACGACGGCGTGGCGGCGTTGACCGCCGCCGAATACAACCTCGGCATGGGCGAGATCCGTACCGCGGTGCTTGATGACTATCCGTCAGAAATGGCCTGGGTGGGCGAACAGGTCGCCGCCGCGCTCGCCGACGGGGTCAGCGCGCGCGAGGTCGCGGTGTTGGTGCGCGCCACCCGCGACATCGGCCCGCTGCACGCCGAACTCGTCCGCCGGGACATCCCGGTCGAGGTGGTCGGCCTCGGTGGCCTGGTGCACCTGCCCGAGATCGCTGATGTGGTGGCCACCCTGGAGGTGCTCGACGACGCCACCGCCAACGCGGCCCTGGTGCGGCTGCTCACTGGCCCGCGCTGGCGCATCGGGGCGCGTGACCTCGCCCTGCTCGGCCGGCGGGCCGCACAGATCGTGGCGCCCGCGCGACCCAGCGGCCTGTCGTCGTTGGAGTCCGCGCCGGGCGTGACCGATCCGACCGAGCGGATCTCCCTGTCCGACGCCCTGGCCGCGCCGGGGGAGTCCGCGTTCTCCACGGCGGCGCGCGACCGCTTCGCCGCCCTCGAGCGAGAACTGCGCGACCTGCGTCGTCACCTCGGCGAGCCGTTGCTGGATTTGGTGCACCGGGTGCTCGCGGTGACCGGCCTCGGCGTGGAGATCGCCGCCGCGGAACACGCGGTGGCCGCCCGCCGACGGGAATCCCTGTCCGCGTTCCTGGACGAGGTCGCGGGTTTCGCCGGCCTCGACGGCGAGTCCTCGGTGGCGGCGTTCCTGGCCTACCTGCACGCCGCGGAGGAGCACGAACGCGGCCTGGACTCGGCCACGCCGGGTACCGCGGACTCGGTGAAGCTGATGACCACGCACAAGGCCAAGGGCCTGGAATGGGACGTCGTGGTGCTGCCCGACGTCACCCGCAACACGTTCCCGTCCAACCTCGGCCGACCGCGCTGGACCAGCCGGGGGGAGTGCCTGCCGCACGTGCTGCGCGGGGACCGCGACGGGCTGCCCGACGTCGGGGAATGGACCCCGAAAGGCATCGGGGCCTTCGAGGCGGGGATGCGCGAGCAGAGCGATCTCGAGGAACTTCGCCTCGCCTACGTCGCGGTCACCCGGCCGCGTCGGCGCCTGGTGATGTCCGCGCACTGGTGGGGCCCGACCCAGAAGAAACCCCGGGGGCCCTCGCCGTACCTGCTCGCGGTGCGCGACGTCCTGACGGAGCGCGGTCTGGACCCCGGCGGTCCGTGGGTGCCGGCCCCGGAGCCGGACGCCGAGAACCCGCTGCGCGGGCGCGGCACGGAATTCGCCTGGCCCGCGCCCTTGAACCCGGACGGCGCCGCCGCTCGGCGCGCTGCCGCGGGACTGGTGCGCGCCGCGATGCGCCGGTCCGGTGCACTCGCCGTGCCGGCTGGGCTTTCTGTGGCCGAGACGGCGCGGGTGGCGAGTTGGGACCGCGATCTGGAGCTGCTGCTCGCCGAGGCCGCCCGCGCGCACCGTCCGGAACGCGAGGTGGTGCTGCCCGCGTCGTTGTCCGCCTCGCAGGTGATGGCGTTGGCCGCCGACCCCGACGGGTTGGCCCGCGACCTGGCCCGACCCCTGCCCCGCGCCCCGCGGACTGCCGCCCGGCGCGGCACCCGATTCCACGACTGGGTCGAGGCCCGGTTCGGCCAGCAGGCGCTGCTGGAGCCCGAGGAGATCCCCGGCGCCGCGGATGCGGACCTGGCCGACGAGGACTTCGACGCGCTGGCGCAGGCCTTCCTGCGTAGCGAGTACGCGCATCGGGTGCCCTACCGGGTGGAGGCCCCGTTCGCCCTGGCGTTGGGCGGTCGCATCGTGCGCGGCCGCATCGACGCGATCTACCAGACCTTGGTCGGCTACGAGGTCATCGACTGGAAGACCCATGCCCGCGAGTCCGCCGACCCGCTGCAACTCGCGCTGTACCGGCTGGCCTGGGCGGAGCTTGCCGGAGTCGAGCCGGCCGCGGTCGAGGCGGCGTTCTACTACGTGCGCTCCGGGCGGACGGTGCGCCCGGTGCTGCCGGACCGGGCCGAACTCGAGGGGTTGCTCGGATCGGGCACTGCATAGGCTCGTGCCATGACGACGACGTCCGGGTGGGTGCAGGAACCGATGATGCTCAGCCGCGGTACCCACAACCGCGCGGCGCATCTGCGCTCGGACGCGGCGGGGTTGGCGGCCGCCTGGGACGACCCGCGGGCCCGCGTGCTGCGGGTGCACGACGGGTTGGCGGCGTTCTCCGGCGACGGTGCGGACATCGCGTATCTGACTCCCAGTCAGATCGACCCGGACGCCTCCCGTTACTTCCTCGGCCTGGACGGCGACGGCGTGCCGTACTTCGCGGTGGATGCACCGTGGGAGCCCGTCGAGGGGGAGCGAGCGGTTGGCCTGCGCCAGATCAGCACCTCACTCGGCCCGACCGCCGGTGGTCTGTACGTGCACGCGCTCGGGCTGGCCAATTGGCATGCCCGGCACGGTTTCTGTGCCAACTGCGGTTCGCCCACGTCTATCGCTTCGGCCGGGCACATGCGTCAGTGCCCGCACTGCAACGCCCAGCACTTCCCGCGCTACGACCCCGCCGTGATCATGCTGGTCGTCGACGACGACGACCGCGCCCTGTTCGGGCACAACCCCGCCTGGCCGCCCGGCCTGTTCTCAACCCTGGCCGGCTTCGTGGAGCCGGGGGAGTCGTTGGAGGCAGCGGTGATCCGCGAGGTGTTCGAGGAGGTCGGCGTGGTGGTGGACGACGTCGTCTACGAGGGCAGCCAGCCCTGGCCGTTCCCGTCCTCCCTGATGCTCGGCTTCCGCGCCCACGCCGTCGACCCGACCCTGCACATCGACCGCGACGAGATCACCGAAGCCCGCTGGTTCAGCCGCGACGAACTCGTCGCGGCCGGCCGGCGCGGTGAGGCCCTGATGCCCGGCGCGATCTCTATCGCCCGGTGGCTGGTCGAGCGCTGGTTCGGTAAGCCGCTCCCCGCCGACAACCACTGGTAAGGCCATGTCAGACTTCCTGACCAATTTCCGGCCCGGTTTGTCCGGGTTGGCGGGTCGTAAGGGATGACGTGCCTTATGACGCGAGCTTGGCCCGAACCTGGGCGAGGGTGGGGTTGGTCAGCGCGGTGCCGTCGGGGAACAGCACGGTGGGGACCACGGCGTAGCCGCGGTTGACCTCTTTGACGAAGGCCTCGGCCTCCGGGTCGGCGTCAATGTCGACGGCGGTGAAGGCGATGCCCTCGATCTGCAGTTGGCCCTTGAGTCGGCGGCACGGTCCACACCACGTGGTGCTGAACACGGTGATCGGTTCGGTGGCGGACACCGCGATCCCTTCATCGGCAGCTGATCTGTGGGTACAACCGTCCACGGGGCCGAACTCTTCCAGGTAGTTGTCGGACAGGGCTGTCAGGATGGCCTGGTGTCCGCCCGTGTCGCTGCCGTCCTCGATGCCCTCGACCCCGAACAACGCGCGGTCGCCGAAGCCCTGACCGGGCCGGTTTGCGTGCTGGCCGGCGCCGGCACCGGCAAGACCCGGGCCATCACGCACCGCATCGCGCACGGCGTGCTGTCCGGTGTCCAGCAGCCGCAGCACGTGCTCGCGGTGACCTTCACCGCCCGGGCCGCCGGCGAGCTGCGCTCCCGGTTGCGCGCGTTGG
>DASQPJ010000149.1:0-2029 GCA_035644015.1 Sporichthyaceae bacterium
CAACCTGCGCCGGGACGACTTGCCCGGTGCGGTGCCGGCCGGCGATCGGGAGCCGCGGTGGGCGTCTACCTGGCTGCGGCGGTAGAGCCTGAACGGTTTGGACGACCACCTGCGGCGGGACCGGCTGGCCGGCTCGAGGCCGTCTGCGGGGCAGCCACACCGGCCGTTGCCGCGCGGACTGCGGCGAGAGCGCCTGCGTCGTGACGACCACAACCTGCGCGGGGACGATCTGGCCGGTACGGGGCTTACGCGGGGGCAGCCAGCCACGCCGGGCTGTACCGCGCTGCGGAGGGACCGTGAGCGTGACCCGTAGTGGCGCCGCCGCCGGACGTCGTGGTCGGCGCGGCATCTGAGCCCGTCGACTCGGCGCCGACGGGGGCAACGCCTGGGCGGGAGGTGCCCGGAACGTGGCGACCAGCGCGAGTTTGCTGAACGTCGACGAGGTGCTGCTGAACGTCAGGGTGCCCGTCGCTGCCGCAGTGCCCTGAGTGAGATCACCTAGGACTGAGCTGCCTGATGCGCCCGCACCGTTGCTGGACGCTAACGACGTCCAACCCCCGGGCAGACTCACGGTGGCCGGCGAATCCGCATCCATCGCGTACGCGGTCAGCAGGGTGTTGTCACCGCCGGGCGTGAACGACGCGACCGTGACCGAGGACGTGCCGTCAGCCGACGACCCTTTCTGGACTGCGTCGGCGAACGGGTCACCCGACGTGGCACCGCCCGTGACCCGTTCTGCGACACCCGACGCGAACGCCGGGGCAGTGCCGCCAACATTGTTGATCGTCCACGAGTAGGTTCCGCTGTCCGACCCGGTGGCGTACTTGTAGGCCACGATCATCGCGTGCTGATTCGGGCCGTTGAGCGCGTGGGTGACGATGTCTTTAATAACCCAAGTACCCGAGCCCGCTGGCGGCGTGAACTGCGCTGCGGTCGGGGTGGTGCCGTTGAACCATGCCGCATAGATGTAGGCGACGATCAGCGACCCGGACGCCACCCCTGACGGCACCGGAACTGCGCACGTGGTGGTGGCTGTGTCAGCGATCGTCCCGTTGCTGGCGAGTACGGGCGCGGCCATCTAAACCAACGCCCCTCTCGCGGCTCGAGCTACGGTCAGACTTCGATCTCGACGGACAGTTTGATGAAGTGCCCAGCGGGCAGGGTGTTGCCGATGTTGACGAACGCGATGCCGTTCGCGGTGCCGATCGGGCAGATCAGCTCGTCGTAGGCCTCCCACCATTCGGGCAGGTAGGACTGGGTGTTGCCGGTGATCGTGAACAGCGGGTTGGCTGCGACGGTGGGGCCGGTGGTGCCGATCGTGGTGGCGGTGGTCACGATGATGCCCGTGGTGGGGTCGGTTTGCAGGGTGTGCGTCTCCAGCGGCTGCCCCAACACCGCAGCAGCCAAACCGGTGCCGGCGGGGGCGACAGTCTGCCGGTGGATCGCCACCGCGAACTGCTGCGACGTCGGCACCACAGCAGTCGTGGTCAGCAGTCCGATGCCGACGCGACGTAGGCGGAACCCCGCCGTGGCGGATCCGCCCCAATATCCGAGGTAGCCGTTGACGGTGGTGGTGGCGTTGGCGCCGGCGAGCTGGGCCGTCTGAGACACGACGGAGGTGGAGTAGCGAGCCATGACGGCCCTTCCTTTCGATGGTGGGATTTAGAGAGAGGTCTCGCGCCGCTGGCTGGTGCTTCCTGCCGCAGTCCGAGGATGTTGAGTGCGGGCCATCAGCCAGCGGCGCGAGGTATCAGGGGGGCTCGTGCCGCTAGCTGCGCCAGCTGCGGGGGGATGGGACTGCCGCGACCAGCGGCACGAGGTTCAGGGGGCAGGCGGCGCTGTCGGATACACGGGCTTGGCGGCAACCCCGAGGAGGAACCCGAGTGCAGGCCAGCGCTTCTCCAGCAGCCGCGCCAGCGCGTAGTACCCGGCGGACAGGGCAGCGACGCACAGGGCGACGAGCCCGGCCTGCGAGGACGGGTCGACGACGATCTTCAGGGTCGTGGCCAGCCACGTCAGGAGGAAGCCG
>DASQPJ010000150.1:0-5119 GCA_035644015.1 Sporichthyaceae bacterium
CCGGTGCACCAGGTGGGCGGCGACGAGCAGCACCGGGGCCAGGGCGGCGACGGCGGCCACCCGCCACACCGGGACGGGTTGGTCGCCGGCCGCGTACGCCGCGACCACGGCCCCGGCCAGCCACACCAGCGGCGGCAGCACCACCGGCGCGGCAAACCACCAGACCGCCAGCGACAGCACGAACACCACGGCGGCGGCCAACGCCCACAGCGGGTGGCCGGTGGCGAACAGCCCACCGCCCGGCAACACCACGCCGAGGCCCAGCGCGACCAGGGACGGGCCGGCGCCCAACAGCGCGGGCAGCAGCCCGAGCAGCCAGGCCACCGCGTAGCCCAGCAGCGCCCGGCGCATCCGGCGCGCGGTCACCGGCGCGACGATGCCGCGCGGTTCGGGCAGCAACACAGTCGTGTGGCGGACGGTGCGGTCCTGGGGTGCGATTTCGGTGGTCATCTCGTTCCTCACGTGGCGCGCAGGGGGCGCGGGGACAGGGGGCCGAGGGAGCGCCGACGCAACCCGGCACCGAGCGCGAGCAGACAGCCCAGGGCGACGGCGACCAGCCCTGGCCCGTGCAGCACCAGCTCGACTGGGCCGAACCCGTGCCCGGCCGCGGCCGACACTCCGGCCGACATTCCGTGCGACATTCCGGGCGACGTTCCGTGCAGGTGGCCGGCACCGAGGGGCACAAGGCCGAGCAGGTGCATGTCGACCACGCTCGCCACGGACCAACCGATACCCGCGACAATCAGGCCGGAACCCGGCCGCCGCTCCGGGCGAGCCCGGTCCGCCCGACCGCCGACCGGCTCGCCCCGCCGCCGCCTCCGTTGTCTCGCCACCAGCACGGCCGCCACGGAGAGCACCGTGACCACGACCACCAGCCGCTCCAGCGGCGGCGCCGGCACCAACCGAGTACCGATGGCCGCCTCAGCCGTCGCGGCGTAACCAGCGACCCCCAACAGGGCACCGACCACCAGGAACCCGGCCGAGGCGGGCCAGGTCGGCCCCGCACCGCGCACCCCGAGCTGGACCGGGGCGGCCGCGATCGCACCCGACGGCACGGGACCAGGAGCCGGCCGACGAGCCGGCGGCGCGAAGCCGCCGCGGGCCGGTCGGCGCGCCGGGAACACCCGGAACCAGGCGGCCCGCACCACCGCGATCACCAGCGCGACCGCGAGACAGCACGCCATGTCGATCCCTCCCGACAAAGTTGACACACTCATGTATCAACGACTGGACCGTAGAAGTAGATACACACGTGTGTCAAGATGGGGAACTGTGACGGACGTCGTACGGCCCTACCGCGGCGTGAGCGCCGCCGAACGCCGGACCGAACGGCGCCAGCGCCTGGTCGCCGCGTGCCTCGACCTGGTCGGCGAGGGCGGTGTGACCACGGTGACCGCGCAGGCGGTCGCCGAGCGGGCCGGACTGACCAGGCGCTACTTCTACGAGAGCTTCGCCGACCGGGACGCCGTGCTGGTCGAGGCGCTGGACGGGATGTTCACCACCCTGCGCGGCGACATCCTGGCGGCGCTACACACTGCCGGTTTGGCTCTGCTGGACCGGGCCCGCGCGACGGTCCGACTGCTCATCGCCACCATGGACGACCCCCGCGTCGCCCGGCTGTACCTCGAGGCCCCTGGCCACCCCGCGCTCCAGGGCCGGCGCGAACAGGCCATCCACAGCTACACCCGACTGCTCGCCGAGGAGGTCCTGCGGCTCGGCCGGGACGACCCGCGCACTGAACTGGCCGCGCTGATCCTCGTCGCCGGCATCACCCACGCGGTCACCAGCTGGCTCTCCGGCCACATCCAACTGAGCCGCGAGGAGCTGATCGAGGAAATCGTCCGGGTCAGCGTCGCCGCGACCGAGCACTAACCTCGAGTGGACGCTGCTCTACCGGCGTAGTCCCGGATGGTTCGCTCGAGCTCGTCGAAGACCGCGCCGAGCATGGTGATGTCGACCGGGCGCTGCAGTTGCTGCATGCCCACCAGCAGGGCCAGTCCGGTGGTCGCCAGCCGTTCCGCGTCCTCGGGCTGTACGCCCATGTCGCTGACGATCGCCCGCAACGCCGCGTGCCGCCGTGCGTCCACGCGCCGTTGAGCCTGGCCGACCCGCTCCTCACCACGACCCCACGCGCGGATGGCGGCCTCGGCGTCGTGCGGCAGGGCGGTCGCCTGTCGTCGCAGCACGTCCAGCCGCTGCTCGGGACTGGCCGCCGCGCGGGCCAACTCGACAATCCGCTGGGTCTGCTCGGCCTCCCAGTGCGTGAGCAAGGCCTCGACGAAGCCGGCCCAACCGCCGAAGTAGTGGTAGAAGGATCCGCTGGTCACCCCGAGCGCGCGACAGAGCCAGCTGATCGTCAGCCCCTCGACCCCCTGCGCCGCGAGCTGGGTCAGCGCTGCGGCGAAGTACTGGTCCTGGGTGACCTTGAGATGGCGCGGCTGTCTCGGCATCGGCAGCCCTCCTCCGCTGTGACCAGCTCAACATATCGGCTCAACCACCACCAATTGACTATAACATAGTCTTTGTTATGGTCTAAATCAGGTTGCAACGCCGGAACTGAGGAGGCAGGCCCCGTGCCCACCACGCGAACCTTCGACCCGTTGGACATCTCTTCACACGCGTTCTGGGCCCAGGACCCAGCGGCGCGCGATGAGGTGTTCGCCCGGCTGCGCGCCGAGCGCCCGGTGTCCTGGCACCGCCCCGCCGAGACCGACCTGATGCCCAACTCCGCCGACCCCGGGTTCTGGGCGCTGACCCGGCACGCCGACATCGTGGCGGCCAGCCGCAACCCCGAGGTGTTCGCCTCCGGCCAGGAGTTCGGTGGAGTGATGTTGGAGGACGTACCGGCCGAGGTGCTGGAGGCCGCGCACTCCATCCTGGCCATGGACGCGCCCCGTCACGTCAAGCAGCGCAAGCTGATCAGCTCGGTGTTCACCCCCCGGCGGGTGGCGCGGATCGAGGAGCAGATCCGCAACCAGGCCAGGCTGATCGTGGACGCGGTAGCCCCGCTGGGTGAGATCGACTTCGTCGAGCAGGTCGCCGCCCGGCTGCCCATGTGGACGATCTCGGAGATGATCGGTATCCCCGAGGCGGACCGGGACCGGGTCGCCGCCGCGGCCGGCGCGATGGTCAGCTGGAACGACCCGGAATTCATCGGCGACGGCGAACCGATCGGTGTGCTGTTCAACGCGCTGATGACCCTGCACGCGGCGGCGACCGAGCTGGTCGCGCAGCGGCGGGCCGAACCCACCGACGACCTGATGACCGCGCTGGCCCAAGCGGAGCTGGACGGCGAGCGGCTCACCGACGCCGAGATCGCCGCGTTCTTCGTGCTGCTCTGTGTGGCCGGCAACGACACCACCCGCCAAACCAGCAGCCACACCATCAGAGCGCTGCAGGATTTCCCCGAACAACGGGACGCCCTGCTGGCCGACTACGACGGGCGGATCGGCACCGCGGTGGAGGAGTTCGTCCGTTGGGCCAGCCCGGTGATGACGTTCAGGCGCACCGCGCGCATCGACACCGAGATCGACGGCCAGCCGATCGCCGCCGGGGAGAAGATCGTGATGTTCTACCGCTCCGGCAATCAGGACGAGTCGGTGTTCGACACCCCACAACGCTTCGACATCGCCCGCAAACCGAACAACCACGTCGGCTTCGGCGGCGGCGGCCCGCACTTCTGCCTGGGTAGCCACCTGGCCCGCATGCAGCTCAAGGCGCTGTTCCAGGAACTGTTGTTCCGGCTCCCGGACCTGCGGGTCGGCGAACCGGAGTACCTGGCCGGGAACTTCATCAACGGCATCAAGCGGCTGCCGGTGAGCTTCACCCCACACACCTCGGGGGGTTGAGCGATGCGCCTGGACCGGCGGCCAGTACGCCTGGGCAATGGACGACGACGTGGACATGACCCTGCACGTGCGCCGTGTCGCGCTCGCCACGCCGCTGTACCTGGACGGCGCGGAGATGACTGACACCTACCCCGTCTCGGTGGTCACCGACGGCCAGGCCCTGAACATCACCCTCGTCTCCTACAGCGACCGGCGCTGCTCAGGCTGCCTGGGACCCGGTGGTCAGCTCCGCGGAGCTGACCACGTCGTCGCCGTAGAGGTCTTGCACCCAGTTGGTTTGGTAGATGGTGTCGAGGTAGCGCTCGCCGAGGTCGGGGGCGAGGGCGGCGGCGGTGATGGTGCCCATGTCGTGTTGGTTGAGCCAGGTTTTGGCGCCGCTGACTACGGTGCCGGTGGAGCCGCCGAACAGGAAGCCGGTGCGGGCGAGTTGGTGGCAGGTGCGGATGGTGTCGGCTTCTTCGACGTGGATGACTTCGTCGATGTAGGACTCGTCGAGGTGGGCGGGGCGGATGCTGGTGCCCAGGCCGGGGATCATGCGTCGGGCGGCGGGGGTGCCGAAGGTGACTGAGCCGACGGTGTCGATGGCGACGATGCGGACGTTGGGGCGGTGCTGTTTGAACCAGCGGGCGCAGCCCATCAGGGTGCCGGTGGTGCCGGCGCCGACGAACAGTACGTCGAGGTTGGGGAACTCGCGGGCGATGGCGGGTGCGGTGCGGTTGTAGTGGGATTTCCAGTTGTTGGGGTTTTCGTATTGGTTGAGCCATACGTAGCGGGGGTCGGAGGCGAGCAGTGTCTGGACGTGGTTGATGCGGGCGCCGAGCATGCCGGTTTCGGGGTGGGGTTCGGTGATGGTGTGGACCTGGGCGCCGAGGGCTTCCATCATGAGGCGGGTGGCCAGGTTGCAGCGGGAGTCGGTGACGCAGACGAATCCGTAGCCTTTGTTGGCGGCGATCATGCTGAGTGCGACGCCGAGGTTGCCGGAGGAGGATTCGACCAGGATGGAGCCGGGGCCTAGGGTGCCGTCGCGTTCGGCGGCTTCGACCATTTCGGTGGCGGCTTTGAGTTTGATGGAGCCGGCGAAGTTGAAGCCTTCGCATTTGAGGTAGAGGGAGTGGCCGATGACGGGGTTGAGGTCGACGTAGAGCTGCTCCTCGTTGTACTGCTGGGGAGCGGTGATGATCGTCATGGTGGCCCCTTGCTCGTCTGGCGTGTTGCTCACAAGGTTGCCGAAATTGCTGGTCAGCGACGATGGTGTGATCCCCCGAACCGCC
>DASQPJ010000151.1:0-27775 GCA_035644015.1 Sporichthyaceae bacterium
GACCCCGGTGAGCAGGCCGCCCGCGTGGTGCAGTGGGGCGAGGTTGTACACGGTGTCGGTGCCGCGCAGGCCGGCCGCCGACGCCGTGCCGAAGGCGGACAGTGCCCAGCGGCCGTTGGTGATCCGGGTCATCCGGGTCTCCCGGCCCTCGCCGGCGAACAACAGAAACGCCGGATCCGCGGCGCGGCCGGGGTTCGGCGAGTACCAGGCGGGCAGCGGGACCGTGTCCGGGTCGATGATCTCCAGGTCGATCACCCCGGGCCGGGACGTGCGTTCTCCGCTGCCCAGCAACAACACCTCGAGTCGGGCCGCCCGCGCGGTGGACACGTTCTCCGGATCGGCGATGGTGCGCTGCACTCCCGCCAACGCCGCCTCGCGGGTGGTCGGTCCGTCCGGGCGCAGCAGCACCGCCACCGCGCCGATGCGGTTCAACGCGGCGATCGCGGTCAGTGCGCTGGGCCGGGTTTGCATCAGCACGCCGACGGGTTCGCCCTGGCCGACACCCACCGAGAGCAGCCCGCGCACCACCGCGTCCACCCGGGCCTGCGCGGCGGCATAGGTGTGGCCGCGGCCGTCGTAGATAAAGAAGGTGTCCTCGGGGTTGCGCCGGGCGCGCTCGGCGAGCAGGGCGCCGACCGAGGCGCGGGCGTCGTTGCGGGCGTGCTCCAGGCGGGTCAGTCCGGGCACGGCCTGCACCAGGCCCACCACCGAGCCCGCGGTGGATCGGGCGCGGTCCAGGGCGGACAGGCCCACGGCGCGGGCCGCGGAGAGCAGGGCGGCGGTGCTCTCCAGCCCGGCGCCAATCGGGTTCGGGTCGCCCTCGTCCGGATCGTCGTCCAGAGGACTGATGGCATCCGGGTAGGGACCACTGCCGTCCTGGTAGGCCAGCCACGCGGCCACCGTCGGCCAGGTTCGCCGGGACGCCCCGCCGCCGACCACCAGACCGAAGTGTCCGGTCGCGGTGACGCACTCGTGGATGTCCGCGGCGGGCGCGGCCCGGGCGATGGCGCGTACCGCGGCCGGGGGCGCGATGGAGTCCACCGAGCCGACGAAGATCAGCACCGGACAGGTGATGTCGGCCAGCGTGGCCACCACGTCGCCGACCACCAGGCCGCCCGACAGCATGCGGTTGTGCGCGACGAACTGCTTGACCAGATCGGCAACCGCGGGGCCCGGGTAGGCGACGTAGCCGTGGTTGTCCAGGAACTGGCGTTGGCGTTCCCGGGGGAGTAGCGCGTCCCGGTCGTGGAGTTGGCGCAGGAAGTCAAGCCGACCGCGCACCGACTTCACCGGGTCCAGCAACCGGAAGCCGAACCGGCTGGCCCAGGCGGGCAGGCTGACGTGCACCAGCACGTTGTCGGCGAGTGCGGCGAGCAGGTCGGAGACCATCTGCTCGGACACCCCGCCGAAGGCCCGAGTAGCGCGGGAGTCCACCGGCGAGCCGAAGGTGACCAGGCCGGCCAGATCGGCCGAGCGCCGGTAGGCCGCGGTCTGGTAGGCGAACATGCCGCCCTGCGAGTAGCCGCCCAGGTGCACCGGACCGCCGGTGTGCGCGACCACCTGGTCGACGGCCTCGCTGACCGCGCGTACGTGGTCGGCGACGTCGCGCTGCAGGCCGCCCTGCTCGTGTTCGGGAGCGCCGAAGTCCACCACCCACGGATCCACGCCGGCCCGGTGCAGAATCGCCACCGCGCTGGTGGCCGGGGAGACGTCGTAGACCTCCGCGCTCATCATCAGCGGCGGGACCAGGATCAGGGCCGGACCGGTGGCCGCGCCGGGAGCGGGCGGGAAGTAGCGACGCAGTCGGAACATCGGGGTGTGCGCCACCACGTCGAATGGACTCGGCGCTTCGCCGGTGTCCAGGCCGCCGAAGCGGGCCACTTCCAACGCGTTGCCCGCGGCCGACCAGAGCTGGCGGGCCGGTCGGGCCAGTAGGTCGGGCACCAGTTCCATGACGGCCCTCAGATCCAGGTGCGGAACCACATCCGGGCCAGCCAGTCCGGTCTGGACAGCGTCCCGGCGGATAACAGCGGATAGATGTAGAAGAAGTTCACCACGACCAGCACCACCAGCGAACCGGCGGCGGTCGTCCCGACCAGTCGACGGCGCACACTCGCCAGGCCCGGTGCGGGTCCGATCAACGCGCCCAGGGCCAGCACCAGGCCGATGATCAGGAACGGCAGGAAGCCGATGGCGTAGAAGAAGAAGACCGGTCGGTGGCTGTACCGGAACCAGGGCAGCCAGCCCGCGGCGATTCCGGCCAGCACCGCGCCGGCGCGCCAGTCGCGGGCACCGGCCCAGCGCCAGACCATGTACAGCGCCGCGAGGCAGGCCGTCCACCACAAGATTGGGGTGCCCAGGCCGAGCACCTCACGTACGCAGGAGTTGGCGTGGCAGTCGGACTGGCCGTTGGACAGGTCGGTGGAGTAGTAGGCCACCGGACGGGCCAACACCGGCCAACCCCAGGGGCTGGACTGATATGGATGATGCTCCGTCAGATGTGTGTGGAAATAAGAGATCTCGTGGTGGTAGTGCATCAGCGAACGAAACGCGTCGGGTATCAACGGGAAGCCGCCCGAGCGACCCTTGGCCCACTGCCTGGACCAACCACCGTCGGTGACCAACCACCCCGTCCAGCTCGCCAGGTACACCAGCGCGGGCACGATCGCGAACGCGCCGATGGCGCCGGGCAGATCCCGCCGCGCCGTCATGCGGGCGGCCGTGCGCCAGCCGGAGGTCGCCCGGCGCAGCCCGAAATCCCAGAGCAGGGCCATCGCGGCGAAGGTCGCCAGGAAGGGCAGCGCGGACCACTTGGTGCCCAGCGCAAGGCCGAAGCAGACGCCCGCGGCCCAGCGCCAGGGCCGGCGTAGGTAGCGCGGGCCGGCTCGGCCCTCCCGGACGTGGTCGCGGTCGACGATCAGGCAGCCGAACGCCCCCAGCACGAAGAACGCGAGGATCCCGTCCAACAGTGCGGTGCGGCTCATCACCACCGCCAGGCCGTCCAGGGCGAGCAGCAGGCCGGCCAGGCAACCCAACACGATCGAGCGGGTCATCCGCATGGCGATGCGGCACAACAGGAACACCGATGCGGTGCCGATGACGGCGACCGCCAGGCGCCAACCCGTGGGGTTCAATCCCCCCACCGCCTCGCCCATCGCGATCAACCACTTGCCCACCGGCGGGTGCACGACGAACGTGGCGTGCCCGGTGAAGATGTGCGTCTGGCCGTCCAGCATCTTCTGGTCGGCGTTGTCGATGTAGGCCTGCTCGTAGCCGTGGTGCAGCAGGCTCCAGGAATCCTTGACGTAGTAGGTCTCGTCGAACACCACGGCATGGGGGCGACCCAGCCGCCAGAAGCGCACGATGCCCGCCAGCAACGTCACCAGCGCGGGGCCCAGCCAGGCCCACAAGCCGCCGGGCATCGGGTCGAGCAGCGCCTGCGGGCGAGGCCGCGTTGACCCCGACGCCGCTACCTCGGACTCCGTGCGCACCCCCTGCATGACCACCGGCGCCATGCTACGGAGCCGCGCTGAGCGGGACGCGAGGCGCGCGGTCACTCGGGGAGGAAGGCGCTCACCTCGAACGTAACGCCGGGAAACGCGACCAGGGTGATCTGCTGCCCGTGGTGGCGAACGGTCGAGTGCTGATAGCCGACGCCGTCGGGCTCGGTCAGGACGGTGACCGCCCGCGCCTGCAGGTCGACGATCCAGTACTCCGCGATGCCCGCCGCCGCGTACAGCGCAGGCTTGATCAGGCGGTCCTTGCGCAGCGAGGAGTGCGACACCTCGATCGCCAGCCCTGCGGTCTGCGGGTGCTCGGCCGAGTGATCGCCGAGCGCCACGGCGGCCAGGTCCGGCTCGGGCTCCGAGACGTCGGACACCGCGAGCGGCGAGCCGACCCGGACCAATGCCTGTCCCTCCAGGGCGAGCACCAGCAGCCTGGTCAGCGCGCTCACCACCGATGCATGGGGCGCGTCTTCCGGGCTCATGATGACCAGCCGGCCCTCGATGAGTTCGATCCGCTCGTCCTCGAAAACGCCCGCCTCGACGAGGCGGTCATAGTCGGCCCGCAGCAGTGGTCGCACGGGCTCCAGGTCCAATGCCTCGGACGCGGCGCTCATAGTCGAGATCGTACGCATGGAACCCCCTCGAATCAGGTCGCTGAACCGGGTCCATGTCAGCCGGCGACGCGCTCCGCCGCCTGCGCGGCCTCCGCCGCCTCCGCGACGTCGAGCAGCTCATATGCGATGGCCCGGGCCTCCCGTGGTGCCCAATGGTGCTCAGCGTCGCCGCACAGGAAGCCCACCTCCACCGCGCCGATCCCGAAGCCTGCGCTGTCACCGCGCACTAGGTACAGAAGCGGTTCGGGGCCCTTGGGGACGGCAGAGGTGTGCTCCGCGTCGGTGAACCGCCCGTCCGGCCGCGGGGTTGCACAGGCTTGCCTCGGGCGATCAGCTCGGGCGCACCACGAGGGGTGCGGTGGCAATTCTTCGAGGCTGTAGGTGCGGTGCAACTTTTCGAGGAACTGGTCGTCGAGCACGGTGCCTCCACGGATGAGGGACGCCGGTGGCGTCTGCTTTCGCAGGTCTTACTGCCGCCCTCCGACAGTTCATTCGATGGCATCGGCGGGCCTGTGGAAGATGGGGGCGTGGAAGCGACGACGTCAGGGGTGCTCGTGCTGGCCGGCACGCCCATTGGCGACCCGGCTGATGCCCCGCCGCGGTTGTCCGCGGAGCTGGCCGGGGCGGACGTTATTGCGGCCGAGGACACTCGGCGGTTGCGCCGGCTGACCTCAGCGCTCGGGGTGGAGCTCTCCGGGCGGGTGTTGTCCTACTTCGAGGGCAACGAGGTGGCGCGCACCGCGGAACTGGTGGAGCTGTTACGCGGCGGGGCCCGGGTGCTGTTGGTGACCGATGCCGGGATGCCGTCGGTGTCCGACCCAGGCTTCCGGTTGGTCGCGGCCTGCGTCGACGCGAATATTGCGGTGACGGTGGTGCCGGGGCCGTCCGCGGTCCTGGCCGCCCTGGCAGTGTCCGGGTTGGCCTCCGACCGGTTCTGCTTCGAGGGCTTTCTGCCTCGCAAGGCAGGGGAGCGGGGAACGCGATTGGCGGGGTTGGCCGCAGAGTCGCGCACCCAGATCTACTTCGAGGCGCCGCACCGGTTGGCCGCGACACTGGCCGCTATGGCGCAGGCCTTTGGGGCGGACCGCCCGGCAGCGGTCTGCCGGGAGCTGACCAAGACCTATGAAGAGGTACGCCGCGGCGGCCTGGGGGAACTGGCCGCGTGGGCGTCCGACGGCGTGCGCGGGGAGATCACCGTCGTGGTGGCCGGCGCCCCGGAGCCCGCGCCCACCACCGATCCGGCCGAACTGGTGTGCCGGGTCGCGGCCCGCGAAGCCGCCGGGGAGGACCGCAAGAGCGCCATCGCCGCGGTGGCCGCCGCGGCCGGCGTCCCCAAGCGTGCGGTCTTCGACGCCGTCGTCGGCGCCAAGCCGCGCGCCTGACCAACCCATCCTGAGCACAGTTGTGACGCCGGAGGTGGTTGGCGGCTGGGAAGTCGCCTCAGAGCTTGCAACTGTGCTGATAAGTGGTTGGGGCGGGAGGGGGTGGGGGTTTATCGCGGGGCACTGCCCGGGCGCCGCCACTTAGGATCACGGCCATGTCTTCCTCGCCCCGCAACATCCTCACGGCCGTCGCCTGGCCCTATGCCAGCGGTCCGCGCCACATCGGCCACGTGGCCGGTTTCGGCGTCCCGTCCGACGTGTTCAGCCGGTACCAGCGGATGGCCGGGAACAACGTGTTGATGGTGTCGGGCACCGACGAGCACGGCACGCCGATCCTGGTTGCCGCTGATAAGGAGGGCGTGAGCCCCAAGGAACTCGCCGACCGCTACAGCCGGGTCATCGCCGAGGACCTGCGCGGACTGGGCCTGTCCTACGACCTGTTCACCCGTACCTCGACGGTCAACCACTACGCCGTGGCCCAGGAGATCTTTCTCGGCCTGCACCGCAACGGTTACGTGGTCGCGAAGACCACGATGGGCGCCATCTCCCCGTCCACCGGGCGCACCCTGCCGGACCGCTACGTCGAGGGCACCTGCCCGATCTGCGGCTACGACGGCGCGCGCGGCGACCAGTGCGACAACTGCGGCAACCAACTCGACCCGATCGACCTGATCAACCCGGTGTCCCGGATCAACGGTGAGACCCCGAAGTTCGTCGAGACCGAGCACTTCTTCCTGGACCTGCCTGCCTTCACCGAGGCCCTGGGCACCTGGCTGCAGTCCAAGGGTGGGGACTGGCGGCCCAACGTCCTGAAGTTCTCCATGAACCTGCTCGAGGACCTGCGTCCGCGGGCCATCACCCGGGACATCGACTGGGGTGTCCCGGTCCCGTTGGACGGCTGGCGCGACCGCAACGACAAGCGCCTCTACGTCTGGTTCGACGCCGTCATCGGCTACCTGTCGGCGTCGGTGGAATGGGCCCGACGGGTCGGGCGCCCGGAGGCCTGGCGCGAGTGGTGGCAGAACCCGGACGCCGAGTCCTATTACTTCATGGGCAAGGACAACGTCGTCTTCCACACGGTGATCTGGCCCGCGTTGCTGCTCGGCTACTCCGGCAAGGGCGCCCGCGGCGGTACCCCGGGCCAACTCGGCGCGCTCAACCTGCCCGACGAGGTGGTGTCGAGTGAGTTCCTGACCATGGAGGGCAAGAAGTTCTCCTCCTCGCGCTCGGTGGTGATCCTGGTCAAGGATTTCCTGGCCCGCTACCACGCCGATGCGCTGCGCTACTACCTGGCGGTGGCCGGCCCGGAGAATTCCGATACCGATTTCACCTGGGCCGAATTCTTGCGCCGCAACAACGATGAGTTGGTGGCCGGCTGGGGCAACTTGGTCAACCGGACGGTGTCCATGGCGGCGAAGAACTTCGGCGAGGTACCGGCCGCGGGCGAACTGCAGGACATTGACCGCGAAGTCCTCGCAACTGCGAAGGCTGCCTTCGACACCGTGGGCGCCGCGCTGAACCGATCCCGGCAGAAGGCGGCGATCACCGAGGCGATGACCGTGGTGGCCGCGGCCAACAAGTACCTGTCGGACACGGCGCCGTGGAAGCTCAAGGAGGACCCGGCCCGGCAGGCCACCGTGCTGCACGTCGCGCTGCAACTCATCGATGACTGCAAGGCGCTGCTCACCCCGTTCCTGCCGCACTCCTCGCAACGGGTGCACGAACTGCTCGGCAACACCGATGTCTGGTCCGGGCAGCCGGAGCTGGTCGAGGTCACCCAGGAGGGCGGCGAGCCCTACGCGGTGCTGCAGGGCGACTACCGCACCGCGGCGGTCTGGGGTTCGCGCCCGATCAGCGCGGGTACCAAGCTGGCTACCCCCACCCCGATCTTCACCAAGTTGGAGGATTCCATCGTGGCCGAGGAATTGGCCCGCCTGGAGACCGGCGGGTGAGCCCGGTCCGCGGGGAGGCGAATCCGGCCGCGCTGCCGCCGGCCCCGGAACCCCTGCGGGTGCCGGTGCCGGATTCGCACACCCACCTGGACCTGCAGGAGACCGAGGTGGGCGACGCCGTCGCCGCGGCCGCCGCGGTCGGCGTGGACGTGCTCGTGCAGATCGGTATCGACGTGCCGTCCTCGCAGTGGGCGGCCCGGGTGGCTGCCGAGCACGACGCGGTCTGGGCGACCGTGGCCCTGCACCCGAACGAGGCCCCGCGGTTGGTCGGCGCCGCGCTGGAGATCGCGTTCGGGCAGATCGACACCTTGGCCGGCCTGGATGTGGTGCGCGGCATCGGGGAGACCGGCCTCGATCACTTCCGCACCGGTGAGGACGGCTGGGCCATCCAGGAGGAATCGTTTCGTCGACACATCGATATCGCGAAACGGCACGGTAAGACGCTGGTTATTCATGACCGTGATGCGCACGAGGATGTGCTGCGCATTCTGCGTTCTGAGGGTGCGCCAGAACGTGTGGTGTTCCATTGCTTCTCCGGCGATGCGGAGATGGCGAAGGCGTGTACGGAAAGCGGATATGTGATGTCTTTCGCTGGAAATATCACGTTCCGTACCAACCAGCATCTGCGGGATGCGCTTGAAGTGGCGCCGTCCGATCAGGTGCTGGTGGAGACCGACGCGCCGTTCCTGGCGCCGCTGCCCTACCGGGGGCGACCCAACGCCCCGTACCTCATCCCGTTGACGCTACGCGCAATGGCGCAGGTCAAAGGCATGGACGAGGAAAATCTCGGTACCGCTGTGGCGGCCACCGCGGCCCGGATGTTCGGTCCGTTCTAGCCCCGGCGCGACACGCCCAACACGCCCGAACAGCGTGGCGGAGACGTTGTGTGACGAGGGTCTCACCGTCCGCGAGTGCCCCGGCGTTTCGTCCGAATTGTTCGGTGTGTCGTCGCCGGCAAGTCCGAGCAAAGCTCTGTTCGTTCGCCCCGGGACGCAACAGTTGCGGCGTTTACAGTCCAGCGGTGCCCGAGAGACGGGCGAGGCAGGAATTCCGTTCATCGGTGACCTGGATCACTTGTGTTTAGCGATCAAGGTTGTTTGCCGATTCGCGGCATTCATGGTTAGTGTCCACGAGCATCAGCCGGGGTCGGCCCCACCGCCCGGGAGCACTTGCCGCCGCCGCGGTCAGGACCTGTCGCTCCCGAGCCGCCGTGCCCGGGGGGTTCGAGGGCTGGAGTCCTGTGCCGACGAGTTGCAACCCATCAGCTGCCAAGCGCTGGGCGGTCCACGCCCTCGTGTTGGCGGCCATGGTCGCGGGTGTCACCGCGTTCGTGAGCTTCGACAAGACCGTCCAACTGACGGTCGACGGCAAGACCAGCAAGGTCCACACCTTCGCCTCCAGCGTTTCTGGAGTGCTTGCCCGACAGGGCATCACCATCGGCGCCCACGACTCCGTGGTGCCCGAGCCGAGCGCCCGCGTCGGCGAGGGCCAGCGCATCGCGGTCCGCTTCGGTAGGCCCCTCGACCTCGACGTCGACGGTGACAACCGCAAGGTCTGGGTAACCGCCACCAACGTCAACGAGGCGCTGGACCAACTCGGGCTGCGTGACGAGAACATGTATGTGTCCGCCTCCCGCTCCGAGCCGATCGGACGCAAGGGCCTGGCGCTGCGCGTGCTCACCCCGCGCGACGTCACGGTGATCGCCGACGGGCGCACTCGCCACCTGGTCACCGCGGCGGGCACCATCCGCGAACTCCTGCTCGAGACCGGCATCGTGCTGGCCCCGCAGGACCAGGTCAATCCGCAGCTGCAGGCCACGCCGCAGGACGGGTCGATCATCCGCGTGGTCCGTATCCAGTCCAAGCTGATCACCCTGAAGGTCGACATCCCCTTCAAGACCACCAAGATCCCGGACAAGACGATGTTCTCCTGGGAGCGGAAGGTCATCACCAAGGGCGTGCCCGGTGTGAAGGAAGTGACCGTCAGTCTGCTGCGCCGCGACGGCAAGCCGGCCGGCAAGAACACCCTGGCCAGCCGGGTCCTGCGGCAGCCGGTGAATGCGGTCGTGCGGGTGGGCACCAAGGCCGGCAAGTTCGCGATGGTGCCCGGCGCGAGCCGGCTGAACTGGGCCGCGCTGGCGATGTGCGAATCGCACGGCAACCCACGCGCCGTCAGCTCAGCGGGCCCGTACTACGGCATGTACCAATTCAGCGCCTCCACCTGGCACTCGGTCGGCGGGCACGGCGTGCCGACCGACGCGAGTGCGGAGGAGCAGACCTACCGCGCGCAGCTGCTGTACAAGCGCGACGGGGCTCATCAGTGGCCGGTCTGCGGCCGCCACCTGTACGACAAATAGTCTGCACCGAGTGACGCAGTTGCTCGGTCCGGCCGACATCCGTCGGTTGGCCGAGCAACTCGGCATACGCCCCACCAAGACGCTGGGTCAGAACTTCGTCATCGATCCGAACACGGTGCGCCGCATCGTGCGGGTTTCCGGGGTGGGCCCGGCCGATACCGTGCTGGAGATCGGGCCGGGGCTGGGGTCGTTGACCCTGGCCCTGCTGCCCGAGGTGGCGGCGGTGACCGCGGTGGAGATCGACCCGGTGCTGGCCGGCGCCCTGCCCGCCACGGTCGCCGCGCACGCTCCCGAGGCGGCCGCCCGGTTGCAGGTGATCGAGGCGGACGCGCTGCGGCTGCGCCCGGAGGACCTGCCCGCCGCGCCCAGTGCGCTGGTGGCCAACCTGCCCTACAACGTCGCGGTGCCGGTGCTGCTGCACGCGCTGGAAACCTTCCCCACGCTGCGTACCGCGCTGGTGATGGTGCAGGCCGAGGTAGCCGACCGGCTGGCCGCGCCGCCCGGCAGTCGGGTCTACGGGATCCCGTCGGTGAAAGCTCGGTGGTACGCCGAGGTGAGTCGGGCCGGTGCGATTGGCCGGCTGGTGTTCTGGCCCGCTCCGCGGGTGGACTCCGCGCTGGTGCTGTTGCGCCGCCGGCCCACCCCCGACGCGGACCGGGCCGCGGTGTTCGCGGTCATCGACGCCGCGTTCGCGCAGCGGCGCAAGACCTTGCGTGCCGCGTTGGCCGGCTGGGCCGGTTCGCCGGGCGCCGCCGAGGCGCTGTTGCGGGCGGCCGGGGTGGATCCCGCCGCCCGCGGGGAAGCCCTGGACATCGACGACTTTGTGCGCATCGCCGCAGCACATAGCCTTCCGCGGTGAGCGGCGTGGTGGGGGTGACGGTACGCGTCCCGGCGAAGGTCAACCTGCAATTGACGGTGGGACCGCGCCGCCCCGACGGCTATCACGACCTGGCCAACGTGTTCCAGGCGATCTCGCTGTACGACGAGGTGACGGCCACGCCGGCGGACGAGTTGTGCATCACGGTGGAGGGCCTGGGCAGCGCCACCGACGTCTCCGGGGTGCCCACCGACGACAGCAATCTCGCGGTGCGCGCCGCGGCCGCGTTGGCCGCCCGGGCGGGCATCGAACCCCGGGTGGCGCTGCGCATCCGCAAGGCCATACCGGTGGCCGGCGGCATGGCCGGGGGCAGCGCCGATGCCGCGGCCGCGTTGCTGGCCTGCGACGCGTTGTGGGGCACCGGGATGTCGCGTGCCGACCTGGACGAGGTGGCCGCGGGGCTCGGCGCGGATGTCCCGTTCGCGTTGCTCGGCAACACCGCGCTGGGCGTGGCCCGGGGTGACCGGCTCTCCGAGGTGCTCGGCCGCGGGCAGTTCCACTGGGTGCTGGCCGTCGACCCCGCGGGGCTGTCCACCGCCGCGGTGTACGCCGAGTGCGATCGGCTGCGGGGCGGGGCGACGGTGCCCGCACCGGTGGCCGATCCGGCGCTGATGAGCGCGCTGCGGGCCGGGGACGCGGCCGCCCTGGGTCGGGCGCTGAGCAACGACCTGCAGGCCGCGGCCCTGTCCCTGCGACCGTCGCTGGCCGGCACCCTGGAGTCCGGCCGGGAGTTCGGCGTGCTCGGCGCGGTCGTCTCCGGCAGCGGGCCGACCTGTGCGTTCCTGGTCGCCGACGCGCAGGCCGCGTTGGATGTCGCGATCGGGTTGAGTGCGCTCGGGGTGTGCCGGGACGTGCGCCGGGCCACCGGACCGGTGCCGGGTGCGCGGGTGATCAGCGGCTGATGGCCAACCTGGTCAACCTGGAGTCGGTCAGCAAGGCCTACGGGCTGACCGTGTTGCTGGACGGCGTCTCGCTGGGGCTGGCGGACGGCGAGCGAATCGGCGTGGTCGGGCGCAACGGCGCGGGCAAGTCCACGCTGCTGCGGTTGATCGCGCGCAGCGAGGAACCGGACGCGGGCCGCGTCACGCACGTGGGTGGGCTGCGGGTGGCGATGCTGTCCCAGGCCGACGACCTGGACCCGAACGCCACCATTCGCCGAGCGGTCCTCGGCAATCGGGTCGAGCACGACTGGGCGGCCGATCCGCGGGTGCGCGAGGTGCTCACCGGACTGTTCGGCGCCCTGGACGCACCCGGCTTCGCCGCCGGCCTGGACACCGTGGTCGGGCCCTTGTCCGGTGGCGAGCGTCGCCGCATCGCGTTGGCGCGCGAGCTGATCGCCGACCCCGATCTGCTGATCCTCGACGAGCCCACTAATCACCTGGACGTGGAGGGCATCGACTGGCTGGCCGGTCACCTGGCCGCCCGCTCCGCGGCGCTGCTGGTGGTGACCCACGACCGCTGGTTCCTGGACGCGGTGTGCACCCGCACCTGGGAAGTGGTCGACGGCGAGGTCCAGGGCTACGAGGGCGGCTACGCCGCCTACGTGTTGGCCAAGGCCGAACGCAGCCGGGTGGCCGCGACCACCGAGGCCCGCCGGCAGAACTTGATGCGCAAGGAGTTGGCGTGGTTGCGCCGCGGCCCGCCCGCGCGTACCAGCAAGCCGCGTTTCCGCATCGACGCGGCCAACGCGCTGATCGCCGACGAGCCGCCGGCCCGCGACCGCCAGGAGCTGGCCAAGTTCGCCGCCGCGCGACTGGGCCGCACGGTCTACGAACTCGAGGGCGTCTCACTGCGCCTGGGCGAGAAGGTGCTGCTGAACAACGTCGACTGGGCGCTGGGCCCGGGCGATCGCATCGGCCTGGTCGGGGTGAACGGCAGCGGTAAGACCTCGGTGCTGCGCCTGCTCACCGGCGAACTGCAGCCGGGCTCCGGCAAGGTCGTGCGCGGGCTCACGGTGCGCTGCGCGTACCTGTCCCAGGAAGTGACCGAACTGGACCTGGCCGACCGCGCGCTGGCCTCGGTGGAACGGATCGCCGGCACGGTCTCGTTGGGCGGCAAGGACGTCAGCGCCTCGGACCTGATGGAGCGCTTCGGTTTCACCGGCGAGCGGCAGTGGGCGTTCATCGGCGACCTGTCCGGGGGAGAGCGGCGCCGGTTGGGCCTGCTGCGCCTGCTGATGACCGGACCCAACGTGTTGCTGCTCGACGAGCCCACCAACGACCTGGACATCGAGACGCTGACCCAGCTCGAGGACCTGCTGGACAACTGGCCCGGCTCGCTGATCGTGGTCAGCCACGACCGGTACTTCCTGGAACGCACCACGGACACCGTCATCGCGCTGCTCGGCGACGACCGCATCCGTATGTTGCCGGGTGGCGTCGACGAATACCTGACGAGACGTCAGGAAGTCGTGGCGGCAACGCCCTCCGCCACCGCCCCGAAGCCGGCCAAGGCATCGGTGGCCGGCGACGCCCGGGCCGCGCGCAAGGAATTGCTGCGCATCGAGCGTCGGCTGGACAAGATCACCACCCTGGAAACGAACCTGCACTCGCGGCTGACCGAGCACGCTTCCGATCACGTTCAGGTCTCCGCGCTGGACGCCGAACTGCGCGACCTGCACGCCGAACGCGCGGCGCTGGAAGAGGAGTGGTTGACCCTCGCCGAGGCCGCCGAGTAACGCCGACACACCCATCTTCGGGTCACTGAGCAACGCATCGCGAACCCCTGATGCGTTGCTACACGGCCCGAAGTTGGCGTGTTGTGGGGTCAGGGGGCGTTGTCGAACGGCGCGACCAGGTCACGCAGCAACCCGGCCAGCGATTCACGCTGACGCTGGGTCAGCCCGGCCAGCAATTCCTGCTCGCCGGTCAGCAAATCGGTGAAGGCGGCGTCCACCCGGTCCCGACCGGCGTCGGTGAGCACGACCGACACGCCACGTCGGTCGTGCGGGTCCGGTTCGCGACGCACCAGGCCGCGCTCGGTGAGCCGATCGATGCGGTTGGTCATGGTGCCGGAGGTGACCAGCGTCTGGGTGAGCAGTCCGCCCGGGGACAGGCGATAGGGCGGGCCCTCCCGGCGCAGCGCGGAGAGCACGTCGAACTCCCACTGCTGCAGATCGTGTTCGGTGAACGCGTCGCGCCGGGCGCGATCCAGGTGCCGGGCCAGTCGATTGACCCGGCTGAGCACCTCCAACGGGCGCACGTCGAGGTCCGGTCGCTCCCGGCGCCATGCCGCGACCAGGCGGTCTACCTCGTCCTCCATCCCCCAAGTCTAGGCACCAAGAATCTTGACATCAAGATACAATGGGCCCCGAGTGTGCACCAGCCGCATGCGATACCGGCCGGTACAGGTGCCTGACTGCACACTCGGCGCAGGATTCGGCGGGTGGAGGGCGTCATGTGGGATCCGCAGGTCTACCTGGAGTTCGCCGACCACCGCACCCGCCCGGCCCGCGAGCTGTTGGCCGCGGTGACACTGTCCAACCCGGGTCGGGTGGTCGATCTGGGCTGTGGCACCGGCACGTCCACCCGACTGCTCGCCGCCCGCTGGCCGGACGCGGACATCCTCGGCCTGGACTCCTCGCCGGAGATGATCGAATCCGCCGAGCGCACCGGCGGATCCGGGGTGCGCTACGGCCTGGCCGACATCGCCGGCTGGCAGCCGGAGCACCCGCTCGACTTGATCTTCACCAACGCGGCACTGCAATGGGTGCCCGGCCACCTGGACCTGCTGCCCGGCTGGTTGGCGGCGTTGGCACCGGGCGGGCGGTTGGCGCTGCAGGTGCCCACCAACTGGGATCAACCCGCGCACACCTTGATGCGCGAGCTGTGCCTGGGTCCGACCTGGCGGGACCGATTGGGCGGCGTGCTGCGGCACCACGAGATGCCCGCGCCGGCCGAGTACCTGGACCGCCTCGGTGGCCCCGGCGAGGTGCTCGACGTCTGGGAGACCACCTATCAACACCGACTGACCGGGCCCGATCCGGTGCTGGAGTGGGTGCGAGGCACCGCGCTGCGCCCGGTGCTCACCGCGCTGGCCGAGGACCCGGCGGCGGCCGAGGCCTTCCAGGCCGAGTACGCCGCCGCGCTGCGTGCTGCCTACCCGCCCGACCGGCACGGCCTGACCACGTGGCCGTTCCGGCGGCTGTTCGTCGTGGCGGGCAATCCGTAAGGGCCGGACCGCGCGAATACGGCCGTGCACCAACGCCTGACGGCCCGTCGTGAGCAAACCGCGCTGTGCGCCGGGCCGAACGCCGCGATCGCCCTGGCCGTCGGCCTGGCCTACGGCCTGGCCGGGGTGGTGGCCACCGCGGTCGGCATGGGCAGCGTCCTGGCCACCTCGGGTGAGACCGGTCACCCGGCCGTCGCCGGGCCGTCGACGGCGGGCTACCTGACCATCAGTCTGATCTTGCTCGCGGCCGTGGCAACCGGCCGGGCCAGGTCCACGAACAGCCTGCTCGGCGGGGCCTACCTGGCCGCCGGCGTGGCGTTGGCGCTGTTCACCGACGGCGACCCGCAACTGCTCACGCTGAACCACCCGGGACATGTGATGCACCTGTGCACGGCCGCGTTGCTGGTGGGGTTCGGCAGAACCCAGCACTGAATCGCCACCCCCGGATGGATGTGAGACCGTTGTAGCCGGGTTTCCTTAGCGCGAGAGGTCAAAACTGCCGATGGCCACAGTTGTCGCCCCACCGGAGCGCTCGGCCTCGGCGACCATGGGCGGCGAGACCAAGGGTTGGTTGGAGCAGGCCACGCTGGCGCTGTTCATCATCGTGCCGCTGCTGGCGGTGGCCGCCGCGGTGCCGGTGATGTGGGGTTGGGGTCTGACCTGGCGGGACGCGGTGATCGCGCTCGTCTGTTACCTGTTCACCGGCTTCGGCATCACCGTGGGCTATCACCGCTATTTCACCCACGGCTCCTTTCGGGCCCGCCGCGGCCTGAAGATCGCCCTGGGCATCATGGGCAGCCTGGCCGTCGAGGGTCCGCTGGTGCGCTGGGTCTCCGACCACCGCAAGCACCACCAGTTCTCCGACCAGGACGACGACCCACACTCGCCGTGGGCCTACGGCGGCGGCCCGATCGGGCTGACCCGCGGGCTCTACCACGCGCACGTCGGCTGGTTGTTCGACCAGGAGCAGACCCCGCAGCACAAGTACGCGCCGGATCTGCTGGCCGACCGCGACATTGTGAAGATCTCCCGGCATTTCCCGACCTGGGTCGCCCTGTCCACGCTGGTGCCGCCGCTGGTCGGCGGGCTGTGGTCGTGGTCCTGGCAGGGCATTTTCACTGCGTTCTTCTGGGCGGTGTTGGTGCGCATCGCCGTGCTGCACCACGTCACCTGGTCGGTGAACTCGATCTGTCACGTGGTCGGCTCGCGCCCGTTCCGCAGTCGCGACAAGTCCGGCAACGTGTGGTGGCTGGCCATCCCGTCGTTCGGCGAGTCGTGGCACAACCTGCACCACGCCGAGCCCACCTCGGCCCGGCACGGTGTGTTGCGCGGACAGGTGGACACCTCCGCGATGCTGATCAAGATGTTCGAGAGATTCGGCTGGGCCAGCCACGTCCGGTGGCCGGACCCGAAGCGGTTGGCGGCTCGACGGGCCCAGGGGCCTACTGTCGGCGCATGACCACGCCGGAGCAGGCGCGCCCCGGCCGGGTGCGGATGACCGGCCAGGAGCGGCGCGAACAACTGCTCGACGTGGGTCGCCGGTTGTTTGCCGAGCGGGGCTTCGAGGGCACCTCGGTGGAGGAGATCGCGGCCAAGGCCGGGGTCTCCAAGCCGGTGGTCTACGAGCACTTCGGTGGCAAGGAGGGCCTCTACGCGGTCGTGGTGGACCGGGAGACCCAGCAGCTGCTGGACCGGATGACCAACTCGCTGACCAGCGGTCATCCCCGCGAACTGCTGGAACAGGCCGCGATGGCCCTGCTGGAGTACATCGAGACCTCCAGCGACGGCTTCCGGATTCTGGTCCGCGACTCGCCCGTGGCGCAGGCCACCGGCACCTTCGCCAGCCTGCTCTCGGACGTGGCCAGCCAGGTCGAGCACATCCTGGTCGAGCAGTTCGCCGGCCGCGGTTTCAACTCCAAGCTGGCCCCGATGTACGCGCAGATGTTGGTCGGTATGGTCGCGCTGACCGGGCAGTGGTGGCTCGATGTCCGCAAACCCAAGCGTGCCGACGTCGCCGCGCACCTGGTGAACCTCGCCTGGAACGGTCTGGCCAACCTGGAGGCCAAGCCCACACTGCGAACCGCCACCGGCTGAGCCCGCCCATCCGGAGCGTTCCGTCGGCGGTCCAGGATGCAGGTTGGGACGTGTGGGGCGTTCCCATCGCCTCTCCAGTCCCGCACGTTCCAAAACGCATCCTGGGCCTGCTGGGTTGGACCCCGAGGCTTCGCATCTGCCGGGCGCTGCGACCCAGTAACGTCAGGGGCGCTGATCCCGGGTCGTCTAAGGGCAGGACAATCGGTTTTGGTCCGATTTATAGGGGTTCGAATCCTCTCCCGGGAGCGGTCGGCAGAGATGTGACCGCCGGGGGGAGGAGACACGGATGAGCGTGACGGTGGTGGTGCTTGCCGCCGGTGAGGGCAAGCGCATGCGTTCGGCCACGCCGAAGGTGCTGCACGAGATCGGCGGCCGCTCGCTGGTGGGCCACGCGCTGGCCGCGGTGGCGGGGATCGCGCCGGATCGGGTGATCGTGGTCGTCGGGCATGGCCGCGAGCAGGTCGGGGCGCACCTGGCCCTGGTGGCGCCGGATGCTCGCAGCGTGGTGCAGGAACAGCAGAACGGCACCGGGCACGCGGTGCGGGTGGCGCTGCAGGCCGCCGCACCGGACGTCACCGGCACCGTGCTGGTGGTCTGCGGGGACGTGCCCCTGTTGCGCACCCAGACGCTGAGCGACCTGCTGGCCGCCCACCGCGACGCCGGTGCCGCGGTCACCGTGCTGACCGCCGTGGTGCCCGACCCCACCGGCTACGGCCGTATCGTGCGCGACGACGGGGGCACGTTGGCCGCGATCGTGGAGCAACGCGACGCCACACCCGTGCAGCAACTCCTCGCGGAGATCAACTCCGGGGTGTACGCCTTCGACGGCGTCATGCTGCGCGAGGCCCTGGGCAAGCTGTCCTCGGACAACAGTCAGGGCGAGGAATACCTCACCGACGTGGTGGCCATCGCCCGCGGCGCCGGCACCACCGTCGCCACCTCGACCACCGCCGACCACCACGAGATCCTCGGCGTGAACGACCGGATCCAGTTGGCCGAGTTGGGTCGGCTGCTCAACGACCGCATGCTCGCCGAGCACATGCGTGCCGGGGTCACCGTGATCGACCCGGCGAGCACCTGGATCGACGTCGGCGTGAGTATCGAGCCGGACGTGACGATCCGTCAGAACACCCAGTTGCATGGGCGTACCGCAATCGCCACCGGTGCCGACGTCGGCCCGAACAGCACGCTCACCGACACCGTGGTCGGGGCCGGGGCCACCGTGCTGGCCTGCCACGCCACCGACGCCGAGATCGGACCCGGCGCCACCATCGGCCCGTTCACCAACCTGCGGCCCGGCACGCGGCTCGGTGCGAAAACGAAGGCCGGTGCGTTCGTCGAGATCAAGAACAGCACCGTGGGCACCGGATCGAAGGTGCCGCACCTGAGCTACGTCGGTGACGGGGACATCGGTGAGGGTTCGAACATCGGCTGCGCCACGGTGTTCGTGAACTACGACGGGGTGGAAAAGCACCGCACGGTGGTCGGCGATCACGTCCGGGTCGGCAGCGACACGATGTTGGTAGCGCCCGTCACCCTGGGTGCGGGTTCGTACACCGCAGCGGGATCCGTCATCATCAAGGATGTACCGCCCGGTGCGCTGGCCGTGGCACGTGGCACGCAGCGCAACATCGACAATTGGGTCATCCGCAAGCGCGCGGGTACGAAGGCGGCAGCCGCCGCCGAGGCCGCACAGCACGAGGAGCAGGAGTAGAGCGCATGACCGGGATTACCAGCATGGGCGAGCGCAAGCTGCTCGTGATGGGCGGTCGTGCCTACCCGGAGTTGGCTCTGGAGATCGCCGATCACCTCGGCATCGAGCTGACTCCGACCACTGCCTACGACTTCGCCAATGGCGAGATCTACGTGCGCTTCCAGGAGTCGGTGCGCGGCGCGGACACCTTCGTGATCCAGTCTCATGCGCAGCCGATCAACCAGTGGATCATGGAGCAGCTGCTCATGGTCGACGCACTCAAGCGCGCCTCGGCCAAGCGGATCACCGTGGTGGTGCCGTTCTACGGCTACTCGCGGCAGGACAAGAAGCACAAGGGCCGCGAGCCGATCTCGTCCCGACTGCTCGCGGACCTGTTCCGCACCGCGGGTGCCGACCGGCTGATCTCCGTCGACCTGCACACCGCGCAGATCCAGGGCTTCTTCGACGGTCCGGTGGACCACTTGTTCGCGTTGCCGCTCCTCACCCGCTACGTGGGCAACCGGGTGGACCGGTCCCGGCTCACCGTTGTCTCCCCGGACGCCGGGCGGGTGCGGGTCGCCGACATGTGGACGGACCGGCTGGGCTGTCCGCTGGCCATCGTGCACAAGCGGCGCGACCCCAACGTGGCCAACCAGGTGAAGGTGCACGAGGTCGTCGGTGACGTGGTGGGCCGGGTATGCGTGCTGGTCGACGACATGATCGACACCGCGGGCACCATCAGTCAGGCTGCCGACGCGCTGTTCGAGCAGGGCGCCGCCGAGGTGCTGGTGGCGGCGACCCACCCGATCCTGTCCGGACCGGCCGTGGACCGGCTGAAGAACTCCCGGATCTCCGAGGTCGTGGTGACGAACACGCTTCCCATCGAGGAGGAGCGCCGGTTCGACAAGCTCACCGTGCTGTCCATCGCCCCATTGATCGCCCGGGCAATCCGGGAGGTCTTCGACGATGGGTCAGTGACCAGCCTGTTCGACGGGCAGGGCTGAGTGCTGCGGCTCGTCGCGTAGGCGCTCGATGCGGGCGCGCACCGAACGAACCAGTGCCTTGCTCGGCGCGTTCTGCTTGATCGCCATCGACTCCACCCCCGCCGACGTGGCCGACGCGCAGCCGGTGGTGGCCTGGGCGATGATCACGTCGAGGAAGGTGCCGGGCAGGTCGATGAACAGTGCCCGCTGCACGATCGAGGTCGCGGTGGCGACCTGCTGGTTCACGTAGACCGCGCCCAGGCCGAGCGGCAGCTTCACGGTCACCGACTTGCCGCCGTCGAGCGGGATGGTCTGGCCGAGCACCGTGATGGCGCCCAGGGTCGACCCGCCGATCGAATGCGCGACGGTGCACGCGGCGTTGGCCAGCGTGCCCGTGCCCGCCTTGAGGCCCGTGGCCTGGACGAGGTTCAGCCCGAGCAGGTTCACCCCCAGGGAGGCAACGGTGGCCGCCGCCGTTTCCCGCACCGAGCCCTGCGCTCCGTTGGTCAGGGTGGTGACGCTCCGCAGCGCTTGCAGGGTGATGCCGCCGAGCAACAGCGAAACGTTCTTGTCGACCACCGCCTGGCTGTCGGCGGCGCACGGGGTGCGCTGCGGATTGGCGTCTCCGAACGTGGTGCCCGCGATGGACACGGCCACCCCGCGGCAGGAGGTGCTCGACGTGGCGGTGGTCGCGGCACCGGCCGGAGTGGCGAGACCGGTCGACAATGCCAGGGCGGACAGGGCCAGGGTGGCAGCGCACGGCTTTCCGAATTGGTTCATACGAAGGTCCCCCTCGGGATGAGTGCCCGGCGGGGTGCCCGCCGGACGGCCGTCAGAGTGACGGCCCCAAGCGGGTAGATCTGTGGATGAGTTGGACATTCGTCCGAGTGGGGGACAGGACGGACCCGGCCACAGTTGGCGAAGCGGTGGGAATCGACGGTCTCGGTCGGGAGAATCGCCACTCCACGCGCGTGCGAAATACCCGGCCGATGGGCACACGATCACCTGCGCCCGACCGGGTATTCCTCACAGCGCTAACTAGTGGGGACTCAGCACCCCGTTGGTGCGCAGCCGGTCGGCGAGGTCGGAGAGGAAATCGGCCAGTTCGGTGGTCGCGGCGACCATTTCCTGCCGGCGCCGTTCGGTCTCTTCCTCGATGTCCGCGGTCAACCGGGTCGCGGTGGTCCGGGCCGCGGCGAGCATGTCCGCCGCGGTGCGCGCGGCGTCCTCGAGCACCCGCCCCGTCTCGGCCTCCTGCACGATCCGGCGCCGGGTCTGGGTCCCGGGCCGCTCGGTCGTCGCCGTCTTCGCCCTGGGCGTGCGCGGGGCACGGGCCGGGCGGACCGCGGGCTCGGTGACAGGCTCGGGGACCTCGTGCAGCACCGGCGCCTTGCGCACGGCGGGCACCTTGGCCGGGGCCTTGCGCACGGCCGGCACCGTGGCCGGCGCCTTGGAGATGGTGGGCGCCGGGGCCTCGACCACACGCACGGACGGCGGCTGTGCCATCGGCGCGGGCACCGGGCGAACCGTGGGGGCCAGGCCGGGGAGCAGGGCGAAATTCAGGTCGGTCGGGCGCGGCGAGGTCATGGGGGCAGGTCCTCCCGGACTTGGGTTCAAGAGCTGATGTGCTCACTCTGCGCGCCCCGGGACATATGTGACAGATGTGATTACTGAGAACTAATGGGACAGGAGGGAATCTTGATGATTCGCTGGACCGGGGTTGGTCGGAGCCCTTCCCGGGTCATACGTACGGCGCCGGGGTCGAGCCGGCGCGGAGGCCGGACGGCGGTCGGATAGGCTTCCCGGGTTGCCCGGCGAGGGAGGCGAACCTCCGTCATCGACGGAGCGCGTCGGTCCTCCGTGCGCACTCTCGCCCGCGTCGAGCAGCCGACCTGATCGCACCACCGTCCGCGCCACAGCTGAAGGAGCACGACCGTGTCCGAGGTCCGCATCACGGCGGAGGCCCGCACCGAGTTCGGCAAGGGCGCTGCCCGTCGCACCCGTCGCGACCACCGGGTACCGGCCGTCATCTATGGGCACGGCAATGACCCCCGGCACATCTCATTGCCCGGTCACGAGCTGATGCTCGCGCTGAAGACGGCGAACGTGCTGCTGCACATCAGTTTGCCCGACGGCACCGTTGAGCTGGCGCTGCCCAAGGACATTCAGCGTGACCCGGTGCGCGGTGTGCTCGAGCACGTCGACCTGCTGACCGTGGTCCTTGGCGAGAAGGTCAAGGTCGACGTTCCGCTGCACGTGGTCGGCCAGGCCGTGCCGGACGCGCTGGTGGTCTCGGAGATGACCACGCTGGAGGTGCTGGCCGAGGCCACGCACATCCCGTCGTCGTTCGACGTGAACATCGCCGGCCGCCCGATCGGCTCGCAGATCCTGGCCAAGGAGATCGAGCTACCCACCGGCGTGGAGCTGGTGGGCGACCCGGAGCAGCTGGTCGTGAACATCACCGCGATGCAGACCGAGGCGGCCATGGAGGCCGAGCTGGCCGGGGCCGAGGCCGAGGCCGGCATCGAGCGCGATGAGCCGGACGAGCCGGCGGCTGAGGCCCCCGCGGCCGCAGCGGAGCCCGCCGCCGAGTAGGACCGGTAATGGCGCGGTGGGCGTGGTTGCGCTCACTGCGCCGTGGCGCGCCCGCGGAGGAGCACCGGATGACCGAGCCGGCCTGGTTGGTGGTCGGCCTGGGTAATCCGGGCCCGCAGTACACGGCCAACCGGCACAACATCGGGTTCCTGGTGCTCGACGTGCTGGCCGAGCGCACCCGCTCGTCGTTCAAGAGCCACAAGGCGCGCGCCGAGGTCGCCGAAACCCGCTTCGGCGGGCCCGGTGGACCGCGGGTGGTGCTGGCCCGGCCGCGCACGTACATGAACGAGTCCGGCGGGCCGGTGTCCGGTCTGGTCGGGTACTACCAGGTGCCGCCGGAGCGGATCGTCGTGGTGCACGACGAGTTGGACCTGCCATTCGCCGCGTTGCGGTTGAAGCTCGGCGGTGGGGACAACGGGCACAACGGGCTGAAGTCGATGCGCCGATCGCTGGGCACCGGGGATTTCTACCGGGTGCGCTTCGGCATCGGTCGCCCGCCGGGGCGGATGGATGCCGCGGCGTTCGTGCTGCGCGACTTCAGCGCCGCGGAGCGCAAGGACCTGGACCTGGAGATCGACCGGGCCGCGGATGCGGTGGAGCTGCTGGTCACCGAGGGCCTGGAGCGGGCCCAGAACACCTTCAACTCCTGAGGCCGCACCTCAGCCGGTGTTGCGCAGCCCGGCAGCGATGGCGTTCACCGACAGCAGCAGCGCCCGTTGCAGCGTTTCGTCCGGCGGGTCGTCCGCGGGGGCGGCGCGCGCCCGGCGCAACAACGAGACCTGCAGGTAGGACAACGGATCCAGGTAGGCATCCCGGGTGCGCAACGTCTCGCGCAACGCCGGGTTGGACTCCAGCACCTCGGCCTGCCCGGTGACCGCGAGGATCTCCTCGACGGTGCGTTCGTGCTCGGCCAGCACGGCGTCGAACAGGTGCTGTACGCCCTTCGGGACCAGCGAGCGCACGTAGTGCTCGGCGATCCGTAGATCGGTCTTGGCCAGCGTCATCTCCACGTTGGACACGAAGTTCGCGAAGAACGGCCAGCGGCGATACATCTCGTTCATCAGCGACCCGTGCCCGGCGGCACGGGCAGCGGCCAGCCCGGTGCCGACGCCGAACCAGCCCGGCACGATCTGGCGGGACTGGGTCCAGCCGAACACCCAGGGGATCGCCCGCAGGCCGTCGAGCCCACCGCCGCCGTCCGGGCGACGCGAGGGTCGCGAGCCGATGTTCAACGCACCGAGCAGTTCCACCGGGGTCGAGGTGAGGAAGTACGTCGGCAGGTCCGGGTGTTCGACGAAGCCGCGGTAGGCCTGGTGTGCGGCCTCGGACACGACGTCCATGCAGGCGTCCCAGCGGGCGAGGTCGGCCGGGTCCTGGCGGGGGCGGCGGTTGAGCACGGCGGCTTCGAGCACCGCGCAGATGGTTAGCTCGAGGTTCTCCCGGGCCAGTGCGGGCAACAGGTACTTGTCCGAGATCACCTCGCCCTGTTCGGTGACCTTGAGCTCCCCGTCCAGGGTGCCCCACGGCTGGGCGAGGATCGCCTCATAGGTCGGCCCGCCACCGCGCCCCACGGTGCCGCCGCGGCCGTGGAACAACCGCAACCGAACCCCGTGCCGTCGGGCCACGTCGCGCAAAGCCCGTTGGGCGCGGTGGATCTCCCACTGGGCGGTGGTGATGCCACCTGCCTTGTTCGAGTCGCTATAGCCGAGCATGACCTCCTGCAGGTTCCCCCGCAGTTCGACCAACCGCCGGTAGATCGGGATGCTCAGCAGTTCGTCGAGTAGCGGACCGGCGTTGGCCAGTTCGGTCGGCCGTTCCAGCAGCGGCACGAAGCCGATCCGTACCTGATCCCCCGTCAGATCGACCAGGCCGGCCTCGCGGGCCAACAGCACCGCGGCGAGCAGGTCATCCACCCCGGTGGTCATTGACACGATGTAGGACTGCACGACCTTGGGCCCGAACAGCTCGAGCAGGTCGCCGATGGCCAGGAACGCCCCGAGGGTGCGTGCGCCCGGCTCGTCCAGCGGCGGCGGCTGCGCGGCCAGCGGACGGCGCCCGTTCAGCTCGGCCGCCAATACCTCGGTGCGCTGCGATCGGCTCAGCTCGGCGTAGGGCGCGGGTAGTTCCCCGAGTCGGTCGATCAGTTGCCCGAGGGCCTGATGGTGCGCGTCGGCGTGCTCGCGGACGTCGAGGGTGGCCAGGTGCAGGCCGAACGCGGCAATGGTGCGGATGGTCCGCTCCAGTCGACCGCGGGCGGCCAGTTCGCCGCCATGGCGGCACAGTGAGGCATGCAGTACCTGCAGGTCGGCGAGCAGTTCGCCGGCGCCCGCGTAGTCCCGGCCGGGGGTGTGCGGGGTGCGGGTGGCGATACGCGTGCGGGTATTGGTCAGCTTGGCCCGCATGCAGGTCAACGCGAGCCGGTAGGGCTCCTCGGCGTTGAGCCGACGGTGCCGTTCGGCGACCTCCGGCAGCCGCGCCAGGTCCGCGGCCAGCATGGTCTGCAGCGCCTCGTCGGTGCCCGTGGTGCGGGTGGACTGGGACAGGTCCTGGCGTAGTTCGTCGATGGCCTCGAGCGCGGCGTTGATGCCGTACTCGTGGGCCAGCACCAGCACCTCGCGGGTCACCGCGCCGGTGACGTTGGGGTTGCCGTCCCGGTCGCCGCCGATCCAGGTGCCGAAGCTCAGCGGCCGCGCGGTGATCGGCAGCTCGACACCGAGCTCGGCGAGCGCCGCGGCCAGGTCCTCCAGCAGGTCCGGGACCGTGCCGTGGCAGAGCTCGGCCAGGTAATACACGGCGTTGCGCGCCTCGTCGACCGGCTCCGGGCGCCCGATGCGCAGCTCGTCGGTCTGCCAGAGGAGTTCCACGGTCTCCGCTAGCCGCCGCGCCACCCGGCGCTCGTCGGCCGCGGTAACCGGTCCGGCCCCCAGCAGTTCGGCGATCTGGCGCAGCTTGGCCAACGTGGACCGCCGCGCCGCCTCGGTGGGGTGGGCGGTGAACACCGGACGCACCCCCAACCGGGCCACCTCGGCGCGTAGCTGTTCGACCGGCAGTCCGGCGGCGGCGATGCGGGTCGCCGTTTGCTCCAGCCAGCCGCCGCGTTCGGCCCGCAGACGCGCCAACTCGCGGGTGCGATGCACCTGTTCGGCGACGTTGGCCAGATGGAAATAGGTGCCGAAGGCGCGTACCAGCAACGCGGCGTATTCCGATTCCAGTCCGTCGAGCACAGCGGCGGCTGCCTCGTCGTCGACCCGGACCAGCCCGCGCACCATTTCCACCAGGTCCAGCACCGAGGCGCCCTCGAGCCGCCCCAGCGTCTGCCCCAGCAGGTCGGCCAGGCGACGGATGTCGGCGCGCAGTGCGGCCGGCACCTCGGTCGTGCTCGCCCCGTTCGACACCCTGGCGAGGCTAGCCGGAATAACGAACCGATTCGGAAACGCGTTCTGCTCCCAATTCCCGGGCAATGCGCGCACCATGTGGATTCCGCGCCCGGACTAGCCAGAACGATGTAACACGGCCTTCATCCCGGCGCAGACTTACGGAGTGGCAGATCTGTCAGGCTGCCCGCGCGGGGACGGCCGGCGGAAGGAGGTGGCGAGTGGGCCGCGATACCTCCGCGCTGGTCGGTGATGACGACCTGTCCGACGTCGACCGGGTCCGCTACACCACCATCCACGGGTACCGGCGCGCGTACATCATGGCCGGCAACGGACCGGTGTTGTTGCTTCTGCACGGCATCGGGGACAACGCGGACACCTGGCGCGGACTCATCGAGGACCTGGCCCGCGATCACCTGGTGATTGCCCCGGACTTTCTCGGCCACGGCCGCTCCGACCGGCCGCGTGCGGACTACTCGATCGCGGCATATGCCTGCGGGATGCGCGACCTGCTCTCGGTGCTCAACGTCGACCGGGCCACCGTGGTCGGGCACTCGTTGGGCGGTGGGGTGGCGATGCAGTTCGCCTACCAGTTCCCGGAGCGCTGCGAGCGGATCGTGTTGGTGAGTACCGGCGGGGGCGGGCCGAAGACCTCGCCCTTGCTGCAACTGATGGCCATCCCGGGCGCCGGCGTGCTGCTGCCGTTCATGCGACTGCCCGGTGTGCGGCACGGCGGGGCGCTGTCGCTGCGGCTGTTGCGGATGCTCGGCACCGACATCGGCCGCGACGCCGAGGACATGATCCAACTGTTCGACAGGTTGCCGGACCGGAACTCGCGCAGCGCGTTCGTGCGCACGTTGCGAGCCGTGGTGGACCGGCGCGGGCAAGTGGTCACCCTGCTGGATCGCTGCTATCTGGCGCGCGGTATGCCCACGTTGCTGATCTGGGGCGGGCACGACGCGGTGATCCCGGTGGACCAGGCGCAGATCGTGCACGAGGCGATGCCCGGCAGCCGGTTGGAGATCTTCCCCAACGCCGGACATTTCCCGCATCACAGCGATCCGGAACGATTCCTCGCGGTACTACGCGACTTCCTCGCCACCACCGGGCCCGCGGACTTCTCCGTGGCGCAGTGGCGAGCGTTGTTGCGGACGGGGCGCGACGGCGGCCAGACCGACGCGCTGGAATCCGAAATGGCCCTGGACGGCGACGTGCTGCCATTCGGGGCCTGAGACAGCGCTCAGTCGCGCCTGACGCTGCGTCAGGTCGCAACTCGGACGGGGCGGATCGCCACATGGTGGACTTGTCCGCGAGGCCTTGCCCAATCCTTGCGCAGCGCCGGGTTCGCCTTGGCTGCCGGTACAAGGTGCATACGTACTCTCCCCGGCATGTCCAATGCACGCCACGCAGGTTCTCGTCGTCGCCCTCAATCTGCGCCGAGTGTGCAGTCAAGCACGCGAATCGTCGAAATTCAGGTGCCTGACTGCACACTCGACGGGGAAGGGGCCGTGCCGTCGGTTGCGCCGGTGCGGGGTCGGCATCGGGCGACCCCGGCCCGCCAGCTCGGACGTGGTTCGGTCGTGGCCGGCGCGGCCGCGTTGTCCTTGGCCGCGGCCGGCGGGCTGGCGTCGGCCAGCACCGGGGTGCCACTGCTCGACCCGGCGGACAACGCGCCGACCGTGGACACCGGGACGATCGCTGCGGCCGCTCTCGCTGCTCCGCAGGCAGCGGCGGCTTCCCGCAGCGCGCAGCGACCCGCCCTGTCCGGGCCCGCACCGGTGGCCGCCACGGACCAGGCTGCGGCCGCGCAGTCCGCGCGGGCGCTGGCCCGCGACATCCTGGCCGAGCGCACCGCGGCCATCGAGCAGGCGGCCGCGGCGGCGGCGCAGGCCACGCTGACCGCCCTGCACCGGGCCTGCGACTACGTCTCGGCCGCGCAGCGCCACCCTGACCACAACGCGACGCAGTTGCGCAACGTGCGCACCATCGTCGAGGTGGCGCAGCGAATGAAACTGCCGCCGCGGGCCGCGGTGATTGCCGTGGCCACCGCCCAGCAGGAGTCCGAGCTGATCAACATGACCGGCGGTGACCGCGACTCGGTCGGTCTGTTCCAGCAGCGCCCGTCGATGGGGTGGGGCTCCTACAGCCAGGTGCACAACCCGGTGTACGCCGCGGAGCA
>DASQPJ010000152.1:0-17487 GCA_035644015.1 Sporichthyaceae bacterium
GTAATGGTGTGGCGGGGGCGTCGCGCCGGTACCGGTGGTGCCGTCGCCGAAGTCCCAGGTGTACGTCGCGATGTGGTCGCCGCTGTCCGGGTCGTGGGAGCCGGCGACGTTGAAGGTGACGTCCAGCGGCGGGGCGCCGCCGGGCGGCGTGGCGGTGAACGCGGCGACCGGAGGCAGGTTAGTGGTGCCGCCGGTCGTCGGCGGCGGTTCGTAGGCGCCGGCCGCGCAATGGTCGGGCGCGCCGAGCCCGGGGCGGATCACGCCGTTCTGCCCTGCACCATCGCACAGGCCGGTGCTGGTGGTCACAAACGAGCTGAGTGCCAGACCGTCGGCGTTGTTCGCCAGGGGAATCGTGGGTGTGTAGGGCGGATCGGCCGTCAGCGTGCCGAGGCCGGAGCCGATTGCGGGCTGGGGGATGATCGGGCACGAACCGTCCGAGATTGCGTTGCCCGCACCGTCGGCGAAAGTGCCCCCGAGGTTGTGGAAACAGTTCTGAACGTCGCTGGCAACGTTGTCCAACAACGACGCCTGAAGGGTCACCGCGCTGCCGCTGCCGGCGGCGAAGACCCCCGCCGCCTGATCGCCGCCGCCGGGAGAGCCAAGCGGGCTGCCACCGGTACCGGGAGTGCCGGCCGCAGTCGCGGTGATGGTGACATGACGCAGCGTCGCCTCGCTACCGGCAGCGATCATCCCCGCCGTGTCCAAATTGTCGATGCCGGGGCCGGCGTCCCCGCCGGTGCCGCCGGCCCCTGCGCCCGTCCCGGTGCCGCCCGTACCGCCGGTGCCGCCCTGCACATCGGTGATGGTCGAATCGGCGACAGTGGCCGGCAGGTCGGTTGCGGCGATGCCGAACGAACTCCCGGCGGTGCCCCCCTGCCCACCCACACTGCCGGCGGGGATCCCACTCCCGCCCGGACCGCCGTCGCCGGCGGTGATGTGGGCGATTGTGGTGGCGTGCACGTCGAGTGGGCTGCCGTTCGAGCCCGGCGAGGTTTGGACGCCGATCGCGTCGCCCCCGGTCCCGCCGATGTTGCCGGTGGTGCCGTCCTTGGCTGCGCTGCCCGCACCACCGGTGATGTTCTCGACGTCGACGCGGTCGAGGGTGAGGGCCGAGTCGCTGGAGACGCCGGTGGCCGAACCACCCGCGACGCCGATACCCGAGGAGATGCCGCCACTCCCGCCCTTGACGTTCGTGATCGTGGTGTCGCTGAGGTAAGCGGCCGCCACACGGTCACGCACGCCCTCCGCAAATCCGCCGAAGGCAATCCCCTGGAACTGGGGGGCGCCGGCCCCGGACGCACCGGCGGTCAGCCCGTCGATGATCGACCCCGAGGCCGCTGATTTCGTGATGACCAGCATGCCGGTGATCGTGTCCTGGGGGATCTGCTGGATGCCGCCGACCCCGCCGCCCTGGCCCGGCAGGCCCTGCGTGGGCCCGCTGCCGCCGTCACCGCCCGGGCCGCCGACGAGGCCCTCGATGTGCACGCCACGAAGGACGGTGCTCGCCAGCGTGGTGGTGCCCGCGTGCACGATGCCCAGGACGTTTCCGCCGCCGCCACCGGTGCCACCGCTCGGTGTTCCCGCGGCGCCGGTGCCGCCCTTGCCGCCGACAATCCCGGTGACCTGGACGTCGATGACCTCCAGCGGCCCGTCCGCGGCGGAGAAGATGCCCGCCCGTGTCGGCGCCGCGTTGCCGGGGTTGCCGACGCCGGTGGCATCGACTCCGCTGCCGTTAGTTCCTCCGGCGGTGGGCGCGGGGGCGGTGATGGTGAGCTGCTCGACACTGATCCGGGCCGGCGTGTTTTGGACGAGGACGCCGCCGTCCAGCGACCCGAATCCGCTCGTCATCGGGACGACGTTCAGGGTGGTGATGCCGATCCCGACGCCGACGATACGCAGCGAGTGCTCACTGCCGCCGTCGATCGACGCACCGTCGAAGGAACCGCTGCCCACGTCGATGGTCACATCGTCGCCCGCCCGGCCGGCGGCCACCGTCACCGCGCGCTGCAGGGTGAGACACGGGCTGCCCGACGTGCAGGAGCCCACGTCGCTGCCCCCCGATGCCACGTGCAACTCGACCACCGCGGCCGTGTGCACGGGACCGGCGGCCCGTGCGACGGGCGCAGCGGCGAGGAGCACCAGCGCCACGACGACGGTCCGGGCGGTCCACCCCGTGCGACGTGTCCTGATTTGGCGCGACATGTCCCCCCCACGACCGATGGGCACGGCAGCCCCGGATCGAACGTAGGGACGAGGCGCCGATGTCGCATCGGCCGCCCGAGTGAGGGGTTAGCCCGCCTCGGAGGCGCGCAGGCGTTGGGCCAGGAAGCGGCCCAGGTCCAGGAGGAGGAGTTGGGCCAGCGCGGGGTCGGCGGCAGCCAGGCGTTCGAAGTTGGCGTAGGTGAGGACCAACAGTTCGACGTCGCCCGAGGCGGCGATGTCCGCGGAGCGGGGCTGGCCGTCGAAGAAGGCCACCTCACCGATAACAGTGCCGCTGCCCACCCGGTGTCGGGTCGGGGGCGGCCCGGGCACGGTCACGTCGAGCGCGCCGCCGACGACCATCCACAGGGAGCGGTCCTGCTCGCCGGCCTTCACGATCGTCGAACCGTTGGCGTGGTGGCGGGTCTCGCAGAACGATTTGAACTGTGACCACTGCCGGTCCGAGGCCCCGTCGAGGAAACCGATGCCGGGCGCGGACTCGCCGCGGATCACCGCGGCGTAGGTGAAGTTGGCCATGGCCGGATGCTAGTGACCGCCGCGACGGCAAACCACACGCCGTGCCGGATCAACCCCCAACGACAGCAAACCGGCGGCAGCCGCCGAAGCGGTACCGCCGGTCAGGCCGTCGTGGGTGGGGTTACTCCGCAGCGGCGTCCAGCGCGGCGGCAACCCGGCGGTGGGCGGCCCAGATCTCCTCGGGCAGGCCGTCGAACTGGGCAAGGTGCGTCTCGCGGAAACCCATTTCCTGGCGCCAGCGGGCGTTGTCGATGCTGAGCAGGGTGGCCAGGTCCTCGGGGGTGACCTCGACACCGGTGAGGTCCAGTTCCTCGGCGGTCGGAATGATGCCGACCGGGGTCTGACGTCCCGTCACCTCGCCGTTGCGCAGCTGCAGCAGCCACAGCAGCGGACGCAGGTTGTCCCGGTACCCCGGCCACAGGAAGCGGCCGTCGGCGCCGCGCTGGAACCAGTTCACGTGGGCGAAGATCGGCTTCTCCTTGGCCGCGCCGACGATCTTCAGCCAGTGCGCGGCGTAGGCCGCCTCCGGGTAGGACATGAACGGCCGCATGGACATCGGGTCGTAGCGCAGCTGACCCTCCACGCCCTCGGCCGCGAAGGTTGCCTCGGCGCCCAGCGTGAGACCGTCGTAGACGCCCTCGGCCAGGTCGGTGATCGCGCGGATCAACGGCTCGCGGTCGCGGGTGCGCCCACCGAAGATGATCGCGTCGATCGGGACGCCCTTGGGGTCCTCGAAGTCGGTAGCGATGTTCGGCACCTTGGACAGCGTGGTGGTGAACCGGCTGTTCGGGTGCGCCCACGGCTCGTTGTCGGTCTCCCGGTCCGCGATCGGCACGCCCTTCCAGTCCAGCCAGCCGTGCACGTTCTCCGGTGGCTTCGGGGTGCGGCCCTCCCACCAGACCTCTTGGGTCTCCGGGTTGTAGGCGATGTTGGTGAAGATCGCCCCGGTGCCCGGCTCGATGGAGCCCAGCGCGGTCGGATTGGTGGTCTCGTTGGTGTCCTTGGCGACACCGAACACCCCGAACTCCGGGTTGATCGCGTAGAGCTTGCCGTCCTTCTCGTCGACCCAGAGCCAGGCGATGTCGTCGCCGTAGAACTCGACGTGGTAGCGGTCGCCCAGGTCGTCCGGGGCCAGCATCATCGCCAGGTTGGTCTTGCCCGAGGCGGACGGGAACCCACCGCAGATGTGGTACTTGCGGCCGGTCTGCTTGTCGGTGATGCCGATCAGCATGAACTGCTCGGAGAGGAACTTGCCCGAGGCCCAGCCGTCGTAGGCGGCCTGGCGCAGGCCGTGCGCGATCTTGCCGAGCAGCGCGTTGCCGCCGTAGGACGACCCGTAGTGCAGGATCGTGCGCTCGTCGGCCACGGTGACGAAGTACCGCTGGTCGTTCGGGGTGCCCTGGCCCAGGTTCTCCAGGTCACCGGTGACGTGCACGGCGCGCACGAAGCTGTTCTGGTCGGCCAGGTTGTCGATGTACTCCACGCCGACCCGGGACATCCGGATCATGTGCAGCACCACCGGGCGGCAGTCGGTGAGCTCCACGCCCGCCGCGTAGAGCTCCAGCGGAGAACCGGGCTGCGCCATCAGGTACGGGATGACGTACATGGTCTTGCCGGCCGAGGCGCCCTTCATCCGCTCGCGCTGGATCTGCGTCATCTCCGCCGACGGACGCCAGTTGTTGTACGTGCCCTTGTCGGAGTCCGAGGAGGTGGCCACGATCGTGCGCTCCTCGGAGCGCGCGGTGTCCTTGAAGTAGCTGCGCGAGTAGTACAGCCCCTCGCCGGCCGGCTGCAGCTCGCCCGCGGCCAGCGCCTCGGCGACCAGTCGGTCGTCATCGGCGGCGGTCACCACCTCGACGCGCTCTGCGCCGGTGTGCTCGGCCCACTGCTTGACGTACTCCCGCACATAGGGGTTCTTCAGGCCGGCTGCATCCAGCGCCGCGTCGACATCTGCCACCGTGTTCGCACCCTCTCGAAGCGATCCAACCCCACCGTTCCGCGTCACTACACGCTCGCGGACGGCCTCGTTGGGGGGTCTGTTGGTCAGGGTAGGGCCCGGTGCCGGTTGTTTCGGCACAGGGTCAGCAACCTCACGACAGCTGCGCCCCGTCGCGCAACGCCGTCGTGCCGGGCGCCTCGCGAGTACGTGCTCGCGGTGGACGTCGGGCCGGGCCGGCAGCGGCGGGTGGCGCGCCGGCACGGGGTCATCCTACCGGTCGAGGGTGAGTGGTCCCGACCGGTTTGTCCGTTCCTGTGGCGAAACGTGGGGGTTCAGCTATCGTCGAATTCCCCACCCTTACTCACGGTCAGAAGGAGTCGGCGTTGCGACGGATTCTCTGTGTCGCCCTGCCGGGTGTGCTCACCCTGGCTCTGGCCGCGGTGGCCGGGCCGGCGCAAGCCGCCGGTGACGCCCCGGACACCCCCTGCCAGGCCGAGATTTACGTCAATCTGGACCCGGGCGTGTCCCTGCAGCCCAGCTCGGGCAGCTTCGCCAGCAATGGGCAGGACGGCAAGGTCGCGTGCACCGGGGACATCGACGGTCGGCATTCGGTGGCCGGCGGCATGGGCGGTGCGGTGGGCAAGTACGGCGTGGACAACCCGAACTCCTGCTACCAGCTCAAGGGCAAGGCGGTGTTCACGCTCACCGCGAACCTGCCCACCGACACCAAGCCGATCGTGTTCAAGGACGACGTCACCGGCGAGTACGGCCCGCTGGAGAACAATTGGTTCTTCGGGGGCAGCTTCAAGGGCTCGCACAGCTACGGCACCTTCAAGTTCACCCCGGTCGACTCCGACTGTGCGGTGCGCCCGGTGAAGAAGCTGTTCGTGAATGCGGTCGCCTGGGTGGTCAACGGTCAGCCGGACGCGGACATGGCCGCCCGGATGGCGCAGGTTCACTAGCGCTCAGGCAGCGGCGCGGCGCAACAGGTGGCTGCCGTCGTGCTGGGTGACGACCGGCGCCACGGTGCCCAACACGGCCAGCGAGCCGATGAAGCCCGGGCCGGGATCCAGATCGACGACCTGCGCGGTGTCCGGCGGCAGGTCGCGGGGGTCCACGTCCAGCCCGACGCCCAGAGCCTTGACCACGGCCTCACCGCGGGTCCAGACCCGCAGCAGCGCTGCGGCGCGTCGGGCGGGCGGCAGCGCGGCCCAGCGGTCCAGGTCGGCCGGGGCAAGTACCGCAGCGGCCAGCGACGGGTCCACCCGGGTCAGGGCGACGTCCTCGACGTCGATGCCGACCGGTAGTGATGCCACCGCGACCCCGACGCGGTCACCGGCGTGGGTCAGCGACAGCTCCAGTTCCCCGGAGGCCAACTGCGGCTTGCCGTGCGGCCCGCCGCAGTGCCGGCACTCCGCCCGCAGCGCCAGCGTCGCCGGGTGTCGGCCGAGGGTGCGGCCGAGCACCAGACGCGCCAGGGCGTGCGCGGTCAGGAAGCGGTCGCGGTCGGCGGGCCGGCGCAGGCGGTCGTGCCGCTCCCGCTCGACCTCGTCGAGCAGAGCCCACAACGCCGGGTCAGCACCGACCGGCGCCGCCCACCACACCCCGACCGCCGGGGCCGTCCCGTTGTTCACCCGGCGTGCCGCCGCCCCTGCGCGTTACGCCGCGGGCGCACCGCGGTCACCGCGCGCGGCTTGTCCAGCGCCAGGGCGTCCTCACCGAATAGGTCTTGGACCCAATTGGTCTGGTACACGGTGTCCAGGTACCGCTCGCCCATGTCCGGTGCCAGCGCCACCGCGGTGATGTCCCGCGCGTCATTGGCCGAGAGCCAGTCCATCGCACCGCTGACAACGGTGCCGGTGGAGCCGCCGAACATGAACCCGCGGCGGGCCAGCCGGTGGCAGGTGCGGATGGTGTCCGCCTCCTCCACCATGACCACCTCGTCGATGTAGGACTCGTCCAACTGTCCCGGCCGCACCGCGGTGCCCAGGCCGGGGATCATCCGGCGTCCGGGCGGGCCACCGAAGGTCACCGAGCCAACGCTGTCCACCGCGACAATGCGCACCGGGCGGTGCCACTCCCAGAGGAACCGGGCGCAGCCCATCAGCGTGCCGGTGGTGCCGGCGCCGACGAACAGCACGTCCAGGTCCGGGAACTGCCGCACGATGGCCGACGCGGTGTGCTTGTAGTGCGCCCGCCAGTTGCCCGGGTGCTCGTACTGATTCAGCCAGACGTAGCGGCGGTTGGACGCCACCAGGTCCCGGACGAACTTGATCCGGGCGCCCAGCAGGCCACCCTCGATCTCCGGGTCGGCGTTGATGATGTGCACCTGCGCACCGAGGGACTCCATCAACCGGCGCGTCGACAGGTTGCACCGGTAGTCGGTGACGCACAGGAAGCGGTAGCCGCGGCTGGCCGCGATCATGGCCAGTGCCACGCCCAGGTTGCCGGACGAGGACTCGACCAGGATCGAGCCCTTGCGCAGCGTGCCGTCCCGCTCGGCGGTCTCCACCATCTCGCGGGCGGCCTTCAACTTCACCGAACCGGCAAAGTTGAAGCCCTCGCACTTCAGGTACAGCGGCGTGCCCAGCGCGGCACGCAGGTCGACGTACAGGTCGTCGGTGTTGAACTCCTGCGGAGTCTGAATGACGGTCACGACGGACTCCTAGTGTCGACGTAGTTCGTGGAAGAAGTCATCGACGACCTGCAGTGACCCCGACCGGGCCACCTGATCGTGGACGAACTTGCCGACGGCCAGGTCGAGCACCCCGAGGCCGAACGGGGAGAACACCACGGGCCGGTCCCGGGGGATGGCGATCTGACCCGCCATCACTTCGGCGAGCGTGCCGTTGATGAAGTCGCGGTTGCCGACGAGCTTCTCGGCCAGATGGGGCGACGTGTCCGCCTTCAGGCAGTGCTCGATGTCGTCCACGATGTTGGTCGAGGACAGGATGATCTCCGGGGAGAGATCACGCAGCGAGATGTGCAGCACCAGTGGGTTGTGCTCGAAGGCGGCCGGGTCCAGGATGTGCGGCGCCCCGGCGATGGTGGCCAGTACCAACAGGTCGCAGGACCGGATGAGCTCCTCGGGGTCCGCGTGTACCTGCATGCGCGGGGCGCCCGCGCGGGACAGGTACTTGCAGAAGCCCACCGTGCTCTCCGGGCTCAGGTCGTGCACGTTCACCGTGTCGAACTCCCACCCGGTGGCGTCCAGGTAGGTATGGATGTAGCGCGCGATCAGCCCCAGGCCGATGAAGCCGACCCGGCGCGGCCGCGGGCGACCGCGGCTCAGCCAGTCCGCGCCGGCCGCCGCGGAGGCGGCGGTGCGGGTGGCGCTGATGATCGAGCTCTCCATACAGGCGAAGGGGTAGCCGGTCTCGTGGTCGTTGAGGATCAGCACCGCCGAGGCGCGCGGGATACCCGCGGCCACGTTCTCCGGGAAGCTGGAGATCCACTTGATCCCGTCCACGCCGATGTCGCCGCCGATCGAGGCGGGCAGCGCGATGATCCGCGAGTTCGGCTTGTCCGGGAACCGCAGGAAGTACGACGGCGGGTTCACCGAGTCGCCGGCCCCGTGCCAGCGGTAGGTGTCCTCGACCAGGCGCACCACTTCGCGCTCCCGGCCGGTCAGCACCGTGGCGACCTGACCGCCACCGATCACCCCGAAGGTCGGCACAATCGACGGGGAGCTGGGGCCGGCGTTGTTGTTCATGGAGTCAGGAAGTAGTGCCGTCATCGACCCGTCACCCCGACAGTGGGAGAGCAATCGGCCAGCCGCACCGCGTCGGACATCGCGACCAGTACCTCGCGCGGGCCGGTGAAGGCCTCGCGGCTGTGCGCGCTGCGGATGTTGTCGACGACCAGCAGGTCGCCGCTGTGCCACGGCTCGCGGCGGGTGTGCTGCTCGTAGATCTCGCCGAGCATGTTCACCACGTCGACGCCGATCTCGTCGCCGTTGCCGAAGCGGGTGTTGAACGGCAGACCGTCCGGGCCGTATTCGTCGACCAGGAAGTCGTGCACCTCGGGCGCCATCGTCCACTCGTTGAGGAACGCGATCTGGTTGAACCAGCAGCGGGTACCGGTCACCGGGTGCGCCACGATTGCGCTGCGCCGCTGACGGGTGCGCAGGCCACCGTCGGGCTGCCACTCGAAGGCGATCGCGTTGGCCCGGCAGTAAGCCTCGACGACGGCGCGGTCCTCGGTGCCGAAGGCCTCCGACCAGTGCGCGCCGATCTCCTCGTTATAGCTGCGGGTGAGCATCCAGCCCTCGCGCTCGAAGCGCTCGACCAGGTCGGCGGGCAGCGCGGCCAACACGCGCGCCGCGTCCGCCACCGCGGTGGCGCCGCCCTCGGTGGGCGCGGCCAGGCAGGCAAACATCATCAGGCCGGGGAACTCCAGGGTGTAGCTCAGCTCGTGGTGCATGCACATCTGCTGGTTGGACGGCCACTTGGTGGCGGAGTAGACGCCGTCCGGGTAGGAGCGCCGCGGGGCGAACGCCTCACGTTCGGCCATCAGCGGGGCGCCCAGCTCGTTCAGCACCGCGCCGACCTGCGTGGCGTCGCGCAGGCCCAAGCCCCGGACGTACACGGCGCCGTGGGCGGTCACGGCCTCGCGCAGGGCCCAGCGGTTCTCCGCGGCCCAGGCAGTGGGGTCACCGGCAGGGTCTGCGTGCAGCAGGGCAGGCCGACCGAGGGCGGTCTCGATGTCGGCGAGCAGGGTGCGGGTGGGGGAGCTCATGCTGACTCCTTGTCAGTTACCACTGGACGAGGCCGCAGACATCTCGGCGGGGAGCAGATCGGGGGAGGGGTCCGGTGCTGTCCGCTCGTCGAGCAGCCGGGCCAGGTCACTCAGAATCGGGCATGCGATGACCTCCTTGAGGGATACCTGACGCTTCAGTGCGATGACCAATTTCACGGCGGTCAACGAGGTACCGCCACAGTCGAAAAAGTTATCCTGACGGCCAATCAGATCGGGGTTGCTCTCGAGCACCTCGGCCCAGGCCGCGGCCAACATCAATTCGGTGTTCCCCACCGGGGCCTCGCGGCCGGCGGCGGCCGGCGTCTCGAGCTCGGCGGCCAGTGCGGTGAGTGCCTTGCGGTCGATCTTGCTGTTCGCGGTCAGCGGCAACTGATCGCGATAGTGCAGGACCGCCGGGACCATGTAGCCGGGCAGCGAGGCGGCCAGGTGCTCGCGCAGCAGCTCCGTGGCCAGCGGCGCGGGGCCGGACCAGAATCCGACCAGCCGCTTGCTCGCTTCGCTGTCGCCGACCACCACGACCGCGCCGTCGGACACGCCGGGCACCTGCAGCAACCGGTTCTCGATCTCACCGATCTCGATGCGGAACCCGGCCACCTTCACCTGGGTGTCCCGGCGGCCGAGGAACTCCAGCTTGCCGTCGGGGCGCCAGCGACCGTGGTCCCCGCTGCGGTAGAGCCGCGCGCCCGCCTTGTGTGGGTCGGTGAGGAACGCCGCCGCGGTGCGCTCCGGGTCGTTGATGTAGCCACGTCCGACGCACACGCCGGAGAACACGATCTCGCCGGGAGCGCCCAGGGGCACCGGCTGCAGCTGTTCATCGACCACGTAGACCGTCACGTTGGGGATCGGGGCGCCGAGCGGGACGCGCTCGGCGTCGGGCACCACCCGCATCACCTCGTGATTGGTGTCGTCGGAGGTCTCGGTCAGGCCGTAGGCGTTCACCATGGCGATGTGTGGCATAGCGGCGAACCAGCGCTGGACCAGCTCTTTCTTAACCGCCTCGCCGGTCACCGAGACGGTGCGCAGCGCGTCCCACTGACGGGGCGCGGATTCCAGGTGCGCCAGCACCGCGTCCAAGTAGGAGGGCACGATTTGAAGCACCGTCACCTTGGCCTCGTCCACGGTCTGTACGAAGCGGGCCACGTCGAGGATGACCTCTTGCGGGATCAGCACCGTGCGGGCGCCGACCAGCAGGCCGCAGATCAGTTGCCACAGCGAGATGTCAAAACACTGCGGCGCGGTCTGGGCGACCGCGGTGCCTTCGGCCACACCGAGGTCGTCGATCTTGGCCAGCAGGTGGTTGAGCATCCCGGCCTGCTCGCACATCGCGCCCTTCGGCGCTCCGGTGGAGCCGGAGGTGAAGTAGATGTAGGCGAGCTGATCGGGGCCGACCGCTACGCCGAGGTCGCCCGCGGCGTGGCCCTCGGCCAACGCGTCGGCAACGTGCAACACCTGCACGCCCGGCAATGCCTCGATGTCCAGATTCGTCGTGCTGCCGGGCTCGGTGAGCACGAAGCGGCACTGTGCCCGGGTCAGCGTGGTGGTGATCCGCCCGGCCGGGAAGTGCGGCTCGATCGGCAGGTAGACCCCACCGGCCTTGAACACCGCGAGCACCGAGGCCATCCAGTCCAGGGTGCGCTCGCTGACCACGGCGACCACGTCCTCGCCGGACAGGCCGCGGGCCAGCAGTGCCCGGCCCAGCTGATTGGCCCGGGCGTTGAGCTCGGCGTAGGTCCAGCGTTGCTCGCCCTGCTCCGCGGCGATCGAATCGGGGTGGCGGGCCACCTGCTGCTCGAACAGTTCGTGGAACCGGACGTCGGGTAGTTCGCGGGTCGGACCGGACATGCCCTCGAGTTGCAGCCGGCGCTCCTCCGCGCCGAGCAGCCGGGCCCGACCGTGCTCGGCGTCCGGCTGGGTCGCGGCCAACGCCAGCGCGATCAGGTGGTATTCCACGATGCGCGCCGCGGCCATCTCGTCCAGCACATCGGTGCGGTGCGATACCACCACCGCGTCGGTGTCCGGGTCGTAGCCGACGGCCAGCACGCAGCCCTCGGGCAATTCCTCGGTGGTACCGGTCGGATCAACAGTGACATGGGGGTAGAAGGCGACTTCGGAGACCGGGCCGACCACGTCCAGTTCACGACGCAGTGCCTCGAGCTCGACGTGGGCGTGTGCGCGCAGTGCAGCAGCGTGCCGCGCGGTGTCCACCACCAGAGCGCGCCAGGTCGGCGGCTCGGTGCGCAGTGGCGCGGGCAGCGCGTTGGCGCCCGCCGCCGGGCGGTACCGGGTCACCACGTCCCGCTCGCCGGACAACGCGGCCAGCACCCGGGCGTGTGCGGCCAGCACCACGTCGGCCGGCGGCACCACCAGCTCGGCGGCCAAGCGACGCACCGCGTCGGCCACCGGCGCCGGGATGCTCGCCCGGCACTGTGCCACCCCCGGCACCGGGTTGCTCGTCCACCGGGGCACCGAGGTGACCCCGCCGGCCAAGAGCACCCGACGCCAGTAGATCTGGTCTTCCGTGCAGTGCTGATCGGTTCGCTCGCTGCGCTCGCTCACTCGCCGACCCCCACCGAGTGCCCGCTCTGCCAATCCGGTTGGGGCAGTTCCCGCGCCGGATTCCCGCCCCAGTACGCGCCGTCCGGGATCTCCTCGCCCTTCATCAGGAAGGAGTCCGCAGCCAGCGTGGAATCGGGCCCCATCTGGACCCCGTAGTGCACGAATGCGCCGGGGCCGACCGTGCAGCCGGCCCCGATGCGGATGAAGTCGGACTTGAACGCGCCGTCCTCCTGCGAGTGCGACTGCACGACCGAGGACACGTTGAACACTGCTCCCGAGCCGATCGTCGCGAACGACTTCTCCACCACTGCCAGGCCGTCGTCGAAGACCCCGCGGCCCACTCGGGCCCCCAGCGCACGCCACAGCCAGGGTTTCAACGGCGTGCCGTTGAACATCTGCAGGTACTGCTGGGTGGGGACCTTCCAGAAGCGCTCGTGTCGCCAGAACCGCCGGTCGTAAATCGACACGCCCTGCGGCGCCCAGGTGGACAGGAAGGTGACGGAACGCTCCACGCTCAACCAATACGCGAGGCTGCCCGCCACCAGGCCGAGGTTTGCCAGACCGAGGCCGCGCCAGGAGGAGGCCCGGTACAGCTGACCCGCCCAGTCGGCGTAGATCACAATTCCGAACACGTATAACCAACGGACCGTCAGAAACAGCGCGATGGTGATCGCGTTGTGCCGGTTCTTGCGGCGCAGGCCGAGCCGCACTGCTGACTGATTCACCGCCAAACCGGTGTCCCGGGCCACCGTGCGCGGGATCTCGAAGGCCGGCGATCCGAGCAGGCCAACGCCGTGGCGGATCTCGCCGTCCACCGGGACCGCGACCTTGGTGGCCAGCAGACAGTTGTCACCGGTACGGCCCTCGGCCGGGTACGGGACCTTGTTACCCAGGAAGTTGTTGCGGCCGATGTGCACCTGGCGCACCCGGAACGAGGTCGCCGAGAAGTCGGTGTTCAACACGGACAGGCCGTCGGCGACCACGGTGCCGGTGCCAATGTGCACGGTGAACGGCGTCTCGTGCTGGAAGCTCAGACCGAAGTTTGTGCCGGTCTGTGCGTACGGCTTCAGGCGGTAACCCAGTCGGCCCAGGTAGCCGACGATCGCCGAGCTGTCCCCGAACATTTGCGCATAGAACTTGAGGTTGGTCAGCCGGACCACCGCGCGTTGCAGCGTGTGGCGCAGGCCGTACATCGGGTAAGTGCGCTCGGCCCGCACCGGCAGGCTGAGCAGGCGGGCCACCAGGAATAACAGCGGCAGGCCGACCAGGACCAGGCCGAAGAACACCACCGCGGAAGCCAGCGCTGCGTCCCGGTAGAAGGCAGGCGCCGCCAAGGACTGCTTGCCCCAGCTCTGCAGGCCGATCAGTCGCTGGGTTGCCACGCTGAGCCCAATCGCGATGCCCAGGCCGAGCGGGGCGATGAAGAACACCATGGTGAGTAGCTGGCCCAGGACGAAGCGGAACCGCCGGGCTCGTCCGACCCGGCACGCGTCCGGCAGCACGACCGGTGCGCCACCGGCCTGGGCGGGCGAGCCGTGCCAGCTCTCCCCGGCCGGCACGACCTGGCCGGGGTGCAACGAGGAGGCGTGGCCGAGTTGCCCGCCGGCGCCGATCTCGGTGTTGATGTCCAGCACGGAGTTGTCGCCGACCACGGCGCCGGCGCCGATGTGCACGACGCCGGTGCGGATCACCCCGGGCTGGGCGTGATAGCCCGTCAGCACCACGTCCTTACGGATGATGGCGCCGGCGCCGATGCTGATCAGGTCGGTGCAGACGGGGATGTTGCGGCTCAGGATCACCGCACCCGGTCCGACCTTCGCGCCGAGCAGTCGCAAGTACACCCCGAACAGCGGCGAACCCATCATCAGGTGCAGCAGGGGGTTGCGTTGGATCAACGAGCGGACCAACCAGAAACGCAGATAGGCGGCCGACCACAGCTGAATCTCGCCCGGCTTCCACCGCCCGATCAGCAACCACTTGGCCAGGATCGGCAGCACGAACAGCGTTGCGACGCCGGCGGCGAGGAAGCCGACCGTGCGCAGGTATTCCGCGGCCGCCCCGTGCCCGGCGGCGATCCAGCGGAAGCCGACGATGCCCGCCGCGGCCACCCCGAACAGCGGGGCGATCAACACCGCGAGCTGGATCAGGCCGCAGAGGACCACCCGTAGTCGACCCGGTGCGGCAACCGCGGCCCGCGGGGCGGGCTCCGGCACGAGAACCGAGGTGGTGGCCACGCTGTGTTCGGCGAGCGGTTCGAGAGGTCGGTAGTGCTCGCCGAGCAGCGCCTGCAGGTCCAGCAGGTGATCACCGGACGGCGCCGGAGCCGGCGGAAGAACGGCTACAAACGCGGCGGGCACGACCGCCGCGGGCGCGGCGCCGAGGGCGGTGGCTAACGCGTTGACGGTCGAGTGTCCGTAGATGTCCTTCATGGACACCTTGGGCAACCCGGGCTGTTTGCGCACCCGCGAACAGAACTGCGCCATCAACAGCGAATCGGCGCCGAGGTCGTCGAAAAAGTTCTCGTCGTGGCCGACCCCGTCGACAGCGAGGAGTTCGGCGAGGATCTGCGCGAACTCCTGCGCGAATACGACGTCCGTTTCGGCGGTCGTCATCGGATTGGTGCCCATCGGCGGCGTTTGCTCCACGTTGTTGCGGGGTTAACGCAACCGAGTATGGGCGGAGGATCCGTTTTTTCGGAGGATTTCTCAGATCCCACGCCTGTGGAATGACTGGGAACGAAAGGATCCGGACAGCACAAAAACAGGCGATCGCGTACCGGCATCGTGTGTCCTGCAGCTGACCAGGACCCGGGTTTTTGCTGCCAGTTTGCTGTCAATCTGGCTGATCCAGAGTGACGTCGGCGGGTCGTCGAGCCGGCCGCGAATTCAGGCCGGGCGGGTGCCCAACGGTAGCGGGACAGACGTGTCCGCGGGGGCGAAGAAGTCATTGCCCTTGTCGTCGACCACGATGAAGGCCGGGAAGTCCTCGACCTCGATACGCCACACGGCCTCCATGCCGAGTTCGGCGTACTCGACGACCTCCACCTTTTTGATGCAGTCCTGCGCCAGGCGTGCGGCCGGCCCGCCGATCGAGCCCAGGTAGAAACCGCCGTGCTGGTGGCAGGCCACGGTGACCGCTTTGGACCGATTCCCCTTGGCCAGCATGATCATCGAGCCGCCCAGGCTCTGGAACTGATCGACGTAGGAGTCCATCCGCCCGGCCGTGGTCGGACCGAAGGACCCGGTGGCGTAGCCCTGCGGGGTCTTCGCCGGTCCCGCGTAATAGACCGCGTGGTCGCGCAGGTACTGCGGCATTCCCTCGCCCGCGTCCAATCGCTCCTTGATCTTGGCGTGCGCGATGTCCCGAGCCACAACCAGCGATCCGCTCAGCGCCAGCCGGGTCTTCACCGGGTGGCGGGACAGCTCGGCGAGCACCTCGGGCATGGGCCGGTTGAGGTTGATCCGGACCACCTCGTCCTCCAGGTGATCGGCCGTCACCTCCGGCAGGTACTGCGCCGGGTCGCGCTCCAATTGCTCCAGCCAGATGCCGGAGGGGGTGATCTTGCCGAGCACCTGCCGATCCGCCGAGCAGGACACCGCCATGGCGATCGGGCAGGACGCACCGTGGCGGGGTAGCCGGATCACCCGCACGTCGTGGCAGAAGTACTTGCCGCCGAACTGGGCACCGATGCCGTTGGCCCGGGTCAGCTCCAGCACTTTGGCCTCGAATTCCACGTCGCGGAATGCGTGGCCGAGCATCGACCCGGTTGCGGGGAGGGTGTCCAGGTATTTGGCCGAGGCGTATTTGGCGGTCTTCAGTGCGAATTCCGCACTGGTGCCGCCGATCACGATGGCCAGGTGGTACGGCGGGCAGGCCGAGGTGCCCAGCCCACGGATCTTCTCGTCCAGCCAGGCGAGCATGGACTTCTCATTGAGCAGGGACTTGTTCTCCTGGAAGATCAGCGACTTGTTCGCCGAGCCGCCGCCCTTGGCCATGAACAGGAACTTGTACTGCTGGGCGTGCGCGGGGTCGTCGTCGGAGTAGACCTCGATCTGCGCGGGCAGGTTGTTGCCGGTGTTGCGCTCGTCCCACAGTGAGACCGGGGCCAACTGCGAATAGCGCAGGTTGAGCTTGGTGTAGGCGTCGTAGACGCCGCGGGAGATCGACTCGGCGTCGCCACCGCCGGTGAGGATGCGCTCGCCGCGCTTGGCCATGATCACCGCGGTGCCGGTGTCCTGACACATGGGCAGGATGCCGCCCGCCGCGATGTTCGCGTTCTGCAGCAGGTCGCGGGCCACGAACCGGTCGTTGCCGGAGGCCTCCGGGTCCTCGATGATCGCGCGCAACTGCGCGAGGTGGGCCGGGCGCAGGTAGTGCGCGATGTCATGCATCGCCTCGGCGGTGAGCAGGCCCAGGGCCTCGGCGCTCACGTGCAGGAACTCGGCGCCGCCCAACGACCGGATCTGCACGCCGGCCGTGCCCAGCGACCGGTAGGTCGTGGTGTCCGGGCCGATCGGCAGCAAGTCGGTGTAGGCGAACTCGGGCATGGGGGCGGCTCCTGGCCAGGGGGAAACTCGGCGACCAGGATAGGAGTGCTCAGTCGTAAGCCCGGGGGTCGTACGCCGAGTAGTTCGGGATCGAGCCGTAGACGTAGACCACGTCCCCGATCTGCGCGATGTCGAACAGTTGTTTCGTCTCGCTCAGGTTCCGGGTGTTCACGCAGCCCAACGAGGAGCCGTTGTAGCCCTGTTTGGCGAAGTTCGCCGAATAGTGGATGGCCTGCCCGCCGCTGAAAAACAGCGCGTACGGCATCGGCACGTGGGCGATCCGGGAGATGTGCTTCGCCTCTTTGTTAAAGATCCGGAAGCTGCCGTTGCGCGTGGGCGTGTCCTCCGAGCCGAACCGCACGGCCATGCTGAACACGGACTCGCCGTTCTCGAACAGGGTGAGCCGCTGGTTGTCCTTGTCCACGCAGATCACCCGGGCGCCGGAGTGACACACGGAGGGGGCGGCCTGGGCAGGAGCGGCCAGGGCGAGGGGGAGGGTGGCCGCCGCGGCGGTTGTCCCCGCCAGGGCCACGATGTGGAGTCGACTAATCACGTTATGTAATTTATGCGACGGTCGCCGCAACCGGTGGTGCCAAACGTCATCAGTCGAAGTCGACGAGGGAGTAGTTGCGCAGCTTGGACAGCAGGTGCCGGCTCTCGATCAGGCGGGTGGTGCCGCTCTTGGAGCGCATCACCAGCGAGTGGGTGGTCGCGCTGCCTGCCCGGTAGCGCACCCCGCGCAGCAGTTCGCCGTCGGTGATGCCGGTGGCGACGAAGAAGGCGTTGTCGCCGCGGACGAGTTGGTCGGTGGACAGCACCGCGTCCAGATCGAGTCCGGCGTCGAGGGCCTTCTGGCGCTCGTCGTCGTCGCGCGGCCAGAGCCTCCCCTGGATCATGCCGCCGATGCACTTGATCGCACAGGCGGCGATGATCCCCTCCGGGGTGCCGCCG
>DASQPJ010000153.1:0-23406 GCA_035644015.1 Sporichthyaceae bacterium
CCCTCTTCGTCGCGATCGCGGTCGGGGTGCAGTTGCGGTTGCGGCTCGGGCTGTTGTTCTTCGGCCTCGGCGTCGCGTCCTGGGTGGCCATGTTCTCCTCCGGCGTCGACCCGCTGGTGGTCGGCCTGGCCGGCGGCCTGCTGTTCTGCGCCACCCAGGCCTCCCGCTCGAACCTGGAGGAGGCCACCGACCGGTTCCGCGGCTTCCGGGAACAGCCCACCCCGGCGCTGCTGCGAGAGGCCTCGGTGGCGTTGAACGCCTCGGTCTCCACCAACGACCGGCTGCAGCAGCTCTACCACCCGTGGACGTCCTACGTGGTGGTGCCACTGTTCGCGCTGGCCAACGCGGGCATCCACCTGGACGGGCAGTTCATCCTCGACTCCTTCCGCTCCCCGATCACCCTGGGCATCCTGCTCGGCTACCTGGTCGGCAAGCCGGTCGGCGTGGTCGGCACCTGCTGGGTGCTCACCAAACTGACCCGGGGTCGGCTGCGGCCCCCGGTGGGCTGGGCGGCGGTGGGCGGCGGCGGCGCGATCACCGGGGTCGGGTTCACCGTGTCGTTGTTGATCGCCTCGCTGGCCTTCCACAACACCGACCTGGAACGGGCCAAGTTCGGCATCCTGTGCGCCGCGGTGTTCTCCTCGCTGATCACCTGGGCCTGGTTCGCGGTCGTCGCGCGGATGCCGAAATACACCCGCATCCGGCTGCTGTTGGGCGGCTCGGAGATGATCGTCGACCTGGCCGACCCGGTGCACCCCGAACGCGATCACATCCGCGGCCCGGCCGACGCCCCGGTCACCCTGCTCGAGTACGGCGACTACGAGTGCCCGTACTGCGGGCAGGCCGAGGACTCGGTGCGGGAGCTCTTGGCCGAGATCGGGGACCTGCGCTACGTCTGGCGGCACCTGCCGTTGGAGGACGTGCACCCGCGGGCCCGGCTGGCCGCCGAGGCCGCGGAGGCGGCCGGTGCGCAGGGCGCGTTCTGGGAGATGCACCGCAAACTGTTCGAGCACCAGGACGCGTTGACCCCGAAGGACCTGCGCCTCTACGCCGAGGAGCTCGGCCTGGACGGTGAGCGGGTGCTGCAGGAACTGCGCGACCGGACCTGGGCGGACCGGGTGGCCGCGGACGTGGACAGCGCCGACGAGTCCGACGTCGCCGGCACTCCGACGTTCTTCGTCAACGGCGTCCGGCACACCGGCGCGTATGACCTGCAGTCGCTGCTGCGGGCGGTCCGCGAAGCGCGCGGCCGCGCGGCGCTGCCGTCGAGGCGCTGAATCGCCCCATTTGTACGGCCCTGCACATCGGACGTTCGGCTGATCCCGGATGAACATCGGGTCGTTCGCCCGCCCATTGCCGATGATGGGTAGCGATGGACGGATCCCGCGGGCGATGGGTCACCGTGTTCCCGCCCGGGCGGGCGCCTCGGCGGGACTGGGTCCCAGATGAGCAATGGCCGTCCCCGGACGGCTCGGTCGGGCTGTGGCACGTCGTGATCGACCCAGTCGGTGGCGAGTCGCAGTGGGAGTGGTTCCCGGCCATCCCAGCCGCTGCGTCACTCACGTTTCCGGCCCCGCCTGCCGCGCCGTCACTCACCTTCCCGGCCCCCCAGGCGGCCTCCGAACCGGCTCCCGCGCCGACTCCCGCGCCCGTCGCACGACGATTCCACGCGCCGTCCCGCCCAGCCGCGGTAGCGGCGCTCGGGCTCGCTGGCCTGGCGGTCGTCGGCGTGCTCGTTGTCCAGGCGCTGCCGAGTACCAACTCCGCGAGTCCGACACCGCAACCGACGAGCACCCCGGTCGCGATCGACGCGCAGCGCCTGGCCGACGCGGGTGTGCTGTCGCTGTCCGACCTACCCAGCTACCTCGGCACCGTGAAAAAGCACAAGGCGTCGGACGAGGCCTTCGAGCAGGCCGTCCAGACCTGCCTCGGCCTGCCCCCACGGAGCTACCTGTCCCGCAACTTCGGCTACGTCTTCGCGGTGGGCTCCACCACGGTCAGCTCCAATGCCGACGCGCTGCCCTCGGTGGCAGCCGCACGCGACGACGTGGCGGCCTACAGCGGCACCAAGGCCGCCGACTGCGTGCGGACCCAACTGCGCTCGCATCCTCCGCAAGCGGGCGTAACGGTCTCGCACATCTCGGTGACGCCGGTGACCGTGACGGTTCCGCACAGCGACGCGGTGTTCGCCCTGCACGTCGCGCTCACCCTGAGCGCGCAGAATCGCTCGATCACGGTCGACCAGTACTCCGTGAACCCGGTGGTGGGCCAGACCGAGATCTCGGTGACCCAGACCGTGGCCGGCGGCACGGCCTCGCTGTCGGACACGGCCCGGTGGGCAGCCCTCGCCGCCGCCCGGGTGGCTGCCGCCGAGCGGCACGGCTGAACCCGGCAAGACATCGACCACCGAGGCGAGGGTTCGCCTCCGCGTCACACCCAATCCTCGTCCGACACGGGTGCAACTCGCCGGAGCCCGTGCGGCGCAGCCCGGCCCATCTCCCCGTCGCGCTCCTGATCCGAGGCGGGATCCCGGCGGCCCGGCCCCAGCAAATCACCGGCATTCACCCCAAACACAGGAGATTGCCGGCTTCTCCTGGGCCTGGGCCTAGGTGGCATCCGCACGATGACGGGACAACAGCAGGGCGGCGGGTGCCGCATCACACCCGCCGCCTACTCGCTGTTGAGCCTCATGTCGTCGTCGAGGTGGACGCCAGGGGAATGGGTGGCGCTCAGCCCAGCGCCTTGGGGTCCTTTGCCGACGGCGGGACGCGGAAGACGAGCTGGACGTACCACTTCCCGGCGACGCCCTTGATCAGGTGACGACGGATGACGCACGGGCCCGCGGTGTGGGCACGGCATTCGGGCAGGACGGCGGACCAGTCGCCGCCGCGGTGGGCGATGCCGTAGCCGGGGCGCGCGGCGAATCGGTAGGGCGCCTCGAAACAGACCTGCTGCTTGCGCAGCAACGCGCCGGCGTAGTGCAGCGTGTAGCCGTGGCGGGAGGTGATGGTGACGGTCTTGCGGTAGGTCCCGCCGGCGCCCTTCTCCTTGAATCCGAAGCGGACCCACTCGTGGTAGAGCGGTTGGTGCCCGGGGCACTGCGGCATGCCACCGCCATTGAGTTCGGCGAACAGCGTGGTGCTCCGCCGTTCCGGCAACTCCATCGCCGATCCCCCACCGCCGGCCGTGTTGGTCGCGGCGACGACCATCGTCGCCTCCTGACCGGTGACCCCGGCCGAGCACGCGCCACTGCACGGCGCGGTGGGGGTGTTCGCCGCCGGATCGCTCGGGCCGGGGTTGTTGGTCGGGTTGGGGTCGTTACTGCCCGCGCTCTCTCCAGCACCACCGGAGCTGTCCGGCGCGCCGGAGCCGCCGGGCCCGGAACCGCCCGGCGGGAGCGGTGGAGGCGGCGGCGGTGGAGGCGGCGGCGGGGCCGCTTCGGTGAAGGCGTAGGTGTCGAAGGTGTTGTCGGTGTCGTCGGGGTCAAGGTTGGTCGCCTGCGAGGCCATCACCAACGTGGAGGCGTCCGGCGTCAGGCCGGACACGTTGCTGTTGTCGTCGCCCTTGGGCCCGGAGGCCCCGGCGCGGGAGATCAGCGTGGTGGCCGAGGCCTGGGTGTCCCGCAGGTAGGCATCGACGAAGCCGTCGGAGTTGTCGAACGGGTCGAGGTTGCTCGCGTCAGTGGAGAAGGCGACGAAGCGACCGTCGCTGGAGGCCGCGTGGCTGAGCACCCCGACCCCGCTGCTCTGCTTGGCCCCGGCAACGCCGTTGGCCCGGCTGATCAGCGTCGTGGTCGAGGCCCCCACGTTGCGTTGGAAGACGTCTGTCGACGGGTCCGTGTCAGCGGGGTCGAGGTTCATGGCCTGCGAGGAATAGGTGACGATCTGGCCGTCGTCGGAGACCCAGCCGTTGCTGGAGAAGGCGTTCGCGACAGTGCCGGAGACGCCGGTCTGCCGGCTGATCAACGTGGTGTGTCCGCCGGTGACATCACGCAGGTACACCTGGTAGTTCGTGCCGGGGTCGGCGCCGTCCAGGCCGGGGCTCTGCGCGTAGAAGGTGACGAACTGGCCGGTGGCGGACAGCTTCGGCCCCAAGCCACCGTTGAGCGACTTCGTGCCGGCGAGCCCCTCGGCGCGGGACACCAACGTGTTCGCCGAGCTGCCCAGGTCGCGCACGATGATGTCCTGGGTGAAGTCCGGGTCGCCCGCAGCCAGGTTGTTGGCGAAGCTGGTGAAGGCGACGTGGCTGCCGTCGGAAGAGATCGACGCCTCGATCGACGCGCTGTTGCCCTTGGCTCCGGCGGGTCCGACACGGCTGAGCAGCGTTGTCGTATTCATCTGCCGGTCACGCAGGTAGACGTCCGCGCCGGGGTCGACATCCGCCACGTCGAGGTTGGTGGCCTCGGAGACGAACACGACGTAGCGGCCGTCGGCGGAGATCGCCTGCTGGTACGTGTATGACGCGCCATTGCCCTTTCCGCCGGTGGAGCGGCTGATCAGCTCCGTGGTGTTGTTCTGCAGGTCGCGGACGTAGACGTCCGTGGCGGTGTCACCGTCGGCCCCGTCCAGGTTGTTCGCGGCGCTGGTGAACACCACGAACTGCCCGTTCGCGCTGACCGAGGGCATGAAGAGGTCGAACGGAGGGAAGCTCGGTGGTGGGCTGGGGCCGGTGCCCTTGATGCCGGTGGCGGTGGTGGCGCGGCTGACCAGCACGGGGATGCTGCCGACGGCCCGGGCACGAGTGGGCAGCGCCAGGGCCGACAGCGGTAGCGACACCGCCAGGGCCACCACGAGGGAACGGCGCAACGAACGCACTCGACGCTCGACCCCCCGCCGCGACCCCGCCGAATCTGACGGTATTGGACTGTGGTCGCCGAACCCGCGATGTGCGTGCGCGATCAGTGCCGTGTCGCGGGTGACAACCCGGGCACGGCGACGCCGTTGATGATCTTTTGACGCAAGGTGTGAGTGTCGTCATCACCCTTGCCCGCAACTGCACCGAATCCGAACCGATCAAGCCTGGCTGGCCGCGTTGCCGGCGCGACAGGATCCTTCCGTGACCACTATGGCTGGATCCTGGGTGGACGTGCTGCGCCCCGGCGGCGTCCTTCGCCGTGACTGGGTGCCCTCCGAGCAGCCCCCTTCACCGGACGGCTCACCCGGCACGTGGCACGTGGTCAATGACCACCGCGGCGGCGAATCCCGGTGGGAATGGCACCCGACGCCGTCCCCGTTATCCGCCACCGGCGTTACTGCGCTGTCCGCCACCGGCGTTACTGCGGCGCCGCCCATTGAGCACCGACCCGCAGGCCGCATATCGCGGCCTGCCGCGGCGGTGGGGCGAGTGCCGCAGAACCTCACCAGCAATGTCCGACGCGGATCCGCGGCGGCGGTGTTCATCGGCGGCCTGATGCCGTGGGCAACAATCGGCCCGTTCGCGATCACCGGTTCCACCGTCGGTGGCGGCAAGGTGCTGATGGCGGTGGCCCTCGCCGCCCTGGCTCTGTCTCTGGCCCCGCGACGCCTGCCCGTCCGCTTCCTGGACGCCGCCCTTGCGGCGTTCGCCCTCCTGGCCTCGATCGCCAACCTCGGCAACACCAGCACCCTGGCCTCGAAGATCGGCCCGGTGCTCCACGTCAAGGTCGGCTCCGGGCTCATCGTCTGTGCGTGCGCCTCCGGCCTGTGGCTCGTCTCGCTCGTGTGGGAACAGGGCACGTTGATCAGGGAGCGGCGTCGTCGCCGCACCCGTTACGCGGTCCCGGCCTGGCTCCAGCCGGCGACATAACAACAGTGCAGGGGCCCTACGCTGACGATATGACCGACAACAGCGGCCACGGCGTCCCCAAGGAAGCGGTCCCGCAGACCACGGCGACGCTGCGCGCCACGGTGAACCTGCACGGGGAGCCCTCCGATGCGGAACGCTCCCGAACGCTGATGACCTCGAAGGCCTTCGCGTCGCTGGCCACCATGAGCACCGAGTGCCCGGGGTACCCGTTCGGGTCGTTGGTCGGCTACGCGGTGGATGACATCGGGCGGCCGTTGCTGTCCCTGTCCAGCCTGGCCGAGCACTCCCGCAACATGGCCGGGAACCCGCGGGCGTCGCTGATGGTCACCGAGCACGACGGCGGGAACAACCTGCTCGCGTTGGCCCGGGTGACCCTGGTCGGGGAGATGTCCAAGCTGGACGGCGACGAGCGCCAGGCCGGGCTGGACCTCTACCTCGGCACGCACCCGTCGGCGTTCTACGCCTCCTTCCACGACTTCTCCGTCTACCGACTCGAGGTCGCCAACGTCCGCTACGTCGGCGGGTTCGGCCGGATGAGTTGGGTGACCGCGGAGGGCTACGCCACCGCCGAACCCGACCCGCTGTTGTCGGCGGCCGAGGGCATCCTGGCGCACATGAACGCCGACCACGCCGATGCGCTGCTGGACTACTGCCGGGTGTACGGGCGGGTCGAGCCGGTCTCCGCGGAGATGGTCGGGGTGGATCGCTACGGCATGGACGTGCTGGCCACCCTGGACGGCGAGGACCGCCGGGCGGTGCGGATCAACTTCACCGAACGCACCGACACCACCGACGCGGTGCGGCAACAGACCATCGCGCTGCTGCGTGAGGCCCGGGCGCAACTGTCGGGCTGATGCCCCGTCAATTCCTATCGGAGTTCGGCGCGGATGGCGGTCGTCGGAGCGACCGTGTAGCTCGGATGGTGGGACATCACGACCAGCACACCGGCGGCGGCGGAGGCCGCGACCAGGCACGCGGTGACCGTCCACCGCAGCTTCGTCGCGCTCGTTCTCGTCACGAACCAATTAACTAGTGGTCAGCGCCGAGCTACGACTAGTGACTTTTGTCAGGCGTCAGTTCAACGTCACCGGGTTGATGATGTCCGCGGCGATCAGCAACACGGTCAGACACCCGGCCAGCAGCAGGAAGACATACGTCGCCGGGAGCAGCTTCGCGGTCGGCACCCGGCCGGGGTCGGGATGGCCGAGGCGACGGGATCGGCGGCGGCGCAGCGACTCGTAGCCGACGACCGCCATGTGGCCGCCGTCCAGCGGCGGCAGCGGCAGCACATTGAACAGGCCGATGAAGATGTTCAGCCCGCCGATGATGGTGAAGATCGCCCCGATCCGCTCGGACAGCGAGACCTCGTGCACATTCAGCGTCTCCCCGGAGATGCGGGCGGCACCGACGACCCCGACCAGGCCCGCGCGGTCGCGGTGCCCGCCGTGCAGCGAGTCGACCAGGTTGGGGATTTTGTTCGGAATGGTGAACAGGGCGTGCACGCTGCCGGTGAGGACCTTGCGCATGAGGATCGCCGAGTCCTTGGCGCCGGCGATCGGGCCGTCGTGCACCAGGTGGCTGTCCGCGTTGACCCCGAGCACTCCCACGTTCGGGAGGATGCGGTCGGGGTGATCGGGGTCCGGTCGGTCGCGGGCGACCAGGTCGGGGGTGAGCGTGAGTTCCCGGCCCTCGCGCCGCACGGTGAGCTGAATCGGGCCGGCGCCGTGCGCGCGGATCAGCGCGGTCGCCTCGTCCCACTTGCGGATCGGGGTGGTGCCGACGGCGAGCACGGTGTCGCCGGGTCGCAGCCCCGCGGCCGCGGCCGGGGAGGCGGGGTCAGTGGCGGTGCAGCCGGTGGCGCCGGCCGCGGGCAGGCAGGGGGCGACCGACCCGACGGTGGTGGTGACCTGCGAGGTGCCGAAGCCGACCAGGGCGATGAAGAACAGCGCAAAGGCCAGGAACATGTGCGACACCGACCCGGCGACCAGCACCACCTGCCGCTTGCGCGCGGGGAATCGGTGGAACGCGCGGGGCTGGTCCTCCTGCGAGATGACCTCGGTGTCGGCCATCCCGATGATGCGCACGTAGCCGCCTGCCGGGATGGCCTTGAGGCCGTACTCCGTCTCGCCGCGGCGGAACGACCAGAGCTTCGGGCCGAACCCGATGAAGTACTCGGTGGCCTTCATGCCGTAGTGCTTGGCGGTCAGCAGGTGCCCGAACTCGTGCACCGCGACGGAGAACAGCAGCAGCACGACGAACAGCACCACGCCGATGGCCGTCAGCACCGCGTCCCACCCCCGTTCGCTCGCGTTCTACGCTCGGCGGAAGTGAATCACAGCGCGTGCCTGCAGCCCGACCGAACAGCTGAGGAGCACCTTTCAATGTCCTACGTCGCAATCAACGTGTTGTCCGTCCCCGAGGGCGCCGGGGCGCACCTGGAGGAGCGGTTCGCCGCCCGGGCCGGGATGGTGGAGGGCTCCAAGGGCTTCGAGGGCTTCCAGTTGCTGCGCCCGGTCGAGGGGACCGAAAAGTACTTCGTGTTCACCCGCTGGGCCAGCAAGGAGGACTTCCAGGCCTGGCGCGACGGCATGGGCGCGGTCGCCCACTCCCAGGAGCGGCAGAGCGCGCACGGCGGGACGATGGCCTCCACCGGCTCGGAGCTCTGGGCGTTCGACGTCGTCCTGGACGTCTCCCCCACCCACGCGGACCACTGAGGGCGAGCCGCACTTCTGAGCGGGGCGGGTGCGGGACACTTCGAGGATGTTCCGCGCCCGCCGCCTCCCGCTCGCCGCCCTGATGTCGGCGGTGCTAGGGCTCGCGGCCTGCGGGCCGGCGACATTCGCGGCCCCCAGCGCGACACCCACCCCCTTGCTCGAGCCGTTCCCCACGGCCGTTCCCGCGGGAACGAACTACGTGCTGTTCCCCGGCAACGTGCCCGGCACCGGCTGGCAGATCACCAGCGCGGCGCAACTCGGCGACCCGGCAACCCAGGACTCGCTGGACCAGGCCAGCGACATCATCTGGAGCGCGGAGTACGAGGACCTCAGCAACGGCGACACGGACAGCGCCCCCTACCTGGAGATCTCCGCGTTCAACCACCCGCTGGAGCGCACCACCCTGCAGATCTCCGATCCGAAGGCAACCGAGGGGAAGATCACCGGGCGACGCGCGATGTGGGGCACCGACCCCCAGGACCCCGACGGCCAGGTGTTCGTCGCGATCTCGCTGACCTGGGAATTCACCATCGAGCTGTACGCCTACAACATGACCGTGGACGAGCTGCGCCACTACGCCGGCCTGCTGCAGGTGGTGAAGCAGGACCAATGGCGGGCCGCGAACAAGAGCGCCGGGGTCGGCACCGACGCCGACACGGACAGCGGCGAGGCCGGCTGAGCGACTAGAACCAGTGGTTGGGGTCGCCGCTCATGGCGCCCAGCCGGGAACCGTTCTCGTCGTAGAGCTCCAGCACGCCGACCGTCCCGGCCAACGCCGCGCCCGCCTGAACCACGTGGGCACCGGCGGCCCGGGCCAGCCAGCTGCGGACGGACTCCGCCGCCGGGCACAGCTCCCCGCCACGATCGACCACCGCCAGGAACTCCCCGTCCGGGCCGGCTGCCCACCGCCCGAATGCGTCGCGCTTGCAGCCGTCCGCCAGCACCAGCGCGCCGTCGGGGTGCAGGAACATCACGGCGTCCCGGCCCTGCGGCCCGGGCAGGGTCCAGGCGCGGGCCAGAGCGCCGGGCGTGGTCGGGGTGAGACCGGGGATGAGCCGGCTGGGCGCGGTCGGCGGGGAGTCCAGCGCACCTTTGCGTTCCGGGGTCAGCACCGCGGCGGGGTAGTGGCCGCGGACGCCAGGACGCAGGGTGCGCACCACCTGACCGTGCTCGTCGAGCAGTTCGCGGTTGGCTCCGGCCACCCGGAAGGCCACCACGTTCCACAGCTGGTCGTCGCCGTTGAGCGCCGCCACGCAGTCGACCTGATTCAGCGTCAGCCGGGCGCCGAACTGCCCGGTGGGCAGGGCCTTCCAGCTGCCTCCGCCGGCCCGACAGTGCGGACCGCGGTAGAGCTCGGCATCGCCGTCGCCAAGCCGCAGCACGGTGGCGCCGTCCGCGCCCTTACCGGTCATCCGCCAGACCCCAACCAGACGGGACGGCTGTTGCATGGGATCCGCGGCTGCCGTGGTCGCCGCCGCGGGCGCCAGCAGCAACGGGGTCAGCAGGAACGCTGCCCACCGGGTCGCGCCGATCGCCATTTCCGGAAACCTCCCACTACTGCGTCGCGGCAGGATACCCCCGACGCCTACCCCTGGAGGGATTCGCAAACCGCGGCGATGGCCGCGGGGTCCTCCATCGCGGAGGTGTCCCCGGTGTAGTCGCCGGTTGCGGCGATCTCGCGGAGCACCCGGCGCATGGTCTTGCCGGTGCGGGTCTTGGGCAGCGCCTTCGCCACGTAGAGGTTGCCCAACCGCGCGTAGCCGCCGATCTCCCGGACCACCGCGGCCTCGGCGGCCGCACGCACCGTGGGCTCGTCCGCATCCGGGCGCAGCACCGCGAACGCCACCGGCACGGTGCCCTTGGTGTCATCCGGCACCCCGACCACGGCCACCTCGGCCACGCCGGGGGTCGCGCCGATCGTCGCCTCGATCTCCATCGTGGAGATTCGGTGCGCGGCCACGTTGATGACGTCGTCGGAGCGGCCGAGCACCCACAGGTGCCCGTCCTCGTCGATCAGCGCCTCGTCGTTGGTGGCGTAACGGCCGGGGAACCGCGCGAAGTACGCCTCGTGGTAACGATCCGGGTCCTGCCACACGGTGCGGCACATGGTCGGGAACGGGTCGGTCAGCACCAGGTTGCCCTTGGTCCCGGCCGGTACCGAGACGCCGTCGTCGTCGACGATGTCGAACGCGTGCCCGGGCAGCACCCGGCCCAGTGACCCGGCCTTGAGGTCGTCCACCCCGTACACCGGGTAGCACCACGTGGAGCCGGTCTCGGTCTGCCCGTAGGCGTTGACCACCGGGGCGTCGAAGGTGTCCGAGGTCCAGGTGAACGTCTCGGGGTCCAGCGGCTCGCCCTGCATGGTGAACAGTTTCAGCGAGAGCCCCTCGGGCCCGGGCCCGCCGAACTTACGCAGCATGCGGGCCAACGTGGGCGCGGCCAGCACCTTGGTCACCGCATGCCGGCGGCAGATCTCGTAGAAGCGATCGGTGGTCGGGGTGTCCAGCGCACCCTCGAAACACAGCAGCGTCATGCCGCAGGCCAGCCCGCCGACCACGGCCTGGATCGGGAAGGTCAACCAGCCGACGTCCGCGGCGCACCAGTAGACGTCGCCCTCCTCGCAGCCGACCTGCCAGTGTGCATTGGCCCAGGTGCCGAGCAGGAACCCGCCGACGCTGTGCACCACGCCCTTGGGCTTGGCGGTGGTGCCGGAGGTGAAGATCAGGAACGCGGCCTCATTGGGATCCAGCGGCACACAGTCGGTGCCCGCCTTGTTGGCCGCGACCAGCTCGTCGTAGCGGTGCTCGCCGGGCTGCAACGCACCCAACGTGCCGGTGCGGTCGACGACGATGACGTGCTGCACGGTCGGGCTGCCCGCCCGCGCCTCGCGCAGGGTGGCCAGCAACGGCACCAGCTTGCCGCGCCGGTAGGACCCATCGGCCACGATCACCGTGCTCGCCCCGGCCGCCTGCAATCGGGAGGCCACCGCCTCCGGGCCGAAGCCGGAGAACAGCACCGTGTAGATCGCGCCGATGCGTTGGCAGGCGTGGATCGCGGTGAACGCCTCGATCAGGTTGGGCATGTAGATGGCGACCACGTCACCGTGTCCCACACCGAGGTCCACCAGCGCCGCGGCCAGGGCGGACACCTCGTCGCGCAACTGCGCGTAGGTGTAGGTGCGGACGTCGCCCGGCTCGCCCTCCCAGATGACCGCCGGGCGGTCCGCGGTGGCCGGGTTCTCCGCCCAACGGTCGATGCAGTTGTCCGCGATGTTCAGCCGGCCACCGGTGAAGAACTGGGCCTCGCCCAGGCCACCCTCGCGCACCGCCGTCCACGGCGTGGACCAGCGCTGTTGCTCGGCGACCCAGGTCCAGTACTCGTCGATGGACATCGACCGACACCGGGCCAGTTGGTCGGCCCGCTCGATGCGTTGCCAATGACCGGGCAGCGGGATGAGGGGGTTCTTCGCCAACTGGGCAGCACTGTCGGTTCCGGGGGCCATCTCCGGATCCTATGCACGGTCCTCGCCCATGTGGAGCTACGCGAGGGCGCGCAGGACAGTCACCATGGCTGCGTGTACGAGGTCCGAGTGGAGCCGTTCGGTCACACCTTTACCTGCCTCGAGGACGAGACGATCCTGGAGGGCGCGCGGCGTCATCCGGTGTTCCTGCGCTACGGCTGCAAGAACGGTGCCTGCGGCACGTGCAAGGTGCAGCTCGTCGATGGTGATGTCGAGCTCGCCGCGTCCAGCTACGCCCTGCCGCCCGCCGAACGGGATCGCGGCACCATCCTGGTCTGCCAGAGCTACCCGGTCGACGACTGTGTCATCGACGTGGCGGCGATGAATCTGGACGAGGAGGAGTTCTACAGCGGCGACAAGGCCGGGCAGTACGCGATGGCGGTCGAGTCGAACGAGGCGCTCACCCCGGACATCCGCCGGCTGATCCTGCGCCACGCCGAGCACGTGGTGATGCCGTTCGCGGCCGGGCAGTTCGTGAACGTGACCGTGCCCGGCACCGACGCGGAGCGCTCCTACTCGATGTCCAACGGGTCCGCGGACAACGACCGCATCGAACTGATCTGCAAGGTGATCCAGGGCGGACTGTTCTCGAACTTCCTCACCGAACACGCCAGGCCCGGCGTGCCGGTGACGGTGACCGGCCCGTTCGGCCTGATGTCCGTGCGGCTGTCGCATCGCGGCATCGTCATGGTGGCGGGCGGCTCCGGGCTGGCACCGCTGTTGTCCATGCTCACCGACCAGGCGCAACGGGGCGCGCCACGCGAGGTCACGCTGTTCTTCGGGGCACGCACGCGGCAGGACCTGTACGGGTTCGACGAGCTCGCGGGTCTGCAGACGGTGCTACCTGACCTGCGGTTCGTCCCGGTGCTGGAAGATCCGCACCCCGGCTGGTCCGGCGCCACCGGCCTGGTCACCGAGGCGATCGCGCGGTATCGCACCGACTGGTCGGGCCACGACGCGTACCTGTGCGGGCCACCCGGCATGATCGAGGCCGCGACCGAACTCCTGGTGCGCCGCGGGGTTCGGGCCGGCAATGTCTACTCCGACGCGTTCGTCCCGACCGGGAAAACCCCGGTGGGCTGAGGCCTCCGAAGGAGTTGAGGGCACCGGTCATGGTGGTCGCCAACGATGTCATCCACGCCAAGGCCAAGTCGCTGGCCTGGGACAACGAACGTCGCACCACGGCGTACCCGACCCGCTACACCATGCCCGGTACGACCAAGGATCCGTTCCGTCACCTGCTCGGCGAGTACTACGCGATGGAACGCGCGAAGGACGACCGGCTCTACGGGTTGCTGACGGATGCGCAGATGTCCTCCGGTCCGCGGGCGGCCGGGAACTCGCGGTGGATGGAGATCCTGAAACCCCTGCTGGGGTTCACCGTGAACGCCGAGTACATGGCGATGAAGTCGATGGCCATGTTGATCGACGCGATCCCCAATTCCGAACTCCGTCAGGGATATCTCGCGCAGATGCTCGACGAACTGCGTCACGTCAACGTGCAGAACCACCTGCTTCGCTACTTCGCCAAGACCGCAGTGGACCCGGCCGGGTTCAACACCACCCACCAGTACCGCGCGTCGCACCCGATCCTGCGGGCCGGCCGGGCGCTGTTCGAGACATTCCTGTCCGATGACCCGGTGGCCTGCGCGTTGGGCCTGCAGGTGGTCACCGAGACCGCGTACACGAACCCGTTGTTCGTGGCCACCACGGAGATCGCCGCCGCCAACGGCGACCAGATCACCCCGTCGGCGTTCCTGTCCATCCAGTCCGACGAGGCCCGGCACATGGCCAACGGGTACGCCACGCTGGCCGCGGTGCTGTCCTCGGCGGACAACATCCCGCTGGTGAAGCAGGACCTCAACCTGTGCTTCTGGCGCCAGCACGCCTTCCTCGACCCGTTCCTCACGCTGATCTACGACTACTCCTCCTCCGTACGTACGCGCTCCTACCTCGAGTACTGGCAGGAGTGGGTCTGGGAGGAGTGGGTCGGCGCCTACATGGACCGGCTGGCGCCGTTGGGCATCACCCGCCCGGCGAGTGCGGAGTCGGCCCCGGCGAACGTGCGCTGGCTGGGCCACGACCTGGCCATGCTCGCCGCGGCGCTGTGGCCGGTGAACTTCTGGCGCCAGGAACCGCTGACCGAGGCGGACTATTGGTGGTTCGAGGACAAATACCCGGGGTGGTGGGCGCGGTACGGGGCGTTCTGGGAGCGCTACGCCGAGGCCGTGGATCCGGCCAACCGCGGGCTGGCCCTGGACGCGCTCGGTCAGCTCCCGTTGATGTGCCGGGTGTGTCACATGCCCGCCCCGGAGTGTCCGGGGTCCAGTCTCGACCCGCGGGTGGTGCGCGACGCGGCCGGGCGCCGGCATGCGTTCTGCTCGTCGGTGTGCGAGTCGTTCTTCATTGCCGAACCGCATCGGTACACCGCACCCACCTGGAACGAGTTGAACGACGGCGTCGAGCTGTCCGAGTACGTGCTGCGCGAGGGCCTGGTGCGCGCCGACGGGGTCACGCTGGTGCCCCAACCGCAGCTGAGCATCGACGAGGCCCGACTGTGGTCGGTGGGGGACATCAAGCAGCTGGGCGTGGAGATCCGGGACCCGCTGGCCCGGGTGCCCGAGGACCAGATCAGAGTCCTGGAGGTCGTTCAGTGATCGTCGGGCAGGATGCCGGGCAGTGACCAGCAGATCGTGAAGGTGCGCTCGTACATGACCACGCGGCCGGTGAAGCTGGACACGCTGCCCAGGAACTCGGCCATGCTCAGCGCTCTGCCCAACCGATCCCCGATGTCGTCCAGCTCCAGTTGGATCGACCCGGCGGCCACGATCTTCACGTAGTTGTCGAAGTCGACGACCTGCAGGTCCGGCCTGGCGCCCAGCGAGTCGACCGCAGCTGCGGCCACACCGCCCTGCGGCATGCAGATCGTCACCTGCTGACGCATCGTCAGTTCACCAGGCAGGCCGGTGATCGCAGACCTAACGACTCGAGCACGCCGGTCAACGGGCCGGTGACCGAGGCGCGCATCCGCTGCGCATCGTCGTGCTGTACCGGCGCTGCCTTGACCACGCAGGACAGCGCATGCACCGCCTCCATCGCGCACGGCGTCCACTTGTCCACCCAGCCCTGGATCACCACCCGGTTGGCCCGGTGCGGGACCGATCCGCCGCCCGCGACCTCCGAGGGCTCCAGCAACATGCGGACGAGCTCGCTCATCGAGCCGTGGAAACGGGCCCGATCCCGCTCCGCCGAGGTGAGGATGGTCGGGGTGATGGTGTCCCCGTGCAGCGGCGCGAACCGGCGCAGGAACCGGCTGAGGAAGAAGTCCGAGACGGTGGCATCGAAGATCAACGCCACCACGACGGCGACCTCCACCCAGTCGCGGGTGTCCAGCAACGCCTCGATGAACTGCCGGGTGGGCGCCAGCGCCGGGTCGTCATTCCACGTCGGCAGGCCCAATCCGTCGAGATACGTGGGAATCTCGGCCACCAGGTGCAGGCTGATGTTCGCGATGTCCTGCTGGTGGCGGGCCCGGTCCACGCCGGCGAACACCAACGCCATGGACAACGTGTCGGACAATGCTTCACGCACGCAGCGGGACAGTGCGATGAACAACGCCGACTCGGCGCAGGCCCAGGCCTCGTAGTACGGGCCGAGCACATCCCGACACCAATGCGAGCACATGTCGCCGAAGCTGCCGTTGAGCTCGGCGGTGCGCATCTGCCGGGAGATCGCGCCCTCTTCCTCGGCCTGCAGCGCCACGTAATTCCGTTGCCACATGGAGATCGGGTCGCGGAACTCCGTCCAGTCCGGGTGCGCGACCGCGGTGCTGGCGTCGTCGTAGATGCCCGATCCGTCACGGCGGAGCACGCACCAGCCACCGGTGTCGAACTGGCGCAGGTCGCTCTGCGCCCTGCCGATCGCGACCTCGTACTCGGACAGCCACCGCCCCTTGGGCTTGACCGTGGTGATCTCCCGCACGGAATGGAACGGGCCCAACGGGGCGCCCCGTCGCCGGTCGGCGCGAGGTGCGTCGGACGGGCCGGAAGTCACAGGATCCCTGCCTCCCCGGCCTTGACGATGGCATCGATGCGGTTGCGGGCGCCGAGCTTCTGCAACGCGCTCTGCAGATACGTCTTCACGGTGTTGCGGGAGAGCATGAGGTTCTCGGCGATCTCCGGGTTGGTCTCCCCCATCGCCACCCGGCGCAGGATTTCGTACTCCCGCTTGGTCAACTTGCCGGTCTTGGACTCGGGATTCCACGCCGTGCTGTCCGTGACCAGGCGGGGGTCGAGCACGGTCTCGCCGCGGAAGGTGCGGATGATCGCGTCCACCAGGTCGGCGTTCGCCACGTCCTTGAGCAGTACGCCGTGCGCGCCGGCATCCATCGCCAGCTGCAACGCGGGGTGCTCGGAGTGCGCGGTGAACACCAGGATCCGGGCCTTCGGCAGGATCGCCCGGATGCGTCGGGCCGACTCCGAGGCGAGCATGTCGGGCAGCCGCAGGTCCAGCAGCACCACGTCCGGATTGAGCTTGGGCAGCACGCGCAGCGCCTCGCCGGCCGAGCGGGCATCACCCACCACCGTCAGCCGCGGGTCGCCGCGGATCAGCATGTTCACGCCCTGCACCACCACCGGGTGGTCGTCCACCACGAAGACCCGGATCGCCTTGGGATTGATCGTCATGCCGGGATCCACCCCTTGACTGCGCATCCACCGTCGTCGCCGTCGGTGACCACCAGACTCCCACCGAGCCGGGCAAGCCGTTCCCTCGCCGCCATCAGGCCCAACCCGTCACCGCGGGCGTTGACCTCCGAGGCCAGTCCCACACCGTCATCGGTCACCGCGACGGTGACGCCACCGTCGTTCGGGTACGCGGAGACGATCACCGATCGGGCCCTTGAGTGCTTCTCCACGTTGAGCAGCGCCTCGCGTACCGCGAGCAGCAATTCCCGACTCTGCGTGGGCGCGAGGGCCGGCAGCGCGCCGAGCACCACGGCGCTGGCCTCGATTCCGGTGCGCTCGGTGAACGCCCGGGCGTCGGCCTGCAACGCCACGCCGAGCGCGCGTTCCTCGGGGGCGGAGTTGAGCGCGAGCAGGGTGCGCCGCACGGTCGCCGAGGCGTACGCGGTCTGTTCTTCGATGTAGCCGAGCCGCGCGGAGAGTTCGGAGCCGACCTCGACGTCGGCGCGCAGCGAGCGGATCGCCGCGCCGATGGTGAACAGCGAGGCACCCAGCGAATCGTGCAGGGCCAGGGCCACCCGGCGGCGTTCCTCGTGTACGGCCACATCGGCCATGTCGCGGGCGTGGTCGGCCACCGCGAGGGCCAGGCCTGCCTGCCGGGCCAGCCGGCACAGGCCGTGAAACTGCGTGGAATCAAGCGTTCCGGGCTCCCGGGTGGCCGCGAAGAGGACGCCGAGGAACTGGTGGCCGTGGGTGATCGGCGCGGCCGCCAGGGCGCGGATGCCGTCCTTGGCGATCTCCAGGTCGAAGTCGTGGGTGATCTCGGTGGAGGTGGCGTAGTCGTCCAGGACGATCGGGGTCCGCATGGCCGCGACGCGCCCACCCAGGCCGCGACCCGACGGGATGATCAGGTCGGTCAGTCCCCAGGTGCCGTTGGTCGCCACGATCTGCATGGTGTCCAGGTCATCGACCACCACCGCGGCGAACCCGATGGGCACGTCGAGCCCGGCGACCACCCCGTTGACCATCTGCCGGATCGCCGCGTTGCGGTCCAGCAGGGCCAGCGCCAGCGCGGCTTCCCGGTCCTGGGGATCGCGCCCCTCGCCGTTGTGGCTCAGCACCGACTGCCTCCCTCGGACTGGGCCGAGCATAGGCCGCCGAAAGCCGCAGCGGGAGAGTGTCCAGGTGGAGGTACTGCGGCCTGCGGCGGGGCGGCACGCTCGGGGTGTCGTCCCGGTGTCGCTCCCAGTTGGAGAAGTCCATGCCCTCGCTCGTTGAAGCCCACGACCGCGTGAAGTCCGTGGAATGGACCCCGTCCTACGTCGAGCATCAGCCGCGTTATCCGACGCGGTACAAGGTGCCGAAGAAGACCAAGGATCCGTTCCGGACGTTGGTGCGTGAGTACCTGACGATGGAGCAGGAGAAGGACGATCGGCAGTACGGCGGGTTCGAGGACGTGCTGTCGCGCACGTCGGGTGCGGCGCAGGCCGACGCGGGTTGGCTGGAGGGGCTGAAGTTGGCCCTGCCGATCGTGGTCTACGCGGAGTACGGCGCGGAGAAGTGCCAGTCGATGCTGGTGGACACGGTGGACAACGCGGAATTGCGCGCCGGTTATTTGGCGCAGGCGATGGATGAGCGTCGGCACCTGAACCAGCAGATGTACCTGCTGCGCTACTTCGCGAAGAACGCGGCGGACCCGTGCGGGTTCGACCGCGGGATGAAGGTGCGCGGGGACAACATCTTCGCCCGCGCCGGCCGCGTCTGCTTCGACAACTTCTACGTCAACGACCCGATCGAGTGCGCTCTCTCGTTGCAGGTCGTGGGCGAAACCGCCTACACCAACCCCTTGTTCGTGGCGCTGACCGCGGTCGCCGCGCTGAATGGGGACCACGCCACCCCGGGCGTGTTCCTCTCCATTCAGTCCGATGAGGCTCGGCACATGGCCAACGGGTACGCCACCCTGGCCGCCGTGCTGTCCGAGCCGGACAACCTGCCGATGCTGCAGCAGGACCTGGACCGCTCGTTCTGGCGCCAGCACGCCTTCCTCGACCCGCTGATCAGCGTGCTGTTCGACTACTTCGGTCGCGGCAAGATGGAGAAGTCCTACTACAAGCTCTGGGAAGAGTGGGTCGCGGACGACTGGGTCGGCAACTACATCGGCACCCTCGAACCGTTCGGTCTGCAGGTCCCGAAGTACTTCGGTGAGGCCGCGGAACGATTGAAGTGGGCGGGTCACACGGCCGCCATGGTGGCGGCGGCGTCCTGGCCGTTGCACTACTGGCGTTGGCCGACGGTGACGCCGGAGCACATGGAGTGGCTGGAGAACCAGTACCCCGGTTGGTACGACATCTACGGCAACTTCTGGGAGGCCTACGCGCTGCTCGAGGACCCGAGCATGGAGATGATCCCGATCCAGGGTCTCTCGCAGCGGCCGTACTTCTGCCGCACCTGCGCGCTGCCCTGTGTGTTCCCGAAGATCGATGAGGACACCACCCGGCTGCGCTCCTACGCCGGCCGCAACCACGCGTTCTGCTCGGCGCCGTGCGAGGAGATCTTCTGCCAGCAGCCCGAGCGCTACGAGTCGACCATGCTGTGGGACGAACTCTGGGACGGCACCGCGCTGGACGAGTTCGTGATCACCCGCGACCTGCTGCGCGAGGACGGCAAGACGCTGATCGCGCAGCCGCACACCAAGCCGGACGCGCACATGTGGACCGTCGAGGACATCAAGCGGATCAACTTCGAGATCGAGGACCCGATCAAGAACGTGAAAGACGCGCCCGAGTTGGTGAAGTTGGCGGACGGCACGCTCGCGCTCGCCGGGGTGGCCGCGGTATGACCACCATCGAGGTGACTCCCGCGGCGAGGCTCCCGCGGGACTTCACCTACATCAACTCACGCAAGCGCCGGCCGAGTGAGTACGAGGCCGTCAACCTGCACGTGCAGCCGCGGCTGGGCAACTGGTGGGACAAGGGCAACTCCTACCTGCGCACCCCGGAGGGCCGCGAGGCCTTCATCGAGGAATCCTCGCGGTTGCGGCACCCGGACTGGCACGACTTCCGTGACCCCTCGTCACTGTGGCAACGCCCGTACATGCGCATGCAGGCCGAGCAGGAACGCGCGATCGAACGCGTCACCGAGGACGTGGCGGCAGGTGCGGCCGACATTGATCCGACCTGGCTGACCGAGATCCTGCAGAACCACTACGCGGTCTGGTCGTTCGTCGAGTACGGCCTGTTCCGCGGCATGTTCTCCGCGTCCCGCGAAGGACTCTCGGACACCGTCGTGGCCTCGATGTTGTTCGAGACCTTCGACCGGGCCCGGCACTCGCAGGACATCGTGCATTACCTGTTAATGCTCGAGGAGAACGTGCCCGGCTTTGACGCCACCGGCGCGAAGGACACCTGGCTGTCCTCGTCCCGCTATCAACCGCTGCGCCGCCTGGTGGAGGAGATTTCCTTCGGCGTGAAGGACTGGGGCGAGACCATCGTTGCGATGAACCTGTGCTTCGACCCGATCGTCACCGAGGTCGCGGTGCTCAGGCTCATCGGCGCGCTGGGTCCGGTGCACGGCGACGTGGTGTCCAAGCTGATCGTGAACTCCGTCGAACGCGACCGGCGCCGCGAACTGGCCTGGACCGAGGAGTTCGTGCGCATGGTCACCGCGCCCGAAGTCCCGGCCGCGGCACAGAACCAGGCGATCATCACCGAGTGGATCGCCACCTGGACCCCGCGGGCCGTCGAGGCCGCGGGACCGCTGGCCGAGCTCTATGACTGCCTCCCGGCAGCCAAGACCCCCTTCGCCGAGGTCCTGGCCACCACAGCCGCGCGGCAGCAGGAGATCGTCGCCTCGCTCGGGGTCGGCGGTGGAGCATGAGCCTCGCCGCCGACAACGACTTCCGCACGGTGCTCGTGCTGATGAAGGGCACCGATGCGGACGCCACCATCGACGCGATCCTGGGCTCCGGACAGGACGTCGACGTCAAAGATGAGGGCCCCTACTGGAAACTGAGGGGCCGCGGGGACATCCGCGTCGAACTGGATGAGGTCAGCACGGAGCTGGGAGCCCCGCTGAGCATGGCGAAGTGGCTGGTCAGCATGACCTCCTTCGTCGGCAACGTGGAGACGACCGCGAGTTCGTTCATCGTGCACACCCAGGACGGCGCCGGGATCTCGCGGTAGGTCGCCATGGGACGCACGGGCCAACGTCGTTCACTCGCCCGGGAGCCGATCTTCGAGGAGCTCGGCCTGCGGGCGCTGCTGCACGCCTACCCGCGCGATCTGGTCGACGGGACCATCGACGCGGTGGGGTGTGCTGAACAGCGCGAACGCATGTTGCCCGCGCATTTGGTGTTGTATTTCGTGCTCGGATTAGCGTTATTCCCGCACCTGGGATATCGGGAAGTGTTGCGTCGGGTACTGAAAGTGACTGGTGCTGATCTTTCTCACGACGCCAGCTCACCGGCCTTGTCCAAGGCTCGCCGCCGGCTCGGCGTGCCGGTGTTCGAGGAATTGTTCCGGAGGGTAACTCCGGATCTGTCGCGCTCCGAGGTCGCGGTACCGGGATTCGGTCGGTTGAACGTGGTCACCGCCACCCGCATCGACCTGACCCTGGACGCGGGCCTGCACGCTCTGCGCGATGTGCCGACCGGTGCGGTGCTGGCCGCGGGCATCAGCACCACGGACCGGTCAGTGCCGCAGGTGTGGTCGTTCCTGTCCTCGGCGCTGGGCGGGCGGACGTTGGTGGTGGCCGACGAGCTGGACGACGTTCGGCCGTCCGTGCCCCGGCTGATCCGGCGCGACAGCAACGACCTGCTGTGGCGGCCCGGGGCAGGCTTCCGGTTCGTGCCGGAGAGCGTGCTGTCCGACGGAAGTGTGTTGTGCCGTGGGGATTTTTCGACGCCGCGGAGCCCGCGAGCGCAGTTCCGAGTACTGGACCGCAACGGCGGTGACCCCATGGCAGCCCACGCCCCGGTCCGCGACCGGTTGATGACCACGTGGTTGGACCACCGAGCCGCCCCGGCCCGCATGCTCGCCGCGCTGCACGGGGCGTCCATGCCGATGGCACGTTCGGTCGCCCAGCGTGACACCACGTTCGTGCCGCGCTCCAAGGACCCGGCGGGTGTGGAGCAGGAGATCTGGGCGCTGCTGTTGGCCCAGCGCGCCATCGGGATCGGCGGATAGCCGGCGCAAAGTTACCGCTTCTTTCGAAAAGCGGTTACTGAAGCAGATCAATTCCCGGAGAGCCTCCAAGGTATCTCCATGTGGGTGAGGCAGTGGAACTGAGCCGGTTGTTGACTACGTCACGCGGAGAACACAGCAAATAATTAATCTCCGTTGTTGATTTTCTTACCTCTCATCAATGCACCGGCTGTTTTTATGCCGATCCGCGAAGAGGCATCGCGGCGCCTCTCCGGCCCTGAGGAGAATCAGTTGAGACCGTCCAAGTCCCTTATCAAGGCAGTGCCTGTCGTCACCGCGGCAGCGCTGGTCTTGGCGGCATGCGGTGGAGGTGGCGGGTCCTCCCAGCAGGTCGCGGAGCAACCCGTGGCTCCCGCCGCTGAGTCTGCCGCTGCCGCTCCTGCGGCCGCCGCCCCCGCCGCTGCAGCCGTCCCGGCGGCAGCGGAGCACACCGCTGCTGCTCCGGTGGCGAAGGCTGCTCCGGCTGCCAAGGCAGTGAAAGCTGCCAAGGCCGCCCCGGTTGGCAAGGTCGCCACGACTACGACTGCGGCCAAGGTCCAGCCAAACGTGTCGGATGCCCAGAAGGCCGCCGACCAGAAGATTTACGACGCGAAGAACGGCGCCACCGACGTCGGCATCACGCGCGACCAGATCAGGCTCGGCTCGGTGAACATGCACGGCATGGCGCTGGGCAACGTGCTTACTCGGCCTCAGGCCATCAGCAACATGGCCACCGCGGCGGCGATCAACGACCGCGGCGGCGTGCTGGGCCGCAAGCTGACGATCACCGACTGCGATGACGGCCCGGGTGAAGTGTCCCGCGCCAAGGCCTGCATCAAGAAGCTCGTCGGTCAGGACCACATCTTCTCCCTGATCACCGGCATCGACTGGGCGACCGCCTCGATCCACGACGACCTCAAGCAGAACCACCTGCCCTACGTCGGGGCCTGGGCCTACTCCCAGACCGAGTGGCAGGACCCGTTCATGTTCCCGACCCACATGTCGATGATCCACGAGGCCATGTCGGGTGCGCACTGGGCGGCGAACGTCATCAAGCCCAAGACTTACGGGCTGATCTGCCTGACCTCCCCGGAAATGCAGATTGCCTGCAACGCGGTAGAGAAGATCATGGACGCGACCGGCGCGAAGATGGTCAAACGCGCCGACGTCTCCATCTCCGAAACCTCGATGTCCGCGTACGTGCTGGCGATGCGCGCGGCCAACCCCGAGCACATCATTCACTACGTGATCAACCCCTCGACCATGGCGAAGTTCATGGTGGAGTCGGCACAGCAGGGCTACTACCCGCCGAAGGGCATCTCGGGCAACCACCTCGCGACCGAGATCCTGGGCTCGATCTTCGGCAACTGGCCGGCCGGTCGGTACTGGACCAACACCACGTACAAGTTGTGGGGTCCGGAACTGATGGCGATCGTGGCCAAGTACGGCCGCGGCGCGCGCGGCCAGGTGCACCACATCATCCAGGCCGGCTACATGGCCATCAATGTGTTCGCGCTGGCCTCCCG
>DASQPJ010000154.1:0-3649 GCA_035644015.1 Sporichthyaceae bacterium
GCGGCGGCGCCCGGGTGCTGGTGGTCGACGACGACCCGAACATCCTGCGCGCGCTGCAGGTGAACTTCCGGGCCCGCGACTACGAGGTGGACGTGGTGGGCTCCGGCGCGGCCGCCCTGCAGCGCGCCGCGCAGTGCCCGCCCGACCTGGTGCTGCTCGACCTCGGCCTGCCCGACATCGACGGGGTGGACGTCATCCATGGCCTACGCGGGTGGTCCACGGTGCCCATCGTGGTGCTCTCCGGGCGGGCGGGCAGCCGGGACAAGATCGACGCGTTGGATGCCGGCGCGGATGACTACGTCACCAAGCCGTTCGAGCTGGAGGAATTGCTGGCCCGGGTGCGCGCGGTGACCCGTCGCGCGGTGAGCGAGGAGACCCCGCCGATCGTGGCCGTCGGGGACTACCTGGTCGACCTCGCCGCCCGCACCGTCCGCCCGGCGCACAAAGACGGCACAGGGGGGGAGGGCGACGACGTGCACCTCACCAAGACGGAATGGCAGCTGGCCGAGATCCTGCTGCGCAACCCCGGCAAGCTGGTGCCGCAGCGCTACCTGCTCGAGCAGATCTGGGGCCCGACCTACGTGACCCAGACGCAGTACCTGCGCCAGTACCTGAACCAGTTGCGGCACAAGCTGGAGCCGGACCCGTCCCGCCCCCGCCACCTGATCACCGAACTCGGCATGGGCTACCGCTTCGTCCCCTAACCCCGTTGCGTCCGACGAAGCGTGGCCTATAGCCCACCCTTCGTCGGACGTTAGGGGGTGGTTCAGGCGGGGAAAGGTTCGAGGCGGGCGGGGACGTGCTTGTGCCAGGGGGTGCCCGCGATCGGGTCGCGGTCCTCGGCCCGGGTGAGCTCATTGGGGGCGACGCCGGTGCGGTGCAACTTCCCGTCGGCATCGAGCACGTCCAGGCCCAGCCCGTTGGGGAGCGCGATGGCCCCGACCGGCATGGTCTCGTCGTGGGCGATGAGAACCTCGGCCTGGCCGCCGGCGGTGATCAGCCTGGCCCGATCGCCGTCCCCTATGCCGAGGGGCGCGGCGTCCTTGGGGTGCACCCGCAACGCACCACCGGTGTCCCGACGGCGCCAGTCCGGGTTGCGGATGATGGTGTTCGCGGTGAACGCACGTCGCTCCCCGGCGGCGAGCACCAGCGGGAAGCCGTCGGGCAGTCCCTCGTCGGTGCGCAGGCCGGCCAGTTCCTCGAGCAGTTCGGGGATCACCAGGTTGATCCGCCCGTCCGGGGTGGTTACCCGCGACCACACGTCGGCATGGTCGTCGACGCTGAACGTGATGCCGTGTCGACCGGCGAGCATCGCGTCGAACAAGGCCTCACCGATGGCCGCGGCGTCGTCGCCGGGCTGACCGTGCCCGGCCCGGCGTACCGCGTCGGGTGCCGCAGCCGCAGCGCGGCGTGCGATCGACCACAGCGCGGCCGGCACCGGGCCGTCCGGTAGCGCCGGACCCAGCGTGCGGTACAGCACGATCGGCAGTACTGCGGCGATCCGCGGTTCGGCCGCGATGGCGGCCTCGACCGCCGCCGCGAACTCCGCCCGACCGGCGGCCGCAGCCTCGGCGAGCGGGGTCAGGTCAACGCCGTCGAGGGTGCCGAGGTTGTCCACCAGGCGCGCGTAGATCTCCGCCTCCACCAACGTGCCCTCCAGCGGCTCGAGCACCGGGGCGCGCAGGTGGAAGGTGTTGTGCGGGAACTCGAAGTTGAACCAGGTGCACTCCCACTTCTCGAACTGCGTGGCGGCGGGCAGCACGTAGTGCGACAACCGCGCGGTCTCGGTCATCGCCACGTCCACGGTGACCACCAGGTCCAGCGCCGCCAGCGCGCGCCGGAACGAGGGCGTGTCGGCCAGCGAGTGCGCCGGGTTCGCGCTCTGGATGACCATCGCGCGGTAGCGGTCGGGGTGCTCGGTGAGGATCTCCTCGGCAATCACATTGCTCGGCACCAGCCCCGCGATGATCCGCGCGCCGAGCACGGGGGAGAAGTCGCGATCCTCGTGTTCGGTCCGGGCCAGCGGGACGATGTCGGTGTGCATGCCCATGCCGCCGGGCGTGCCGAAGCTGCCCACCAGCAGCCACAGCAGCTTGTCCAGGTACGAGGACAGCGTGCTGTGCGGGGCCTGCTGCATGCCGAGGTCCTCGAAGATCGACACGCTGCCCGCGGCCGCGATGCGCCGCGCCACGGTGCGCACGTCGGAGGGGTCCAGCCCGCAGTGCGCGGCGTAGGCGTCCACCGGAATCGCCCGCAGCGCCGTGATCACCTCGTCGGTACCGTTGGCGTGTTCGGCGAGGAACTGATGGTTCATCAGATCCTCTTGGACGATCACCGCGCACAACGCGGCCAGGCACCACGCGTCCGTGCCGGGGCGCAGCGCCAGGTGGTGCTCGGCGAGCTCGGCGGTCTCGGTGCGCCGCGGATCGATCACGATCATCGTGCGGTTCGGGTCGCGGGCGATCTCCCGCAGCATCGGCCGGGCCCGCGGGATGCCGTGCGACATCCACGGGTTCTTGCCGATGAACACCGACACCTCGGCGTGCTCGAAATCGCCCCGGGTGTGGCCCCTGTAGAGCCGGGCATCGACCCAGAACTCCCCGGTCTTTTCCTGGGCCAGCGCATTGGAGCGGTAGCGCGCGCCGAGCGCCCCCATCAGCGAGCGCATGTACACCCCGCCGAGGTGGTTGCCCTGCCCGCCGCCGCCGTAGAAGAAGATGCTCGGCCCGCCGTGGGCGTCCCGCACCGCGAGCAGTCGTGCGGCGATCTCGGACAGCGCGGTGTCCCAGTCGACGGCCTCGAAGGTGCCATCCGCGCGACGGCGCATCGGGCTGGTCAACCGGTCGGGAGCGTTCTGGTAGTGATCCAGCCGCAGCGGCTTCTCGCAGGTGTACCCGGCGGAGGCCGGGTGCGCCTTGTCCCCGCGGATGCGGGCCAACCGGCGGCCCGCCACCTCGACCTCGAGGCCGCAGTTGCACTCGCACAGGATGCACGCGGTGGGTTGCCAGTTGGTGGTTCCGGCGGCGGTGTCCGTGGTCATCCCTGCTCCTCGGGCGGCGGATCCCGGAAGTTACTCGTCAGTAGGCAAGCCTACTCCCCTCCGCCGATTTCGTCTATGCATGCTTACAGAAATAACCACGACGCAACCTGATGCACCGTCAGCAAAGCGAGGCCCGACCCAGCGCACCGGGATCGGGCCTCGCATTCCCCGCCCGGGACGCCGTTGTCCCGGGCGAGGAACGATTTTCAGCTGTTGGTGTGGATGACGAACTGGTTCGGGTCGGGCATGAAGCCGTTCGGGGTGAAGTCCGGGTTGGCCACCGTGTTCGAGCTCATGTACTTGTAGATGAACTCGCGTCCCTGGCCGTTCTCGCTGCTCCAGTTGTCGCCGGACCGCTCGGAGGCCACCCAGGAGAACCTCTGGTCCAGCGAGGCGTCGGACTTCCACACGGTGCCGTTGCCCAACTGCGCCATCAGGCGGTCGCGAGTCAGGTTCGGACCGACCTCACGGGAGGCCAGCGCGAACACATTGATGGCCATGTAGCCGGCCTGGATGATGTGGTGCACCTGGCCGCGCGCGCCGCGGCCGTACTTGGCCACGATCGCCATCAGTTCCGGACCCCACAACTTGTACGTGGTGTTGGTCCAG
>DASQPJ010000155.1:0-12873 GCA_035644015.1 Sporichthyaceae bacterium
CAAGCGGCTGCCCGCCCGGGTGATCACCCCGATCTGCGGCGGGGACGGCGAGGCTGTCGGGTTCCTCTTGGCCGGCGTGGGCGAACGCGGTCGGGAGGTCACCCGTCGGGCGCTGTCCGTCTCCCAGGGTCTGATTGCCTATCAGATGTCGGTACGTCAGGAGATCGAGGCGTCGGTGGCCACCTTGCGCCAGCGGTTGCTGGCCGACGTGCTGGAGAACCGGCCGGTGGACAACGTGGCGACCCGGGCGGCCAAGCTCGGGCATGACCTGTCCGCGGAGCACATCCCGCTGGCGGTGGGGCTACGCGCGCCGAGCTCCGACGCCGCGCGGGACCGGCTGACCCGGCTGGTCGACCAGCACTGCGTGCACGCCTCCACCGCCGCGGTGAGCCCGTTGATCGGCATCACCGACGAGGTGGTGATGGCCCTGGTGCCCGCACCGTTGCCGGCCGGCGCCGCCGCCCTGGGCCGGGCCATCCAGACCGATGCCGCCGAGGCGGGGATGGACGTGGTGGTGGGCATCGGACCGGCCGCCACCGGCACCGTGTCCCTGTCCGCCGCCGCGACCCGCGCACGATGGGCCGAGCAGGTGCTGCACGACCCCGCGGTGGGTGCGGGCACGTCGGTCGCGCACATCGACGACCTGGGCATCTACGCGCTGCTTTTCGACCACCAGCGGGCCGGGGAACTGCACGCGTTCGCCATGCGTTGGCTCGGCCCCCTGCTGGACTACGACCGGGAACATCGCAGCGAGTTGGTGCCCACGCTGCGGGCGCTGTTCGCCCGGCGCAGTCTCACCGACGCCGCGGCGGCATTGCACATCCACATCTCCACGCTGAAGTACCGGGTGGGTCGCATCGAGGCGATCCTCGGCCGCTCGGTGGAGGACTGGGACAACATCTTCCACTTGGAACTCGCCCTGCGTGTGTTGTCCGTCAATGGTGGTGCAGGGCCTCGCTGAACGGCTCCTCGAGGTAGGTCGCCAGAGAGCCGATCCAGGTCGCGGTCATGTGCGAGTGGTCGCGATACACACACAGCCCGCCGATCACCGCCGGGCACGTGGTGTCGGTACACATGTGCTCGGACAGGTCGACCACCCGGACCAGCGGATTGTTCAGGGACCGCGCGGCGGCCACCAACGCGTCGGGCTTCAACCACACGCTGCGCTCCCCGGCGCACTTGGACAGTTTGTTCGGGTGCGCCGCCAGGCAGGGCGGCACCTGCTTACCCGGCACCGGATTGTCCCGGACCACCAGCACATGTCGACCCTGATCGGTCCAGCCCTTGAGGTAGCCGGCGTAACCAGCCTGCCAGGAGGCGTAGGTCCCGCCGGGCAGGGGGTGGATCGGTTTCTTGTAGGTGCGTTCGGTGGTGACGATGAGGTCGGGCTTGAGCTGATTGGTCTCCCGCTGCACCCATTGCCCCCAGGCGTAGCAGCGGTCGTTCATCACCGGGCCGCGCTGCTTGTCGCCGATATCGACCTTCTCGTCGATGGCAAAGCACTTGGGGATCAAATAGGTGACCACGCGCAGGTCGTACTGGTCGGCCCAACGGCGTAACGGCATCAGCCATTGCGCCGCGTGGGAGTTGCCCACCAGCGCCACCGTGTACTTGGCGTGCGGCCGGCCGAACGTGCACGTGTTGAAGTGCTCGAAGTCGCCCGAGGCCCAACAGTTCTCCGCGGTGCCGTCACCGTCGTGATCAGTTTCGGCGTGCGATGCGTCCGGGACGTACCTGCCGGAGTCGGCGGCCCGGCAGTGGTTGGGCAACGCCGCCGCACCGGTGCACGCGGAGCTGTCGCGGTGTGCCACTGCCCAGCCGGGCAACAGCGCCACCGCGAGCATCATGACCGCCAACATTGACCCTCGCCCGCGGCCGGGACGTCGGCGGCGCACGGGCAACCGGGCGGCAATCATGCGTGCTCTTTACCCGCGGCCGCCGCGGGGATAACCACCTTCTTCGCACCCATTGCCCTGGCCACGATGGGTTCCAGCACCGGAACCAACGTGCGCGCGTACGTGGCGGTGATGTGCGAGCCGTCGAAGTACACCATGGCCCCACCGATGACCGGCGGACACGTCGTCTTCGTGCAGAACCAGTCGGTCAGGTTCGCCACCACGGCCTTGTCCGACTTCATGCCACGAACCGCATCGGCCAACGGGTCCTTGTGCATCCACGACGAGCGGCTGCCCTGACACGCGGTGAGCTGGTGGCGGTGCTGCGCCACGCAGTTCGGCACGTCGTCCACGGTGGTTGCCGGGTGCGGCACGTCGCGCAGCACCAGCACCCGCCGGTTGGCGTTCAGCCAGTTCCTAACATACGAGGTGTAGCCCTGCTGGAAGGCATTGTCGCCGCCGCCGCCCACCGGCGTCATGTAGGTGCGCTCGGAGGTGACCACCAGGTCGTACGCACCGGCCTTGGTCGCGTTCATCACCTGCTGGCCCCAATGCAGGCAGTTCTCGGTCTCCGCCCGGGTCGGGAACTGGATCCGCGCCGTGGTGGCGAAGCACTGCTCGCTGAAAAACGTGGTGATCTTGAAGTGCTCCGCGAGAGCCACCTGCTGCAGCGCGGGCAACCAGTGAATGGCGTGCGAGTTGCCCACCAGTGCCACGTTGCGCGTCGCCTTCCGGTCCCCGAACACGCAGGACTTGAACCCGGTGAACGGCAACTTCAGCTGGCAGTCGTACTTGTAGGAGAACGACATGTCCTTGGGCGCCGCGATCGGGCTGGGCACCACCTGGTCCGGCGCCGCCACACAGTGCCGATCGGCACGCATCGCGGAGGCACCGAAACACGGGTCGGCGGCGGCCAACCGGACGTCGCGCAATTGCTGGTGCAGGCGTCGGTCGACCTCCCCGATCTGCACCATGGACAACGCGATCACGCCGGCCATGCCGGCCACCGCCCAGCGGAACGGCACCACGAGCGAGCGGGCTGCCCGCGGACGCCGGAACCGATCTTCGATATAGCGCTTCGTCAGCCCCGCGGCAGCCACGGCGGCCACCATGATGCCGACCTTCTCCCCCACGGTCAGGTCGTGCTTCGTGGCATACGGGACCAGCACGATGATCGGCCAGTGCCACAGGTACACCGAGTAGGAGATATCGCCGACGTACTGCGCGGGACGCACGGCCAGCAACCGGTTCGGGGTGAACGGGCTCTGGTCGTTCGCGGCGATGACCGCGGCCGTACCCAGCACCGGCAGCAGCGCCTTGTACCCGGGGAAGCCGTCGCTGCCGAAGGTGAGCACGGCATAGGCGAGGGTCGCGTAACCCGCCCACGCCACTATCGGTCGCAGCACAGCACGGAGACGGGACGTGCGATGGCGAGCCATGCGTTGGGGCACCGCACACTGCACCAGCGCGGCCAACAACGCACCGGTGGCGAGCTCCCAGATACGCGTAGTGGTAATGAAGTAGGCCTGCGGCGGGTGGCTGCGGGTGTAGATGATCGACCAGGTCAGGGACGCGACCAAGGGCACGCTCACCGCGAGCGCAGCCAGCGGGGCGAGCCGACGACTCAACAGCCGGGCGACGATCACGGTGGCGGCCAGCAACACCGGCCACATCATGTAGAACTGCTCCTCCACCGACAACGACCAGAAGTGCTGGGCCACGGTCGGCGGGCTGTCCTCGTGCAGATAGTCGACGGATTGCCCGGCCAGATGCCAGTTCTGCCAGTACAGCGTGGCCGCCATGATCTGTTGGCCGGTGTTCTTCCACTGCGTGTCCGGCGCGATCAGTCGCGCGGCCAGCAGCGAGACGGTGAGCACGGTGAGCGCGGCGGGCAGCAGGCGGCGAATACGCCGCGCCCAGAACGCGCCGAGGTCAGACAGTGTCTGCGGGGGTTTGGTGAGCAGGTGGGAGGTGATCAGAAAACCGGAGATCACAAAGAACACGTCCACGCCGACGAAGCCGCCGCGCGCGCCGTGGGTCCACAGGTGGAAAACCACCACCAGCGCCACGGCCAGGGCACGCAGCCCTTGAATGTCCTTGCGGACGCCGTCGCCCCGACTCTTGGTGGTTACCGCCGCATCCCGTCTTCGCCTGATCAATACGCCGGTGGTCATGACCAAGGCCTGCCTCATCAGCGCAAGCTGAAACCAGGTTTGGTGGGGACGTTAATAACCGTTAGCCTTTGCCCTCATGGCGTCGACGAAAAAGAAGCAGCCACAGGCCACGGGCCTGCGCAGCCGCAAGGTGCAGGGGTTCGCGGCGCTGCTGGTAGTCGCCGCGGTGGCCTCCGGCGCGGTGGCCTGGTCGCTGAGCGGTTCCGATTCCAAGTCCAGCGCGCCCGACCCACAACCCACGCCCACCCTGACCGCGGGCGACAAGTACCAGGCCGAGGTCATCAAGGACTTCGCCGGCATGAGTTCGACGCTGGTGAGCTACCTGCAAACGGTGCAGAACTGGGGCAAGGACAAGGTCGACGACCAGCAAATGGCCGCGGCGGCGCAATCCATGCTCAACGCCATCGGGGACACCCAGCAGGTGCTGTCGGTGCGTACATCCTTCGACCAGGCGCCGCGCGCGGTGATCGACTACCGCTTCGCCGCGGACGGGTACGCCCAAGCGGCCGCGTTGGCCAAGGCCACCACAGCGGTGCCGCACGGCGCACTCCGGACCCAGTTGCAGCTGGCGGTCAACCGGGTACAGACCCTGTCCGACCGCGTGTTCGATCAGGCGCAGGCCGAACTCAAGCCGTACATGACCCCGGAGCAGGACACCCCCGGCGTGGTGATGCGCCGCACCCCCGAGATCCCGAACTGGGCGGCGGGCAGCTACGCCCCGGCCACGCCGCTGACCGACGTGAAGGGCGACAAGACGCAGCGGGAGTACCAGGACACCCGACCCGAGCAGTCGTTCACCGCCTGGGCGAAGCTCGTGCACGGGGCCGGCCTGCCCAGCGCGAAGGAGGAGGCGGGCGCGATCAGCGACGGCACCCTGCCCGCGCTGCGCACGCAAGCAGTGGACTTCACCAAGGTCTCGGACCTGCTCTACGCCAAGCCCGACCCCCGGGGTGAACGCCTGATCAATACCCGGCTGCAGTTGGCACTGCTGCTCGACGCCGAGGCCACCCAGGTGGGTCAGGCTGCGGCTCTCGCGACGAGCTCCGACCGGGACGCGTTGTTGACCGTCGCCAAGTCGTTGGCAGTCCTCGGGGACAGGTTGTGGGACCCGCGCCTCGGTGCCCGGGACACCGGATTCCCGGCGGCCCTGCTCCAGCCCGTGGTCTCCACCCCGACACCCTCTTAACGCGGACGTCCTTAACGCGGACGTCCGACCAACTGCGGGTTATAGCCCACAGTTGGTCGGACGCTACGGGGTTTCTGTTACTTGCGGCTCGCGACCATCGCCACGCCGAACCGGCTGATGGCCTGCTGCATGACCAGCACCGCCACGGCGGCCAGCGCCAGCATCAGGTACAGGCCCTCACTGCTGCCGTTGCCCTTGCTGTTGGCCGCCGGCACGAAGCCGAGGGTCCGCACGCGCTGGGTGTCGGTGGCCAGGGTGGTGCCCTGGTCCGTCCCGGCGGCCGGGGCGACCCCTGCCGTCGGATCCGCGGCAGCGGTCGTCGAGTCGGGCGCCCCGACCGCGGTAGCGCCGTCGGTTGCCGAGCCGGCAACCACGGTCGGGAGGGCACCGGCGCTACCTGTCGAGGCAGTGGTGCCGGTGGCATCCGGTGCCTGCACAGCCGTGGTTGTCCCAGCGGCCTTACCGAGGGAGCTTGCCGTCCCCGACGCGAGCGCCGAACCGAAGTCGACGTTCACCCCACTGACGGTCGCGCGGCCGAGGATGAAGACGGCCGTCAGCGGTGATTCCCCGGCACCCTTCTGCGCCTGAGTGACCCTCAGACCACCGATGGTGTACCGGGTCTGACCGGTCGCTGGGTCCTTGGTGGTCTCCACCGGCGCGATGTCCAGCTGAATGCCGGCGGCGGCCAGGGCGGTGTTCGCGCTGGCCAACGCGTCCTTCTGGCTGGTCTCCTGACCGAGGTAGGTGAAGCCGTTCTTGTCGAACCCGAACTGCTGCCCACTGATCGAGAACCGACCGAAGGTGGAACTGTCGATCTTCGGCGCACCGTTGGCCGGGGCGCTGATGATGGCCTTGGCGAAGGAGTTGCCGACCTCGAGCGGGCCCGAGACGAAGCCCGAGGCGCTACCGCTGGCCTCGGCAATCGCCGTGCCGTTGTCCGCGATCCGGGTCACCGCGTCCGCGGTCTCCTGCTGATTGGGCGCCGGAATCGTGGACGGCGCTCCCTGCGTGCCGTGCGCCTCCGCGGTCTTGTCACTGCACTTCGCCGCGACGCGACCGTAGCCCTGGTCGTCCGCCACGTCCGGCGTGGTCGGGCAGCGCGACTGGACGTAACCGGGCAGCCGGGTGAACGGGAACGACACGCTCGGCGGCAGCCCGAAGCCCGGCGGAACGCCGTTGGCGGTGCCGGGCAGGTTCTGCACCGTCGAGCCGTAATACGGCGTGCTGGCGAACGATGTCTGGTCGGTGTTCGACAGCGTGGCGCTGGCAATCAGCGACGAGGCCGTGTTGTTCGGCGAGGCGGGGATGTTCGGCGAGTCGACCTCGTAGTACATCGCGTCGCCCTGGGCGGTGACCGCGAACCGGGAGGGGACATCCGCGCGCGCGGTCCCCACCGGTAGCACGACGAAGGCAACGGTTCCGGCGGCCGCCACGGACGTCAGGGCAACAGCCCAACGAGGCGCCCTCATGACGCCAACGATCCGAGGTAGGAATTCATGACAGTCTCCTCTGAGATTTCACCGGGCTCGCCTGCGAAGCTGATGCGTCCTCGGTCCAGGATGTACACGTAATCCGCGAGTTGAAGCGCGCGCGAGACGTACTGCTCCACCAACAACTGCGCGATGCCCTGCTGAGCCAGGTCCTGCAGGTAAACGAAAATCTCTTCGACGATCTTCGGCGCCAAACCCATGGACACTTCGTCCAGCAGCACGACCTTCGGGTCGCCGACATACGCGTGGCTCAACGCCAACATCTGCTGCTCGCCACCACTCATGGTGCGAGCGGTTTGATTCGCTCGTTCGCCCAGACGCGGGAAAATGGCGGTGGACTTCTTCAGCGCGGCCCGGAACTGGCCCGACGGTGCCTGCAACCGAATGTTGTCGGTCACCGTGAGGGACGGGAAGATTCCGCGGCCCTCCGGAACGTGGATGATTCCGCGCCGTGCCAACTGATAGGGCTTCATATTGGTCACGTCCTCGCCGTCGATCAGGATCTGACCGGAGCGCGGCGCCAGCAGCCCGGAGGCGACCCGCAACAGGGTCGTCTTGCCGGCGCCGTTCGGCCCGAGGAGGGCGACCACCGCCTTGTCCGGCACGGTGAGCGTGACATCGCGAAGCACGGTGCCGGTGTCGTAGCCGGCTGTGATGTTGCGCAACTCAAGCAACGGAAGCCTCCCCCAGATATGCGGCCTTGACGGTGTCGCTGCCCAGGGCCTCGCGTGTGGTGCCCTCGTAAATGATCTTGCCGAAGTCCAGGACATAGATTCGTTGGCAGATCTCGGACACCAATACCATGTCGTGTTCGACGATCAGGATGCCGATCCCGGTCTGCTCCACGTGGTCGGTGAGGACCTTGCCGAACGCATTGGTCTCCGAGACGTCAAGACCTGACGACGGCTCATCGAGCAGCAGGAACTTGAACGGCGTGGCAATGGCGCGGGCCAGTTCGACCAATCGGCGTTGCCCGGTCGACAGGTCACCCACCGTTTTGTTGCCCAGGGTCGCGATCCCGCAGCGCTCCAACGCATCCGCCGACCGCTGGTTGATGACCGCTGATTCCTTGCGGCTGGAGTACATCTGCCCCAGCGGACGGGAACTGGACAGGAACGCCGCGACGCCGGTGCGGACGTTCTCCACCACCGAGAGGCTGTCGAACAACTCCATCCGTTGGAACGTCCGGCCCAGTCCGTGGTGTGCCCGGTGCGAACTACGGCGCCCTTCCAACTGCAGGTCACCCAACTTGACGGTCCCCGCCTGCGGCCGGTTGCGACCGGTGCAGGCGTTGAAGAACGTCGTCTTACCGGCGCCGTTGGGGCCGATCAGTCCGGTGATGGTGCCGCCCTTGGCGAACACCGTCGCGTCGTTGACCGCGACGATGCCGCCGAAGCGCACCGTGATCTGGCGAACGTCGAGATCCACGCTCATCGACCCACCTCGTTCCTCGGTGCGCCGATGAGGCACGGTCGCACTGTGTTTATTGATGAGCTCGCAAGCTCGCTCATCGGTCAGCCCCCGCTCCCGCGCCGGCCAGCACCGGCTGCTCCTTGACCGCCGCGGCGCGCACGCGCACCGGGACGACCGGGTGCTCCGCCATCCGGCCGATCACCGGACCGCCCGCGTCGCGGTCGGAGCCGAAGCGGCCCAACCGAGCCAGCCGGCTCTTCATCTCCAGCGCGGGCCAGATGGCCACGGTCACGGCGGCCAGGCCGAAGAGCACGCCCTGGTACTTGATGAACCACTCGGTGTTGAACGGCGGGTAGATCTTGACGAGCTGGAACAGCACCGCCGCGATCAGCGGGGAACTGATGGGCCGGCGGCCGGCGAAGCCGAGCACCGCCACCATCACCAGGGAGACAGTGATGTTGAACGGGCCGGTGAGCGCGCCACTGGCGTTACCGGGCACTCCGGCGATCATCACGCCGCCGACGCCGGCCATGAACGAGGCGATGCAGAACACCACGATGCGCATGACGTTGGTGTTGGCCCCGTGCGCGTCCAGCGCTACCGGGGAGTCCGACATGGCGCGCAACAGGCTGCCCAGCCGGCTGCCCCGGACGATGAGCACCACGACGGCGGCCAACACAGCCACGAACAGGCACAGGTAGTAGTAGCCCCGGCCGGTGGTGGCGTCCATGCCCAGGATGTGCGGGCGCGGCACCTCGATGCGTTGGTCCTGACCGAACATGATCGGCGTCAGGTAGCCGATCTGCTGCATCACGATGGCGAAACCGAAGGTCGCGATCGCCACGTAGATGCCGGCCAGGCGAATCGCCGGGATGGACACCAGGGCGCCGGCCGGAATGGCCACCAGGCCCGAGATCAGCAGCGCGACCAGGAACGGTACGTGGTGTTGGAGCATGTGCCCCGCGGTCGCCGCGCCGATCGCGGCGAACGACATCTGGCACAACGAGATCTGGCCGGACATCCACACCAACATGCCCAGCGACGCGAACACGATGAAGTAACCGAGGGTGGAGGCGTACTGCGAGATATCGGTTTCCGGGGTCAGCATCGGGATGAACGCCAGCACCACCAACAGGGCGGCGAAGCCGATCCGCGTGACGTTCGGGCTGTAGGTCCGGATCGGGGTGAGGCGACGGGCGTTACGCACCCCACGCTCCGTCAGATACCGCGCGGGCACCACCAGGAAGACGACGAACAGCACCATGAACGGTGTGTTGCCCGGCAGGTTCTGCACCAGCACGCTGGAGGAGAGCTTGGTGACCTGCGAGGGCAGGTAGGAGACCATGATGCCGATACCCATGGCACCGGCCACCGTCAACGGCAGGCTCTCGAACCGTCCGACGGCCGCGGCCCCGTAGGCCGCAATCACCAGCAGGATCAGGGTGTTGACCGAGACACCGAGGGTCGGGGCGAGGAAGACGCCGGAGATCGCCGCGAAGCAGGAACCCACGACCCAGGAGAGTCGACGCACGGCCGAGGGGTTCGTCTTCTGCAGGCTCAACAGGTTCGGGTCATCGACGACCGCCGTGGTGGCCTTGCCCAGCCGGGTGCGCTCGAAGAAGAAGTACAGCGCGACCGCGGAGCCCAGCGAGAACAGCACGATGGTCAGGTCCTCGCGGGTCACCCCGAACACTCCGAGGTTGAACAGCGGTTCGCGGGACAGGTAGGGCTGCATGAAGATGTTGGCGGGCCCGTAGATCGCGGTCATCAGCGACTGCAGGAACACCAGCACGCCGACCGTGGCGACCACGACCATGACCGTTGGCGCGGAGGACAACAGCGCCGCCAGTCGCTCCATGATCAGCCCGCCGCCGACCCCGACGATCAGCACCGAGGCCAGGAAGGCCATCGGCCAGCTCCAGCCCTGCTTCACCCAGAACTCGTAGAACATGTACGCCGACGTCGCGGCCAGCGCGCCGTGGGAGAAGTTGAAGACACCCGAGGTCTTGTAGGTCAGCACGAGGCCGAGGGCGATCAGGGTATAGATCGATCCGGCGCTGATGCCGGATGGCAGGAAGGTGAGGAACTCGCTCACGGCGCACACACTCCACACGCGGTACGGCCCGCTGCCTGGTGCTCGGCGAGCGAGGCGGTCGGCCAGTCGCGGCCTTCGATGAACTGACAGGAGGTCCGGTGGAATCGGGTCAAACCATTCCCGGCAATGAGCCCGGCAACCTCCGGCGCCAACGCGGTGGTGCGCTTGCGGGGCACCGGAATCGAATGCATCAGGTGTTCGCGGCGCATCCCGACAGCCCGACGGCCGGCCAGGATGAACAGCGCGTCCACCGCGCAGGAGATGATCAGCACGGCAATGGCGATGTCCATGCCGGGCTTCTGGTCATTGAAGACGGACTTCCCGCTGACCGAGTACCAGGTGATGATCAGCGCGATCCCGGTGACGGCGGTCAGCGCCTGCCAGAACAGCATCATCGCGGGAAGCCACGGGACCGACTCCGTCGGCGCGTGACGGGCAACGGACGATCCGCCGGGTCGCACGCCCAACTTCTGCTCAGGCATGGTCGGCCGAGACCTCAATGGGTACCCGCGCCGTGCGCACACTGGTCTGCGGCCGATGGGCGGCACCGTTATTGGCAATGGCGGTGGAGGCCCGCTCGGCGGGGGTGTCGTAGCGCAGCACGCCGTCGGCGAGGGCCTGTTCGATGCGGTCGAGCTTGCGCCACTCGTCGCGCAGGTCGGCGGAGATCCACAGGGTGGCTCCGACCCCGAGCAGGAAGATGCCCCCGAGGCCGCCCGACACCATGTAGGGGGCTTGCTCGGCGAGCACGATGGTGCCGCTGACCCCGACCCAGCCGGAGATCAGGAACACAGCGCCGACAACAGTCAGCGCGAGAGCGATGACGCGATCCCACTGCTTCTTCAGGACCTTGGCGATATCCATGTCAGGGCAACTTCCGGGTCGAGGTTTCTTGCGGCTGATGTGCAATGTCAGGGACTCGACACCCGGCGCAGGTCAGCCCTGCGCCGGGCGCGAGCGAGGGGTCAGTGACCCTTGTTCTTCACCTGCGGGTCGCTGGGTGCCAACGTGTCCGTGCACTTCATGGTGGAATCCACCCGGGCCCACCCGGTGTTCTGCGCGTTGGACTGCGCACCGAAGAGGCAGTAAGGCACCTGCGGCGTGCCGCCCTTGTTGAAGGTCAGCGCCGGAGCCAGCCCACCGAGGGTGGTGTACTTCTGGCCCTTGAACTCGTACAGGGCGTTCAGGAACTCCGACGTGGTCGGGTTGGCGTCGATCTGGCTGCTGGCCGCGACCAACAGAGCGCCTGCTGCCCAACCGAGGCTGGCCGCGCCACCGGCGTTGTAGCCGGGGTTGTACTTGGCGACCGAGCGCTGGTAGTAGTCCATCGCCGGGGAGCCGGGGAACTGCTTGGTACCGGCCATCCACGGGAAGTGGTTCATCGGCACGTAGGAGTTGCCGAGGGTGGCGTTACCCAGGAACTGGTGCTCGTTGCCGACACCCAGCGGGTACATGACGTAGTCCGGGTGGTAGCCGACCTTCGCGCAGCTGTTGCCCCACCGACTCTGCGTGGGTGCGTCGTTGGTGATCATCATGACCTCGACGCCGGCGTTCTTCGCCTGGATGCACTGCGGCGTGTAGTCCGGGGACGTGATCGAGATCTGCTGGGTATAGACGACCTGGTCGCCGAAGCCCTGTGCCAGTTCCTGGAAGGCCTTGTTGATCTGGGTGCAGGCCTGCGGAACCTCGAGGCAGTAGACGTTGCCGAGCTTCTTCTTGTGGAAGATGTCGGCGGCGGCCTGGTGGTAGCCGTAGGAGATCGCCTGCGGCGGGGAGCCCTGCGGGAACAACAGCGGGTTTGTGAACCACGTGTTGTTGGTCAGGTCGCCGCCGATGATCGGGATGCCGGTGTCCTTGATGACAGACGCCATGCCGTCGATGGTGAGCACCTGGATGTTGCCCACGAACGCCAGAATCTTGTTCTGCGAGATCATCTTGCGGCCCACGGTGACCGCGGTCGCCGGGTCGCCCTGGTCGTCCGCGACGAAGAGCTTGATCGGGTGCCCGTTGAGGCCGCCGCAGGCGTTCTGCGAGGCCACAAAGATCTGCAACGCAGGCACGACCGGGGAGAACAGTTCGCCGAGCACGCCGGAGAGTGTGCTCACGTTGCCCAGGTTGATCGGCGTGCCGGTGGCCGGCTTGCAGGCCGCCGTGCTGCCGCCGAAGATTGGCTGCTTGGCCAGCTCGGCTGCCGCGCCACTGGCTGCAACCTTGCTGGAGGAGGAGTCGCTCGCCACGGCAGCGGTACCACCCTTGGCCGGCTTGGCGACGGCCTTGACGCCACTGCCCGTCTTGCTGCCGACCACCGGAGCAGCCGCAGTGTTGGCCACCGCCGCCGGAGCACCCGCGGCGTTAAGGCCCGCCGCCGGAGCAGCCGCAGCGTTACCGGCGGTCGCCGGAGCCGCCGCGGTGTCGCCGGCCGCCGGGACGGCCGCGGTGTCGCCGGCTGCTGCGGTGGTGCCGGTCGATGAGCCGCCGGCATCGGACTGCGCTGCGGTTTCGGATGCGCTGGAGGCGACCCGGGACCCACCACAACCGGCGATCAGCGCCAGTCCGGTGATGGTCGCCGCGACGGCTGTGATCAGCCGACGGGGTTTCGCTCTACTCGACATAGGTTCTG
>DASQPJ010000156.1:0-27939 GCA_035644015.1 Sporichthyaceae bacterium
GCCGAGGTAGGGCCGGACCTGGTCCAGCGCCCGCTGGATCCGGGCATCCACGTCCAGCGGGTGCAGCCCGTGCAGCAACAGCAGGCCCTCGACGAGGGGGTCTGCGGCGAGCCGGTCCAGCACGGCCCGGCCCGGCTCGCCCTCTTCGGCCAGGGCCGCCATGATGGCGGCCAGGCCGTCCCCGTACATGCCGACCAGCAGGCGGACAAGCTCCTCCGCGGTCACGGCGGCAGTGCCGCCGCGTGCCCGCAGCGAGGCCAGAAGTTCCTCGATCCGCTCGCCCGTCTGCGCAACGCTGGTCATCGGGCCTCGCTTCCCCTAGGCGGCCGCGGCGCCGCCGCCGTGACGGCGCCGCACATCCTCAGGCGTCAGGTTGCCAGGGTGACCCCCATCGGCGTATGCACCTTCTCCAGCTTCTTCCCATCGCCGAGGTACATGTGCACGCCGCACGGCAGGCACGGGTCGAAGCTGCGGACCGCCCGCATGATGTCGATGCCCTTGAACCTGTCCGGAGGGTTCTCCTCGAAGATCGGTGTGTTCTGCACCGCGTCCTCATAGGGCCCGGGGGTCCCGTAGACGTCGCGGACGCTGGCGTTCCACGGCGTCGGCGGGTACGGGTGGTAGTTCGCGATCTTGCCGCCCTTGATCACCATGTGGTGGGACAGCACCCCGCGCACGGCCTCGGTGAACCCGCAGCTGACCGCCTCGTCGGGAACCTTGAACGAGTTCCACGTCTTGGTGTTGCCGGCCCGCACCTCGGCGAGCGCCTGCTCGACGAAGTACACGCCCAGCGCCGCCGAGTAGGCCTGGAAGTAGGTCCGCGCCCGGTTGCGCTCCAACGCGTTGGACCACTTCGGGATCTTCCATTCGAAGGTGGTCTCCGGCTTGTTCATGGTCTTCGGCAGGTTGATCACCACGCTGTGCCCGGTGGCCTTGATGTAACCGCAGTCCACCAGCCCGCCCAGCGCCGTCGCCCACAGTCGAGCGATCGGACCGCCGCCGGTGTCGCAGGCGAGGTGATCCTTGCCGTCGAACCAACGCGGCGACATGACCCAGCTGTACTTGTCATCGAAGTCGCGCTTCTGCGGCCGCGGAATCGTGGACTGGTTCCACGGGTGGTTGCGGTCGACCGGGTTGCCCAACGGGTCCCGCTCGACGAACATCGGCTCGTTCTCCCAGCTCTGGTAGTACGAGCTGCCGAGCAGGATGCGGATGCCGAGGTTGATCTCGACCAGGTCGTTGGTGACCAGCTTGCCGTCCACCACCACGCCGGGCGAGACGAACGCCTTGCGGCCCCAGTTGGTCATGTTCTCGTACTTGAAGTCGCAGTGGTTGGGGTCGTTGAGCGAACCCCAACAGACCAACTGCGTGCGGCGGAAACCGACCTGCTCGTAGCCGGGCAACGCCTCGTAGAAGAAGTCGAACAGGTCGTCGTGCAGCGGCACCACACGCTTCATGAACTCGACGTAGCGCATCAACCGAGTCAGGTAATCGGTCATCAGCTGGATGGTCGGGGTGGTGCCGACGCCACCCGGGTACAACGTGGACGGGTGGACGTGACGACCCTCCATCAGGCAGAACATCTCGCGGGTGTACCGGGAGACCTGGAGGGCCTCGCGGTAGAAGTCACCCTCGAGCGGGTTGAGCGCCCGCATGATGTCGCCGATGTACTTGTAGCCGTGGTCGGCTGCGTGCGGGGACTCGGTCCGGTTCGCCAGCTCCAGCACGCTGGGGTTGGTCTCGCGGACCATCTTCTCGCAGTAGTCCACCCCGACCAGGTTCTCCTGGAAGATGTTGTGGTCGAACATGTACTCGGCGGCCTCGCCGAGGTTGATGATCCATTCACCGAGCTTCGGCGGATGCACCCCATAGGCCATGTTCTGGTTGTAGACCGAACAGGTGGCGTGGTTGTCCCCGCAGATGCCGCAGATGCGGCTGGTGATGAAGTGCGCGTCGCGTGGGTCCTTGCCCTTCATGAAGATGCTGTAGCCACGGAAGATCGACGAGGTGCTGTAGCACTCCGCGACCTTCTTCTGCTTGAAGTCGATCTTCGTGTAAATGCCCAGGCTGCCGACGATGCGGGTGATCGGATCCCACGCCATCTCGGTCAAGCCGTCGGGTCCGGGCTGGTTGCCCGCCGCGCGGTGCTTGGTTGCGGTCGACGTCATGACAGGGTCACCGTCCCTTGTAGCCGGTCTTGAGCACGGGGCCTGGGGTCCGCCAGGACGGTTCCTTGTTCAGCGTGTCCATCGTGAACTTGCGCAACGTGCGGATCACTGCGCCATAGGCCATCGAGGCTGTGGTGGAGACCTTGCCGCCGGGGGGCTCGTCCATGAAGGGCATGAACTTGTCCGGGAAGCCCGGCATCGTGCAGCCGATGCAGATACCACCCACGTTCGGACAGCCGCCGATGCCGTTGATCCAGCCGCGCTTCGGCACGTTGCAGTTGACCACCGGGCCCCAGCAGCCGAGTTTCACGATGCACTTCGGTGAGCCGTACTCGGTGGCGAAGTCGCCCTGTTCGTAATAGCCGGCCCGGTCGCACCCTTCGTGCACGGTGGCCTCAAACAGCCAACGCGGACGCAGTTCGGAGTCCAGCGGGATCATCGGGGCCTGACCGGCCACCTGGTAAAGCAGATAGAGAATCGTCTCGGACAGGTTGTCCGGGTGAATCGGGCAACCCGGCACGCACACGATCGGCAGACCGGCCTTGGACTTCCAGTCCCAGCCGAGGTAATCGGGCACCCCCATCGCGCCGGTGGGGTTGCCCGCCATGGCATGGATGCCGCCATAGGTGGCGCAGGTGCCCACCGCAATGATCGCGGTGGCCTTGGACGCCAAGCGGTCCAGCCATTCGTTGGTGGTGCGCACTTCCCCGGTCTCCGGGTCGTTGCCGAACCCGCAGAAGTAGCCGCCGTTGTCCTTGTTCAGCGCCTCGTTGGGGATTGACCCCTCAACCACGAGCACAAAGGGCTCGAGCTCGCCGCGGTCGGCCTTGTGCCACCACTCAATGAACGTGTCCGCCCCGGTCTCCGGCCCGCACTCGAAGTCGATCAGCGGCCAGTGCACCGCAATCTTCGGCAGGCCGGGCAGGGCGCCCAGCACGATCTCCTCGATGCTCGGCTGGGTGGCAGCTGTGAGTGCAACCGAATCGCCGTCACAACCCAGACCCCCGTTCATCCAGAGGATGTGTACGACACCTTCGTCCGTCGCCGTCGCCATTCCTGCAACCTCCTCGACGCGCGATCGCACCCCATCACCGATCGCGGAATGCGCCGCACTCTACGCCCGAATGTGATTCGCGCAATAGGCCATTTTTCCATCTCTGTAAGCGAATCGCGGCAATAAACACCGCGGTCGGAGTCGGCGAAACGGGCCTTCGCGGAGTCCGGAAATCCCGGATTCCTGGACCCGGTTCCCCACTTGCGGGCAGGGTCTACCGTGCCTGCATGACAACTTCCGCGGGCAGTGTGACGCTAGGCCCGAAAGACGGTCGGATCTGTATTCGGACCACCCGGGAGGGCATGGCCGCCAAGGTCGGGCACGACCTGGAGATCGAGTTCGGAGCGTGGTCAGGTGAGGTGGTGATGCCCAACGGGGATTCCGCCGCAGCAAAGGTTTCGGTCCGCATCGAGGTCGGCTCGCTCACCGTGATCTCCGGTACCGGCGGGGTCTCCAAACTCAGCGACGACGACCGCCAGGAGATCACTCGCAACGCCCTGAAGGTGCTCGGCGCCGATCGCCATCCGATAGCCGAATTTCGCTCGGAACAGGTGCAGGCGATGGGCGACAACGGCGAACTGCAGGGCACCCTGCAGGTGGCCGGGAACTCGGCACCGGCGAGCTTGCACATCACCAGCACCGGACCACGGGCCTGGCGGGCCACCGGGGTCATTGCGCAGACCGCGCTGGGCATCAAGCCCTACAAGGCGTTTCTCGGCGCATTGCGATTGGCCGACGCGGTGGGCATCGAGGCCGAGATCAACCTCCCGGCCGAATAAAGACCGGTCGGTAACGCCGGAAGCGTTGACCGCGACCGGTCCACGGGGAAACATAAGTATCCCGACAGGCCCGGACCCTGCCTGGCTTCGCTGTCTCGGTTTGTGGGCACAGTGGGGTGGAGTCCAACTTCCGCGCTGCGAAGGGTCGCGTCATGGCGCCGACGTCGAATGAGATCAATCGGCAGCGCCACTGGGTGTGCGCCCTGCAATTGGCCGAGCGGCGTCGCCATCTCGAGTTGACCCAGCAGGACGTGGTCGATCGGCTGACCCAACTCGGGGTCAGCGCGACGAATCGCACCCTGTCCGCGATGGAACACGGCCAGGGCATCGACATCGGCCGCTTGCCCGAACTGGCGATCGCGCTGGAGTGCACGGTCACTTTCCTGCTCGGGTTAACCACGGACCCGCAGCGCTGGACACCGGATGACGGCACGGTGCCCGCGGAACTGACCGAGGACACGGTGCGCACCACGCCGGGTGATCTCGGGTGTTGGCTGCACTACCCGAACGGTGAGGACAGCCATGCGGATGGCAGTTGGCATCACGGGGTGTGGCACCACGCCGCCGGCCACCACCACCTACCGGGACCATCGCTCACCGTCGGACAGGTGACACCGAACGGCCGCCCGAGCCTGAAACGCTTTGCCGACAACGGAGAACCCGAGCTCGATCGCGTGCCGGCACATCCGCGGACCGAGCATGCATGAGCTCTCGCTGTGCGGCGCGATCGCCGAGATCGTGACCCGACGAGCCGGTGACCGTCGGGTCCAGGTGGTGCACCTGCAGATCGGACAACTGCGCCAGGTGGTGCCCGACGCCCTGACCTTCTGCTGGACGATGCTCACCGAGGACACCGACTTGGACGGGTCGACACTCGACGTCGACCGGGTGGCCGCGGTGCTGACCTGTCGCACCTGCGGGACTCGCAGCGACCTGCCCGACCCGCCGGCGTTCGCCTGCGTCGGGTGCGGCGGTCTGGACGTCGCGATCGAAGCCGGTGAGGAGTTCGCGGTGACCGCACTGGATCTGATCCCGGTCTGACCAACGCACCGGAGGTGGTAACGATGGGACGGTTCCACCGGCACGACGGACCGGAGGGTCACGGCCACTCTCACGATCACGACCACGACCATCACCATGGCGTCGGCGACCTGTCCGGGTACGCGACGGCCGACGACCGGGTCGAGGTACTGGAGCGGATCTTCGGCGAGAACGAGCGGGTCGGGGCACTCAACCGGGCCGATCTCGATCTGGCCGGCGCAATCGCGGTCAACATGATGTCCTCGCCGGGCGCGGGCAAAACGAGCCTGCTGGCGGCGTCCCTGCAGTGGTTGACCGAGCGCCATCACGTCGGGGTGATCGAGGGTGACATCGAGACCGCGTTGGACGCCGAACGCCTGGCCGGACTGGGCGCGGTCGTCGAACTGATCAACACCGGCCAGGGGTTCGGCGGCGAATGCCACCTGGACGCCCCGATGGTGCGCCGCGCGTTGACCCGCCTCCCGCTGGCCGAGCTGGATCTGGTGATCGTGGAGAACGTGGGCAACCTGGTGTGCCCGGCCGAGTTCGATGTCGGCGCGCACGCCCGGGTGATGGTGTACTCCGTCACCGAGGGCGAGGAGAAGCCCTTGAAGTACCCGGTGATGTTCCGCTGTGCGGATCTGGTGCTGGTCAACAAGGTCGATCTGCTGCCGCACCTGGACGTGGATCTCGCGGAGTTCTACAAGAACCTCGCGCGGGTCAATCCGGGCGTCGACACCATCGAGACCAGCGCGCGCACCGGGCAGGGCGTGGCAGCGTTCTGCGCATGGGTGAGCGCCCGGGTGCCGGCCGGCGCAATCAGGCGGTGAGCGCGCGGATCCGTCCGCCGATCTCCGCGGCCAACGGATCGATGTCCGCCAGCGTCGAGGACCCGGTCACCCCCAGGCCGGACAGCAACTGCGGGATCGCGGCCGGGTCAAAGCCGGTGGTCGCGACCAACCGCTCCAGGTCCCCGGTCAGGCGGATGCGCCCGGTGAGGAAGGCGCCCAGCGCGGCGTTCGGCTTCTGGGTGACCAACAGGTCGTAGGCGGTCTGGTAATCCAGCGTCACGGTGAGGTCCGGGTCGGCCAATGGGCCGACGTTGAGCACCAGGCCGGCACCGCCGGTATCGGCGTGCGCGAGCACCACACCGTCTGCCGCCACGTCCTCGGGCACCCCGGTGACCTGCAGGTTCACCCGCAGCGAGGGCACCTCGACCTCCGGGATCCGGGTCGCGTACTCGTCCCGCACGGCCATCACCGAGGTGATCCACTCCGTGGAAAGGAACTGGTGCCCCATGTCTCCTCCGAGCCTGCGAGACGACCGCGGTTGCACTTTACCTACCGCGAGTCGGGTTAGCTCGCCGGTCACCGCGGACGCGACCGTGAGCATCAGCCCAGGTAGGTAGCACTGAATCCGAAGAATCTGCTTCGGGAGGGCTACAAACCTACTCAACATCGGGTTATTGTGCATCTGGGACGTACTATCCGTCCAGTAACCGAATGCGACAAATCTACGACGGCAACCGGGAGGTCGGGATGGGAACCAACAACCCGACCTCCACCGCCACCCCCACCGCCGGCGCCGGCACTCCCCCGCGGCGCCGGCCGGGGCGCCCCGTTGGCTCCACTGCCGGCCGCTCGGTACGCCGCGAGGAGTACCTCGAGGCGATCATCGAGGCCATCCGGCGGATCGGACCCGAGGCGACGCTGGCCGAGCTGGCCGCGGGCGCGGGGATGAGCAAGCCGGTGCTCTACGACCACTTCACCGACCGCCTCGGGCTGACCGCCGCCGTGGTCGGGGAACTCAGCGAAACCGTCGCGGCGGATGCGCTGCTCGCGGTGCTCTCCGGCGGCCCTCCGGTCGAGCTGCTGGCCAAGGCCTTCGACGTGTTCGTGGCGTTCGTGGAGTCCGAGCCGCAGATCTACGGGTGGGTGCTGCGCGGGGTCCGCGAGCTGCCCGCCGCCGGCCTGAGCGAACTGCCGATGGCGATGGCCGCGGGCGGGCACCTGGCCACGGTGATCGGTTCGGTCATGCGCGGCGCCGGGGTGGACTCCGGGGCTGCCGAACCGTGGGCGTTCGGCATCGTCGGCTTCGTGCTCTCGGCCACCGAGTGGTGGCTGGTGCGACGCACCATGAGTCGCGCGGACTTCGTCGATTACCTGGCCCGGTTCGTCTGGGGCGGGCTGTCGTCCAGCGGGATGGAGCGCATCGATGTGGTCGGCGTGCTCTCCGCGGTGCCGGCCATGATCGAGGCCGCCCAGGCCGTCGCGAACAGCCCCGAATTGCACCCGACCCGGCAGAGCGGGGATCACGAATGAACATCGCACCACCGCCGCTGCCGGACCTCGACGAACTGGCCGTCACCTCTGCCTGGATGGCCGAGCAGGACGGCCTGGCCGAGGAACTGGACCAACTGCGGGCGCACGCCGAGCGGACGCTGCCGCGCATCCGTCGCCAGGCCGAGTCCCTGGCCAAGCCGCACTGGTCGATAACCACCGCCGTCGCGGTGCTGCGCACGCTCCTGCGGTTCTGCTGGTTCTCCCTGCTGGGGTTGTTCGACGCCGGCCGGCAGCGGCGCGGCTCGGCCGGGGTGCGTCGCGCCCAACAGTTGGTGCACGCGGGCGGCCCGGCCTATGTGAAGGTCGGTCAATCCATCGCCACCGCACAGGGCCTGCTGCCCGACGAATGGGTCGCCGCGTTCGCCTGGTGCCGCGACGAGGTGCCGCCGATGCCCGACGGGCAGGCGAAACTCGCGGTGGAGGCCTCGCTCGGTCGGCCGATTCACGAGGTGTTCCGCAGCTTCGATGACGTTCCGCGGGCTGCGGCGAGCATTGCGCAGGTGCACGAGGCCGTGCTGCTGGATGGCACCGAGGTTGTGGTCAAGGTGCAGCGGCCGGGGCTGCGCCGACGGTTCGGCGCGGACTTCCGGGTGATGTCGGTGCTGACCGCGGCGATCAACAAGGTCAGTGCCTCGGCCCGGATGAGCAACGCCACCGAGATCCTGCCGTTGGCTGCCGAATTGGTGCTGGCCGAACTGGACTTCCGGCTCGAGGCACTGAACATGGTGCACATCGCGGTGGCCAGCGAGCACGCGGGCACCGGGTTCGTCCGGGTGCCGCGGCCGATCCCCGGCTTGGTCACCACCGACGTGCTGGTGATGGAACGAGTACCCGGCGTGCCCTACACCTCGGCCGTGGCGCGCTATGGCGATGCGGTGGACGGCGGGGAACTGCTTCGGATGGCCGCCTCGGGCGTGCTCGAGCATGCGCTGATCTACGGGGTGTTCCACGGCGACCTGCACTCAGGCAACGTGCTGATCACCGAGACCGGCACGATCTCGCTGGTCGACTACGGCGTGTGCGGACGCATCGACGCCCGTGAGCGTGCCCTGCTGGTGCGGCTGCTGGTGGCAGCGATGCAACAGGACTCCCGCGGACAGATCATGGCCGCGGCCGAGATGGGTGCGCTGCCCGACGGCATCGACCTGGAGGCCGCGGTGGCCGAGTTGGACAAGTACCAACCCCTGGTCACCGAGTTCACCGACGCCACGTTCGACTCGTTGGACCTCACGCTGATTACCCGTCAGATGCGTGCACTGATTGCGTCTTTGCTCAAGTTCGGGTTCAAGGCACCCAAGGAACTGGTGCTGTTCTCCCGCAACCTGCTCTACCTCAACGGTTTCGCGGCGGCATTGGCGCCGGAGACGAACATGCTGCGCGAGCTGGAGGCCCTGCTCGCGCACATGACCGGCAAGTACCCGCGGGAGCTGACCACGATCATGTTGGGCGCCATCGTCAAACCGGCTGGGGAGGCCACGGCATGACCAGTCGTCGATTCACCACCCCGGTGTACGCCGCCATCACCGGCACCGCGTTGGCCGGCGCGTTGGGTCTGTCCGCTGTGGCGGCCGCGCCGGTGTCCGCGCAGACCGCGTTCGTACCCGGCACCGGCACGTCCTCGGCCGGCGTGGCCCGCATCCAGCTGCGTTCCTCGGGCGCGGCGATCGGCTTCGGGCTCGGCGTCGCGCGCACCCGTTTTGCCGGTGCACAGGGCAATGCAGAGGCGGCCAACGTCGACCTCGGTCTGTTCGACACCGTGTCCAAGGCCCCGCTGGCGTGCGGCTACTCGCCCGGCGCGATCTTCCCTGCCGGCTCGATGCCGAGTGCGGTCGTGGTCTCCTCGGGCGAGGGCGCCACCTCCCAGCAGACGGCGTCCGCCGGCGCGGGCAGTCCGGTGCAGTTGGGCAGTCAGTACGGCGCCGCCGCCCCGAACTCCTCTGCCGAGGCCACGGTGGATGGCATGAGCATGGAACTGCCCGGCCTGCTGCAGGTGATCGGTGGCACCGCGTCCTCCGCGGCCAAGCTGACGCCGGGCAAGCAACGGGATTCCTCGGCCACCAGCGCGGTCTCGTCGCTGTCGCTGGCCGGTGGCGCAGTACAGCTGCACGGCATCCAGTGGACGGCGAGCCACCGCAGCGGCGCGGCCACGGGTGCGGATGGCGGGTTCTCGGTGGCCTCGATCATCGTGGGCGGCCAGGCTCTGCCCACCGGCGACATGAACCAACTGCGAACCACCTTCACCGCGGTGAACACCGCGTTGGCAGCCACCGGGTTGTCGCTGAACCTGCCCACCGTCACGAAGACAGCGAACGGCGTGGTGGTCAGCCCGCTGCGACTGTCCGTGGCGGCGACCCCACAGGTGCGCGAGGCGCTGAGTCAGGCACTGATCGGCATTCAGCCGATCCGGACGCAGCTGCTCACCTTCGTCACCCCGCTGCAGATGAGCCCCGATTGCGGCATGGCCAAGGCGCTGGGCTTCGGGTACCTGGTGGTGGATCTGGCCACGCTGGTACTCGGTGACGGCGGCGCGGTGGACCTGGACCTGGGTGGGTCCCGGGCCGGCACCGACGGCACCGCGTACGCCAACCCGTTCGACTCCGGCTTCGGGCTGATCCATCCGCCGGCGTTGGTCCCGCCCGCGTTGCCCGGCGTGCCGGTGAACCCGCCCACCGTCGGCGCACCGTCGCTCGCTGCGCCGCAGAGCCCGGCCACCGTCACCGCACCGACCCTGGCCCTGCACCCGGTCTCGTTGACCCCGACCGCGATGTCGTGTCGGTCCACCCACGGCGGTGGCTGTACCACCGGCCACGGCCGACTGGCCGCATGGATCGCGCTGTGTCTGATTGCCGCTCTGGCCGCCGCCGATCGGCTGCGCGCCCATCTCGCCTGAGACTCCATCACTTAGCCCGCCTGTCGCTGAACCGGAGGTCCCTGCCATGAAGCGACCGCTCCGACCCGACCGTTCCCTGGGTGGCGCGCCGCGCCGCCTGCTCGGTGGCTACGGCCCGCTGCTCGCCCTCGCCGTCGCGTTCCTGTTGGTGGTCACGCTGGTGCCCACCATCGCCCGGGAAACCAGCGTGTTCGCCGTGCAGAGCAACGACGTCGGCACCGCCGCCGCTGCGACCGGCAGTACCGTCGCCGGCCGCGCGCCCACCGCACCGGGTGCCGCCGCCACGGCCCCGGTCGCGGCGGGCAAGCAGGCCACGGTGCCCGGCCCGGCCGGCGCAGTGGCCGCCGCCGGACCATGCGCGGACCGCACCGTGCAGGTGGTCGGCGACCCCTACTCCCCGCCGTGCATCGCCTGGCCGAAGGGCAAGGACAACGGCGGCGCGACCAGTTCCGGCGTCACCAAGGACACCATCAAGATCTCGTTCCGCATGCCGATCGAGAACATCAGCGACTACGAGAGCGTGATCCGCCAACTCACCGGCGACAAGGGCGACGCGATCCCCGCGCCCACCGAGGCCGACGTCAAGCGCACCATCCAGGACTACATCACCTACTTCTCCCAGCGCTTCCAGCTCTACGGCCGCAAGATCGAGATGGTCGAATGGAAGGGCAAGGGCTCGGTACTCAACGAGATCGTCGGAGCCGGGCAGGAAGCCGCGCAGGCCGACGCGATCCGCGCGGCCAAGGAACTCAAGGTCTTCGCCGATGTCAGCGCGTTCACCCAGCCGTACAACGACGCCCTGGCCCGCCAAGGCGTGGTGGCCATCGGCGCGCCGTACATGTCCCGGCAGTGGTTCGCCGCGCACCAGCCCTACTCGTGGAGCCCGTTCCCGGACTGCACCTCGTTGTCGGAGACCATCGCGGAGTACATGAACAAGCGGGTGTTCGGCTACCCGGCCGAGCACGCGGGCCCCGGTGTGGTCGGCAAGCCCCGCAAGGTCGCCCTGGTCGTCCCGGACAACCCCGAGTACCAGCAGTGCGCCAACGCCGGCGACAAGATCATCGAAGCGGCGGGCAACAAGGCGGCGCGTTACAACTACACGCTCGACCTGGCCACCCTGTCCGACCAGGCGAACAACCTGGCCGCGAAGCTCAAGGCCGACGGCATCACCACCGTGGTGCTGGCCACCGACCCGTTGCTGCCGCTGCTGCTGACCTCCCGGATGAGCCAGCAGAACTACTACCCCGAGTGGGTGGTCACCGGTACCGCGTTGACCGACCTCGACGTGGTCGGGCAGTTCTACGACCAGTCGCAGTGGAAGCACGCGTTCGGCATGAGCATGCTCGGTGAGCAGCAGGCGCAGGGCGCCAGTTATGCCTACGCCGCAGCGAAATCCGTCGACCCGAACCACGAACCGATCTTCGGCGCGGAGCTCATCTACTACTTCTGCTACATGGTCGCCACCGGCATTCAGATGGCCGGACCGGACCTGACCCCGCAGAGCTTCGCCGCGGGCATGCGGGCCTACCCCGGTGGCACCGGGCCGGCCGGCACCTGGGGTTACCCGAAGGGTGAGTACAGCCCGTACCGGGACGCCCGGGAGATCTGGTGGGACCCGAACGGCACCTCGGTGTTCAACAACGCACCCGGCCGCTACGCCTCCACCAACAAGCGCTTCAAGCAGGGAGCGTGGCCGGCCGGTCCGGCCGCCCCGCAGCAACTCGCGCCGGCGCCGAAGGACGTCGCCACCAAGCCCGAGGACCAGCGATGACCGACCATTTTCCGCTGGGCGTCATCCTGCTCGGTGCGCTGATCGGCACCGGCAATGGTCTGCTGGCCGTGGGCCTGGTGCTCACCTACCGCAGCCACCGGGTGGTCAACTTCGGGCTGGCCGCCATCGGTGGGTTGGGCGCCGCGTTGGCCATCGGTCTACACCTGGGTAAGGGCGTGCCGTGGTTGGTGGCCATCTGGCCAGGCATCGCGCTCGGCCTGCTCGGCGGCGCGTTGGTGGAACGCGTGGTCATGCGCCGGTTGGAACACTCACCACGCCTGGTGGTCACCGTGGCCACCATCGGCATCGCGCAGTTGTTCGCCGCCGGGGAGGCGGCCACCCCGCACCTGTTGGGCGGGCCGGTGTTGGCGGGGGCGTTCCGCACTCCACTGTCGCACCTGAGCTGGCACGTGGATCCGTTGCTGATCTCCGGCAACGACCTGCTGCTGGCCGCCGTGGTGCCGTTCGTGCTGGCCGCGTTGACCTGGTTCCTGTTGCGTACCGACGCCGGCATCGCGATCCGCGGCATCGCGGAGAACGGTGACCGGGCCCGGCTGTTGGGCATCCCGGCGCACCGCTTGTCGTTGCTGGTCTGGACGGTGGCCGGGGGCCTGGCCGCGTTGACCGTCACGCTGCGCTCGCCGTCCGAAGGCCTGAACCTGTCGGTGGCCTCCTCCGGCCCGCAGGTCATGCTGCCCGCGTTGGCGGCTGCGGTCGTCGCCGGTTTCCGTTCCCTGCCCCGCGCGTTCGGCGCCGGGGTGGCGCTGGGCATCCTCGATCAACTGGTGCGGTGGAACACCGACAAGCAGTCGGTGACCTCGGTGGTCTTGCTCGCCGTGCTCGCGGTGGCTCTGCTGGTCCGTCGCCCGGACCGAGGTCGCGCCGAGGCTGCGGCCGCGGAAGGCACCTGGATGACCACCGGCTCGGTGCGGGCGCTGCCCGCGGCGGTGCGGGCGCTGCCGGAGATCCGGGCGGCGGGTGTGGGCCTGTGGTTGGCCTGCGGCGGTGCGTTGCTCGCGTTGGCCCTGGCCGGCTCTCCGAGCCAATTGAACATCGCCACGGTGGCGGCCTGCTACGCGGTCGTCGCGGTTTCCCTGGTGGTGCTGACCGGCTGGGCCGGCACGGTGAGCCTGGGTCAGATCGCCATCCTGGGCGCCGGGGCCACCGTGGCCGGCGACCTGATGGGCAAGTGGAACGTCGACTTCTTCGTCGCCATGTTGGCCGGCGGCGCGGCCGGCGCGGTGATCGCGTTGCTGTTGGCCATTCCCGCTTTGCGGGTCGACGGGCAATTGCTCGCGGTGGTCACGTTGACCTTCGCGGTCGCGGTGGACACGTTCTTTCTCAACCCGACCAACTTCTCGTGGCTGGTGCCCGGCGCCTTCGACCGGCCCGTGCTGTTCCAGCGGTGGGACATGCGCACCGACCGGGTGCTGTACCTGGTGGCGCTGGCGTTGGTGGCTTTCGCGGTGGTGGTGGCCCGCAATCTGTCCCGCGGCCGCACCCGGCGCACCCTGATCGCGGTACGGGACAACCCGCGGGCCGCGGCCGCGGCGGGCGTGGACGGCATCCGATCGAAACTGACCGCGTTCGTGATCTGCGGGGTGCTGGCCGGCATGGCCGGCGCGGTGCATGCCACCGCACTGGGTGCGGTCGGCCTGCACACCTACAACACGTCGCTGTCGCTGTTCGCCTTCACCACCGTGGTCATCGGTGGGGTCACCTCGGTCAGCGGGGCGCTGGCCGCGACCACCGCGCTGTACCTGGTCATCTACTGGGTGCCGCAGTTGCAGTTGGTGGCCACCGGCGCCGGGGTGCTGATCGTGCTGCTGTTGCTGCCCGGCGGCATGGCCCGGGCCGGCACTACCCTGCGCGACCGTTACGCCCAGCTGATCGCCCGCCGGCACGGTGTCGAGTGGGATCATGACGCTGCGTCAGCTTCTGTGCTGCCCGAGCAACCCACGGCCCGCCGGGGCCGCGCCCCCGCACCGGCCGAAGGTATGGCATTGAGCTGCCGCGCCATCGAGGCGTCCTACGGACCCAACCAGGTGCTGTTCGGGGTGGACCTGGATATCGCACCCGGTGAGGTGGTGGCCCTGCTCGGCACCAACGGTGCGGGCAAGTCCTCGCTGTTGCGCGCGTTGTGCGGCTTGCTGCCGCCCTCGTACGGCCGGGCCACGCTGGCCGACACCAGGCTGGACGACCTGGCACCCGAGCGCATCGCCGCCGCGGGTCTGGCCATGATGCCCGGCGGCCGGGGCATCTTCCCGACCCTGACGGTCACCGAGAATCTGCGGCTGGCCACCTGGATGATGCGGCGCGACGCCAACGCGGTCGAGGCGGCCCGACGCGGCGCGCTGAAGATGTTCCCCCCCTTGGCCAAGCGGTTGGACACCCGCGCCGGTGATCTGTCCGGCGGCGAGCAGCAGATGCTCTCCCTCGCGATGGCCATGGCGGTGCGACCCAAGGTGCTGTGCATCGACGAGTTGTCGTTGGGGCTGTCCCCGGCCGTGGTCGGCCAACTGGTCGACGTGGTGCGCGACATCAATGCCGACGGGGTGACCGTCGTAGTGGTCGAGCAGTCGATCAACGTGGCCCTGTTGCTCGCCGAACGCGCGGTGTTCATGGAGAAGGGCCGGGTCCGCTTCTCCGGGCCCACCCATGAGCTGTTGGAGCGTCCGGACATCCTGCGGGCGGTCTTCCTCGGTGCCGCGGCGGGGACCGCGCCGGTGCAAGCCCCCCGCGCATTGGCAGCGGACGCTCCGATCGTTCTGGAGGCCCGTGGACTGACCAAGCGCTTCGGTGGCATCACCGTGGTCGACGGCGTCGACCTGGTGGTACCCGCCGGGCAGATCATCGGCCTGATCGGGCACAACGGCGCCGGCAAGACCACGGTGTTCGACCTGCTGTCCGGGTTCCTGGCCGCCGATGCCGGCTCCATTGCGGTGCACGGTCAGGACCTGACCACCTCGCCGGCCCACCACCGGGCGCTGGCCGGCCTCGGGCGCTCGTTCCAGGACGCCCGGCTCTACCCGGCCCTGACCGTGGCCGAGACGCTGGCGGTGGCGTTGGATCGCCATCTCGCCAGCCGGGACCCGTTGGCGGTCGCCCTATGGTTGCCCGCGGCCTTCGATGTGCACGACGCGGTCGCGGCGCGGGTGGAGGAGTTGCTGAGCACGCTCGGCCTGACCCGTTATCGGGACCACCGCACCGCGGAACTGTCCACCGGCACGCGGCGCATCGTAGAGCTGGGTTGCGTGTTGGCCCAGTCCCCGGACGTGGTGCTGCTCGACGAACCGTCGGCCGGGGTGGCACAACGCGAGGCCGAGGCGCTGGTCCCGGTGCTGCGCCGGGTGCAGGCCGAGTTGGGCTGTGCGCTGGTCGTGGTCGAACACGACATGGCGTTCATCGCGGCACTGTGCGACTCGTTGATTGCCATGCAGGCCGGTCGGGTGATCGCCACCGGCACCCCCGCCGAGGTGTTGAACCACCCGGACGTGATCAGCTCCTACCTGGGCAGCGATTCGACGGTGGTCGCCCGCTCCGGACCACGGGTCGCCGCTCAGAAGTAGCGTCAGTCCGTAGGGTCGACCAATGCGACGCGCAGCGCGTCCAACGATTCCGGTCGGGCCCCGTTGGCCAGCAAGTAGCTGCGCGCGCCGCCGTGCAGCTCCCGAATAACGTCCAGGCTGGCCTGCATCACATGCGGCGGGCTGCCCATCAGCATCTCGGCACGTTCCTTGGTCAGACCCAGGCTCAGGCCCTTGGTGATCATGCGCGCCCGGTCCTCGGGGCTGATCACCTCCGCGGTGCGCGCGTAATCCTCGACGACGACCTCGTCCGGCACGCCGAGCGCGGAGAGCAGGATGCCGATCACCAACCCGGTGCGGTCCTTACCCGCGGAGCAGTGCACCAGGCCGGGCAACGCACCCGGCGCGGCGAGCATCTCGGCGGCGGTGGCAATCTCCGTCGCGCAGACCGTGAGAATCTGCCGGTAGAGCGCCTCCAGCGTCTCTGCCTCGTAGACCCCGACCCGGGCGATGTAGATCGGGTTGCGGTGTGCGGTCAGCGCCGCGCTCTCGTCGAGTTGGGGGGCAACCAGCTCGTCCTCGTCGCGCAGATCCACCACGGTGCGCAGGCCGAGTGCGGTCATCTCCGCCTCGGTGTCCGGGCTCAACCCACCCAGCACGCCGCCGCGGAACAGCACCCCCCACCGCGTGTGGCCACCGCCGGCCACCGGGTATCCGCCCAGGTCGCGCAGGTTGTGCAGCCCCGCCACCCGGCGCAGCCGACGACCCGGGTCGTCCTTCGCGCCGCGGGCCCCGGGGATCGAACTTCGGTTCACGTCCAGTTCCGTCACTCCCTCAGCATGCGTTGCCGATGTGAACACCGTGCGAACGGGTCCTGAAAGCGCACCGAGCGACCATAGGACCCTCGCCACGGATCAAGCAGCCGGTCGAACGCGAACGCGCCCCGCGGCTGGCCCGGCTCGGGGTCGCGTACCGTTCCGGTACCGCCCGACAGACCTCCCGACCACCCGAGGTTCTCGATGACCCCGTCCATCCCCGAGTTGTTGGCCGAGTACGACCGGGCCCGCGCCTACACCGACGAGTTGTGGCGGGACCTGCGCCCGGACGAGGTCGTCTGGCGGCCGCACGAGGAGTCCAGCGCGATTGGCTGGCACCTCGGGCACCAGGCCACGGTTGCGCACTTCATGGTGCGCAACCTGACCGCGGCCGAGCCGAGCCCGGACGCGGCGCTGGAGCCGCTGATGGACTCGGCCACCCCGCAGCGCACCCGCGGTGCGCTGCCCGACCTACGCCGGCTGGCCGACTACCGCACCGCGGTCGCCGAGCGGGTGCACGCGCGGACCCGGGAGATCGCCGACCGCGCAGTGAGTGCGCCGCAGCAGATGCAGATCATCGCCGCCACGTTGCTGATCGCGGTGATCAATCACGAGTACCAACACGACCAGTGGATCTCCGAGGTCCGCGCCAAGGACCTGGGCCACGACCTGCCGGCCCGGCCCGTCTCGGACGCGTTGTGCGAGTTGGACGGCTACCTGGTGGTCGGGGCCACCCAGTGACCGGGTTCGCGCCCGGCGACCTCGCGGTGCTGACCAGCCAGCTGGCCCGGGACCTACTCACCTCCCCCATCCCTGCCCGGGTGGCCTACGTGACCACCTCGGGTGAACCCCGGGTGGTGCCGCTCTGGTTCCACTGGGACAGCACGGACTTGGTGATCGCCACCTTCAACGGCAGCGCAAAGCTGCGCCACATCCGCACCGGCGACCGGCTCGCCGTCACCATCGACACGGAGGCTTTCCCTTACGCCGCACTGCAAATGCGCGGCGCGGTCACGGTGACCGTGCACGAGGGCGTCGTGTTGGAGTACCGCTTCGCGGCTCGGCGCTACCTCGGCGACGGCGGCGAGGCCTTCGTTGCCGGGATCCAACCTCCGCCGGCGATGACCCGTATCGCACTTCGCCCCGACTGGGCCCGAACCATGGACATGCGCAGCTGAGTCCAAGCGAAGATCAACCGAACGGCCGATCAAGTCTGCCGATAAGTCCCCTGCCCAGCCGCACCGCTGCGGCCGATCCTCGAGATGACCGATGGATCGAATGAGCGGGGATCGAAGTGCGGGGACGGAAGGCGCTGGTCGCCGTGGCGATGCTGGCCACGTTGTGCGCGGCGCAGAGCGAATCGGCGATCGCCGCGACCACCGACGACCCGGGGTCGACCACCCCCGCGGATCCGGGGACCCCCACCACGCCACCGGCCACTACGCCACCGGCCACTACGCCACCGGTTACCCCGCCGCCGGTTACGAAACCGCCGGCCAAGCCGAAACCGCTCAAGCTGACCAAGCCGGTTCTCAAGACCGTCGAGAAGAAACTGGACAGCCTGGGCTTTCCCGTCGGCACAGTCGACGGGACGATCTCCACCCGCACCGACCAAGCGCTGTGCGCCTGGCGGGACATCAATGGCCTCAAGATCACCCGCAAGGGCCTCGACGTCTCCCTGGCCACCTCGATCCTGACCGCGACCAAGATGCCCAAGGCGAATCGCCCGGACGGTATCTACGTCGACAAGACGTGCCAGGTGCTGTTGCAGGTCGTGAAGGGCAAGTACAAGCGGATCGTCTGGGTCTCCACCGCCGGACACGGCTACGACACCCCGAGCGGCACCGGCCACGTGTGGCGCAAGGTCGCCGGCTGGCACGAGAGCAGCCTGTACCCGGACGCCTACATGTACGACGCCCTGTACTTCCGCACCGACCGCCCGGCCATCGCCCTGCACGGCTCGATGACCAACGACCTGGTGCACACGTACCCGGACAGCCACGGCTGCGTGCGGGTATGGCGCCCGACCATCGCCGGCATCTTCGCCGAATCCCCGATCGGCACCCTGGTGAAGGTCTACGGCAAGTACTGAGGCAACGCCGCTCAGTCCCGGAACGGCACGTCGATGGTCGAGCCATGCAGGTCCGCGTAGAGAATCATCGTGTCGTTGGAATCCCCGAAGGGTTCGATCATCTGCACGTCCCCGCTGCTCACCGTGATGCGCAGGAAGTGGCCGGCCCTGATGTTCCAGTCGGTGGGCCAGAGCGGAACGGTGAAGTCGTAGGGCTGATTCGGCGTCAATAGCAGCGGATGCTCATGGCCCAGACGATGGCTGGCGCGCAGCCACCCCGTGGTGATCACATAGGAGGTGCGGTCGGGACCGACGTCCTCCAACCGCACCACGATGTTGCCGTCCGGAGCGGACAGCGTGGCGCGCAGATGTGCGACCGGGGTGCCGACGATGACGGTGTCGTGGTCCACCGGGGCCTCGTCGAACATGACGCGCTGGGAGTCCGGGAGGCGCTGGTCATTCATGGGCAGGTCGGCCGAGTTGTAGGCGCCGTGCTCCATGCAGAAGCAACCGTTGTCGAACGGGTTCACCGGGTGGATGAACGCCGATGTTGCGTCCGGCCCCCAGACTCCCTTCAGAATGAGCCGCGTCGTGCGGGTCGGCCAATCGGGAAACTCCGTCCACCGCCCGGAATAGTGCGGCAGCTCCCAACTGGTGATTCTGGCGCGGGGCTGCGGAACGTTGGGCAACTTCATCAGATACCGGTCGAACCAGCCGAGCATGGCGTGCGCGACGACGGACCAGTCCGGGTCGCCGGGCACGAAGTTCAGATGCGCACCGGGCAGCATCAACAGGTGACTGTGCTGCTTGGCAGCCAGGTAGTTGCGCACCATGCCGTCGGGGAACAGATCGCCCCAGCCCCCGACGCCGAGGATCGGGACCTTGCTGCTGCCGACCGCCTTGCCGTCGACGTTCCACGGCTTCCAGTAGTCGTCCTCGGTGGGATGGTCCTTCCACTGACCGTTCATGGCGGCGTAGTCCGGGAGCGTCGTGGCCGCGGCCCCGGGTTGGTCGGCCTGGGCGGTGACGCCGGTGACCGCCGGCCACCAGCGCAGCACCGTCCCCGGTGCTCCACCGGGATAGACGATCTCCCGATAAGCGTTGGAAAAGGCCACGATCGGCACCGCGGCGGCGAGGTGCGGGGCGTGCGTGGAGACCGCCTTGTAGGTCGAGATTCCGCCGTAGGAAATGCCGACCTGGCCGACCTTTCCGGTGCTCCACGGCTGCGCCGCGGCCCACTCGATGAGGTCGTAGTTGTCCTGCGACTCCTGCTTCGCGAACGGCTGCCAGGCGCCGGGCGTGCCACCGGACCCGCGCGGCGAGCAGCTCAGCGTGACATAGCCGCGTTCGGCCAGCGGTTCGGGCAGATCGGTCATGGCGTACTGGAGCATCCGGTAGGCGAAGAAGTCCGTGACGACGACCGGGTGTCGGCCGTCGAGCGGTTGCCCACCGGGACCGGCCGGGCCCAGCTTCGTGCACCGCATCTGGACGCCGTCGCGCATCGGCACCCGGATCTCCGCAGACGTGACCGGGTACTGCGCTGGACGGTCGTAGCTCAGCCAGGTCGGGAGTGGCCCGAGTTCGACCAACGACGGCGCGTTCGGCTTGGCACCGGCAGGTCCGGGGGTGGCGAGGACCGTGCCGGTCAGCAGCGCCAAGGCCGCTGCTGCGCTGCCCAGACGCCGGATCGGGGCCATGAGTCCTCCGAACAACCGCAGTAGTCCTGACGCTGCGTCAGAACAAAGTCTACCTGAGCCGCGGCTGCCGAATTTCCCGGGGATTACCCAGCGCCTTTTCATAAGGCGCACAGAGCGTGGCTATTGTACCCATTTCCCGCGCCGACTACACACGTATGCCTTCCAAATTCGAGCGTAATACCGCAGACTCCGTTCGGAACACGGGGGAGGACGGATTGGCCGGGAAATTCGCGCCGCGGTGGACGCCGGTCGCCGCGCTGGGGGCGGCTGGGCTCGCCGTGACCCTGGCCATGGCGCCGCTGTGGGGGGCGTCACCGGGTGACCAGCCCGACGCCGGCGTGTCCGAGACCTCCGGATCGGTCAGTGCGCAACGCCCGGCTCTGCTGCCGGCGGGACGCGGGATGGCCGTGTCGGGGGTCGTCGGCACCGCGTCGAACGCGGACACCTCCGCCGCCAGAGCCGGCTCAGTCACCGCGCCGACCTACCTGGCCCTGGGCGACTCGATCGCCTTCGGCTACGACCCGCTGGCCGGGCATGCCGTCGCGGACAACTCCGTTGGATATCCAGCCGAGGTCGCGACCACCCTGCTCCGCTCGTCGGTCAATGCGAGTTGCCCGGGCGAGACCGCCGCAAGCTTCCGCTCCGCAACGGCGGAGGACAACGGGTGCCGGACCTTCCGGGCCGCGTATCCGCTGCACGTCGGCTATGCCGGTACCCAACTCGACTTCGCCACCGCGTACCTGCGATCGCACCCGACCACGAACCTGGTCACCCTGGGCATCGGCATCAACGATCTCTACCACTGCAATCGGGTGACCGCGGACAAGTGCGTCCGGGAACTCGACGCGACGCTGGAGAACTACCGGCTCGAGCTCAACACCATCGTGCGCGGCCTGCGTGCGGTCTACGCCGGGCCACTGGACCTGGTCGATTACTACTCCCCGGATTACCAGGACCTCCGGATGACTGACGCGGTCACTCGACTCAACGCGATCATGGCGCAGACGGCACGGGCGCATCAGGCCGGCGTCGCGCGCACCTTCGGCGTGTTCGCCGGGCCCGACCGGGCGAACGCGCGCAACATTTGCACCGCGGGCCTACTGATCAAGCTGCCGCACCGATGCGACATCCACCCCTCGCCGAGTGGCCGCGAGCTCCTGGCCGCAGCGGTTACCCGCGCCGCGCAGTCCACCGGCCCGGCCCGACCGGCGATCGACGAGACCAACTACGGCGGCGCCTGACCCGTTTCGTTTTGAGTCGGTTGACCGAAATCCTCTTCCTGCGGTAATAATGCAACTGACTCATAACGAACGACGCGCGAGGTGGACTGGATGTACGAGTTCGGGACGGACGCGGACTATCAGGCCCAGCTGGACTGGGCGGAGGACTTCGTCCGGACCGAGGTCGAACCGCTGGACCTGGTCTTCCCCAATCCGTACGACCGGCGCGATGCGCGGGCGATGGCGGCGGCGCGTCCGTTGATGGATGCCGTGCGGGCCAACGGACTATGGGCCTGCCACCTCCCGCCCGGGCTGGGCGGTGGCGGGTACGGCCAGCTGAAACTCGCGCTGCTGAACGAGATCTTGGGCCGTTCGGTGTGGGCCCCGACGATTTTCGGCTGCCAGGCCCCGGACTCCGGCAACGCCGAGATCCTCGCCCACTTCGGCACCGACGATCAGCGCAAGCGCTACCTGCAGCCACTGCTCGACGGTGACATCGTCTCCTCCTTCGCCATGACCGAGCCGCAGGGTGGGTCGGACCCGCGGCTGTTCACCACCACCGCGACCCGCCACGGCGATGACTGGGTCCTCAACGGCGAGAAGTGGTTCGCCACCAGTGCGCGCGACGCCGACTTCTTCATCGTGCTGGCCGTCACCGACCCCACCGTGGCGATCCACGAGGGCGCCTCGATGTTCATCGTGGCGGCGGACACCCCCGGTTTTGAGATCGTCCGCGAGCTGCACGTGGGCGCGGAACCGGCGACCGCCAACGTCCACGGCTACCTGCGTTTCACCGACGCCAGATTGCCCGGCGACGCCATCCTCGGCGAGCCGGGAACCGCGTTCACCATCGCCCAGACCCGGCTCGGCGGCGGCCGGGTGCACCACGCCATGCGCACCATCGGCCAGGCCCGCAAGGCCTTGGACGCGATGTGCGAACGCGCGGTGTCCCGCCGCACTCGCAACGGCACCCTGGCCGACTACGGCCAGACCCAGCAAGCCATCGCGCGCAGCTGGATCGAGATCGAGCAGTTCCGCCTGCTGGTGTTGCGCACCGCCTGGCTGATCGACAAGCACCAGGACTACAAACGGGTCCGCATCGACATCGCGGCGATCAAGGCCGCGGCGCCGGACTTGCTGCACAACATCGTCCGGCGGGCCATCCACCTGCACGGCGCCCTGGGGGTCTCCACCGAGATGCCCTTCGTCCGGATGCTGGTCGAGTCCGAGTGGCTGGCGTTGGTCGATGGCCCGACCGAGGTGCACGAGGCAACGATCGCCAAGCAGTTGCTGCGCGAGGTCACCCCCGCTCCCGACGATTTCCCCAGCACGCACCTGCCACGTCTCACCGCCGCCGCATTGGCGAAGCTAGCCTGACCGGGTGCCACCGTCCCCCGACCTGACGCGCCATCGACTGGTGCGGGCCGGCGAGCGGCTGTTCGCCCAACACGGCATCGACGGCGTCAGCCTGCGGGAGATCAGCCGGGAGAGCGGCGCCCGCAACTCGGTCGCGCTGCAACACCACTTCGGTGACCGCTACGGCCTGCTGCAGGCGATCATCGACCACCAGGGACCGCCGATCGAGGCGCATCGCCACCAGTTGCTCGACTCCGCCGAGCCGCAGCGTCGGGGCGGCGCGCGGCGGCTGGCGGCGGCGCTCGTGTTGCCCCTGGCCGCGTGTCTGGACGGTCGGCCGGGCGGTGCGGAGTTCCTGCAGATCTACGCGGACCTGTGGAACCGCCCCCGGCCGATCCGCCTGTTCCCTACCACGACGGCACGCGAGGACAGCCTGGAGCGGTGGCGGCAGGCGGTCGAGTTCCTGCTGCCGCCCGGCGCGGCCCGGCTGCACCGGCGGTACTCGACCATCCTCTATGCGAACACCGAGCTCAGCCGCTGCGCACGCGTCGGCGATCGGGCCGATGTCAGCGTGATCACCGAGGCCACCATCGACGTGGTCGCCGCCGCGCTGGTGGCTCCGGTGTCCGCCACGACCGCCCGGGCTATGGCCGAGCACGACGCGCGCCTTCCGGCACCTGCCATCATCTGATCCGTCGCGTCCGTTGAGGAGAGCGCATAGTCGGGAGGATGGGCGATGACGGCGAACCTGCGCGAGGTCCGGGATCGCATCGCCGCCGGGATCGTTGGCCGGCGCCGAGAACTCGAGCTGGTGCTGGCCGCCGTCGCCGCGGGCCGGGACATTGTGCTGGAGGGGCCGCCGGGGACCTCGAAGAGCACGCTGGTGCGGGCGATCACCCGGGAGTGGGGCATCCCGCTGTTGTTCGTGGAGGGCAACGCGGATCTGACGCCGGCAAAGCTGGTCGGGTACCACAGTCCGTCCCGGGTGCTGCGCGCGGACTACAGCGCGGACACGTTCGTCGAGGGACCGTTGGTCGAGGCCATGCGCTGCGGTGGGTTCCTGTACGTGGAGGAGCTGAACCGGGCGCCGGAGGACACCCTCAACACCCTGTTGACCGCGATGGCCGAACGGCAGATCGCGGTGCCGCGGGTGGGCACGGTGACCGCCGCGCCCACGTTCCGGATCATCGCGTCGATGAACCCCTACGACAACGTGGGCACCACCCGGCTGTCCGCGTCGATCCACGACCGGTTCTGTCGGTTGGCGGTGGACTACCAGGACGACGAGGCGGAGCGCGGCATCGTCGCCCTGCGCGCGCCGTTGGGTGAGTTGGCCGAGGCGGTGCGGACTCGGCTGGTCGCCGACGCGGTGGGGCTGACCCGGGCGACGCGGGACCATGGGGACATTCGCCAGGGCAGCAGCGTGCGCGGGGCCATCGATCTGGCGCTGATCGCGGCCCGGCTGGTCGAGCTCAGCGACGAGGTCGAGGACTACCCCGAGGTCGTGTTCCAGGCGATGACCGTGGCGTTGTCCGGACGAATCCACCTCGACGATGTCGCCGAGACCACGCCCGAGCAGGTGTTGCGCGCGATTTGGGAGGACCACTTCGTGCTCGACCCCTCCATTGCCAAGCCTGGTTGAAGGTCAGTAGCCGCCGACAGCCCCATCCGGCGGCGGTCCGACGGCAATCGAGCGGGGGCTCCCACGCCGCTGCGACGTAAGCCCAAGGTGCTGGACGCTCCCCCGGTGCTGCACGTTCCGGGCGCCGGTGGGGGTGGGATGGCGGCCGCCGGGCCCGACGGAGCCACGAAGCAGCCCGGCGGCAGCGGGTCGGCCCCGGGCGAGACCGCGGAGCGCGCCAGCCTGGTAGCCACGCTGGCCGGCGACGCGAGCCCGGACCCGGAGGTGCTACGCCGGGCCCGGCAGATCGCGCTGCGCCTGGCGCTGCCCCGCCCGCCCCGGCGCAACACGCGTCGACGCGGACCCGGCGAGCCGCTCAGCGTCGGATGGCGTGGGTCCTCGGATGACCTCGACCTTGACCGCACCTTCGACGCCGTCCTGGCCACGCCCTACCCGCGCGACGAGGACGTTGTGGTGCGCGAGTTCGTGCGGCAGCGGCGCGCGGTGGTACTGCTCGTCGACGTCTCCGGCTCGATGCGCGGTGAGCGGGTGCGCACCGCGGCAGCCACTGTCGGGGCGTTGGCCGGCGAGTTCGTCCGGGACACCCTCGCGGTGGTGGCGTTTGCCTCCGACGCCACCCTGATGTGCGGGCTCGGTCAACCGGTGGTGCCCCGACGGCTGCTGGAGCAGATGCTGCACATACCGGCGCGGGGATTAACCAACGTCGCCTTTCCACTACAGGTGGCCCGCGACCAATTGGCGGGCAGTGCGCTGCGCGAGCGTCGGGTCCTGTTGCTCTCCGATTGCGTGCACAACGCCGGGCCGGACCCGCGGGAGTTCGCGGCCCGCCTGCCGCGGCTGGACGTGCTGGTGGACACCTCCGACGAGCACGACCTGGACCTGGCTCGCGACCTGGCTCGGTTGGGCCGCGGTCGGGTCACGCCGGTGCGCGACCACCGTCAGGTGGCACCGGCGATCAGCCGCTTCTTTGCCGACTGACCCTGTTTCGCCGACTGACGCTGCGTCAGCTGTGCGGAATCTTGAATGGGAAGCCTGCACCGAGATCGATAACCTGCGTGGTCCCGGTCATGCACCGGGATTCCTCCGAGGCGAGGAACAGCACGAGATTGCTGATGTCGCTCGGCTCGCACCAGGGCACGTTCAGGGCGTGCATGAAGGCGAACGAGGCCTCGATCTCCGCCTGAGTCGGGTTCTCCAGGTGCGGCAGGAACAGGCCGCGGGTGGCATCGTTCATCACCATGTCGGTGTTGACGATGGTGGGATGCACCGAGTTCACCCGAATGTTGTGGGGAGCCAGCTCCACCGCCAGCGCGCGCATCAGGCCGGTCACGCCGTGCTTGGCCGCCACGTAGTGCGACAGGTTCGCGTACGGGAGCAACCCGGCCAGCGAACTGGTCAGGATGATGGACCCGCCGCGCCCACCGTCGATCATCGCCGGGATGCACGCCGTGGTGGTCTTCCAGACCCCGGTGAGGTTGATCCCGAGCATCTGTTCCCACTGTTCCTCGGTCAGCTCCCAGGACCGCGCGTAGCTGCCGATGCCGGCGTTGGCGACCACGATGTCGATGCCACCGAACTCGGCGACCGCGTCGGCGACCGTCGCCTTGAGCCCGCCGAGGTCACGCACATCGACCTGACGGGCGAGCACCCGGCGGTCGCGCTCCTCGACCAGCTTCGCGGTCTGTGCCAGGTCGTCGGGGGTCGCGAGGTCGTAGGGCACCGTGGAGAACGTGGTGCAGGCATCGACGGCGACGATGTCGGCGCCCTCTTCGGCGAGCCGGATCGCGTGCGCCCGGCCCTGCCCCCGCGCCGCACCGGTGATCAGCGCGACCTTGCCGGACACACGCCCCATCGAGGACTCCCCTGCCGTCGGAACAGACCGGGCCGAGGCTATCCGGGGTGTCGGTTCATGGGCACGGCGCCCGATTCTTCATCGCGTGCTGATAGGCCTCGAACCAGATGCCCTGGCACGGCCCGAACCCAACAGCCCCGGCATCGCTCTCCCAGCGGTAGACGCTGTCGTAGGCGAAGGCATGCGGCCAGGCCACAACCGGCGATGCGGCGATGGCCCGACCGGTCATCCGCAGCACGTTGTGCTCGCTGTCCTCCGCCTCGATCTGCTGCGCCAACGGGAAATACAGGCTCGGATGTAACTCGGTGACGGTGCGCTCGACGCGGATCACGTCGCGGATCTGCTCGCCCCGGCCGACGAAGGCGAACAGCGGGTCGGCCTCCTCGAACCCCACCTGGTTGAAGTACTGCCCGTCGTCGAAGTAGACAGGCGTCCAGCACAGCGGCAGATCGAAGCGGCCGCGGCGGTCCTCGTTGCGGTCCTGATTCCACGAGCGGTCCCGGATGGTGTGGCAGTCGATGGGGTAGGTCGTGCCGTGCAGGGTGAGTTCGCCGACGCAGTGCATGAACTGTTCGCTGCCGCCGGGCTGCAGGGCGCCCATGTGGTCCTCACCGGGGATCACCGCGGCGCGACCCACCAAGGGGCTGAGCGCGGTCTGCTCCACCTCGAACGCCGCCCGCCCGTCCGCGCTGCGGTAGGTGATGCGGGCCTTGCGGCCCAACTCGCCGAACTCGATGCGGTAACCCCGACAGGTCGAGATGGTCCGGCCGTCGACCTGCGGCCAGGGCAACGTCATCGAGTAGTCCAGATGGGCCATGTCCAGCACGCTGGTGTTGTCCAGGCCCTGGAAGATCTGCACGCTGCCCTGCATCAGCGGGAAGTACGGCTGGTAGCGGATGTAGCTGTAGCAGCCGATCTGCGCCTGCGGGATCTGGAACCCGAAGTAGTGCGTGTGCGTGGTGTGCGGGCTGTACCGGCCGGCGTGCTCCGCCGGGTCGAGCCCGATCAGATCGCTCTCCGGCGACTGGATGTGATGGGGCATCAGTAAAACTCTCATCCTGAAGGTGTTATGTAGTGCTACACCACTGTGGCCACCGTAGCAGTTGTGTAGTGTCACTAGTCAATGAAGCGACCACGACGAACCTCGACCGACGTGCGCGAGCTGTTGCTGCGGGCTGCCCGCGATGAGTTCCTCGCCAAGGGCTACGCCGGCGCGACCACCAAGGCGATCGCAGCGCGGGCCGAGGTGTCCGAGACGGTGATCTTCAACCAGTTCCAGGACAAGCCCGGGCTGTTCACCGCGGCCTTCGTGGCACCGTTCGCCGAGGTGGTGACGGAGTACCTCGAGGCCCGCAACGACGTCGCCCGCTCCTCGCCGCAGCAACGCGTCGAGCGGTTCGTCGACCACCTCTCCCGCCTGGCCCGCGAGTACCGACCGATCCTCATCTCGGCGATCGCTCAGCGACTCGACGGCACCGCCCCGCCCACGGACGACCTGCTCGACCATGTGTCGGCCGAGCTGCAGAAGGTCCTCGGCCTGGGGGAACTCACCGAGATCCCCGGCGTCCGCCCCGTCGGCCCGGCCACCCGGGCGAGCGCGGCCGCGATGGTGCTCGGCATGGCCCTGCTCGACGACCTGATCTTCCCCCGCGACACCCGCCGGCCCAGCGACTCCAAACTTGCGGCTGAGATGACGACCACGATCCTGTGCCGACTCCGCGCACCCGGCTGAACC
>DASQPJ010000157.1:0-2058 GCA_035644015.1 Sporichthyaceae bacterium
ATCGGCGCGATGCCTGCGGGCACCTCGATCCCGGTCTATATCACGGTGGCGGTCTCCGGCACCGCGACCGGCACCCTGGTCGACTCGGCCACCGTGTCCGGCGACGTGATCGACCCGAACCCGGCCAACAATCAAGGCACTCTGGCAACCAGCGTGAACCCGGCCCAGTCCGGATCGGCGGGGCCCACGGGTCCGGCCGGACCTGCCGGCTCCACCGGACCACAGGGCCCCGCCGGCGCCGAAGGGCCCCAGGGCCCACCCGGACGCTCCTCCCACCACCACCATCACCATTTCCGAGGGTGGGACGAGGAGGACTGCCGAGAGGGCGGCGTCTGCCCCTGACCGACCATCACATCGCAGGGACCGGAAGGGTGCACAGCGGCGGCCGGCCTTTACCCACAGTGAGACCGTGGGTTGCCGTCCCGGGCGTGGCCTGACTCGTTTAGCCACTGGCGCGTGAGCTGCCCCGGCAAGGAACTGCCGGCCTCGCCCCGGGACGGCGTTGTGAGCTCACCGGCGGAGCGGACGTGACCTGATAGGAGCTTGCGTCACCAAGCTGATCACTGTGTTGTCCGCTGCCTCCGCCGGTGAGCTGCCATCCGGCTCCGGTTGAAGGAAGGACGGCAGGACCAGCATGACGAGACTCAGCGTGCATCGCCAGGTCATCGGCGGGGTCGACACCCACAAGGACACCCATCATGCGGCGGTGATCGATGCCGTCACCGGGACGCTGCTCGGTGATCGGGAGTTCGCGACCGGGTCGGGATATCGCCACCTGCTCGACTGGCTGGTTTCCTTCGGCTCGGTAAGCAAAATCGGGGTGGAGGGGACCGGCTCCTACGGATCCGGGCTGTGTCGGTTCCTGCTCGACGCCGGGGTCGAAGTGATCGATACTGTCCGACCCGACCGTGCAACGCGACGGTTGTGCGGGAAGTCCGACCCGATCGACGCGATCACCGCGGCGCGGGCGGTGCTCGCCGGGATATGCACCTCTACCCCAAAGCCACGCTGTGGGCCGGTGGAGTCCATCCGACTGCTGCGGGCGGTCCGCGCGGGCGCGGTCAAGGCCCACACGGCCACGGTCAATCAACTCCACGCCGTTTTGGTCACTGCCCCGCAACCGCTGCGCGAGTCGTTGGCAGGCGGCTCGACCCGCGCCCTGATCGAGTCCTGCGCTCGGCTGCGGGTGATCGGGCAACGACAGGACCCGATGGTGGCGGCCAAGCTCGCGCTGCGCACTCTGGCCCGCCGCGCGCAGGGCCTGGCCCGGGAGATCGCAGAGTTGAGCGGTGAACTCGAACCGCTGATAGCCGCTACCGCCCCGCGTTTGTCCGCGGTCTTCGGCATCGGCCCCGACCACGCCGGGCAATTCCTGACCACGGCCGGGGACAACCCCGCCCGCATCGGCAGCGAGGCCGCCCTGGCCCGGTTGTGCGGCGCCGCGCCGATCCCGGCCAGTTCAGGCACCCGCGTCCGTCACCGGCTGCACCGCGGCGGCGACCGCCAGGCCAACCGAGCCCTACACATGATCGCCATCTGCCGCATGGGTCACCACGCACCCACCCGCGCCTACGCCCAACGGCGCAAGGCCGAAGGCAAGACGAACAAGGAAATCATCCGCTGCCTCAAACGCGCCCTGGTCCGCGAGATCTACACCGCTCTGCGTGCCGACTTCGCAGCCCTGCAGAGCACTTGACGACATAGGAGCTTCCTTGCTCGCGCCGGGACCCGAAGCGAGGGCGCCCGGGTCGGGCTGTTGCGGGCAGGCCGGGAACGACCTGCCCGACCTCGCCGGCAAGCGTACGGGCGCCCTCGCTCCCGGCCCGAGCAAGGACACCGGGCCAAAGGCCGGCCGCCGAACCGTGCGGTGTCGTGCCCGTGCGAGTCGATTGACCGGCCGGGTGAGCATCGACCGCCACCCCGCGGGTGCGCATCCAGACCGATCATCTGACGGTCCATCTGTTCGACCGCGCCTCGCTCGACTCCTGGGCGCAGGGTTGGGCCGACGTCGAACGCCTCGCAGTGCAGCTATGGCCCGTCCCGGATGCTTACGACGCC
>DASQPJ010000158.1:0-21671 GCA_035644015.1 Sporichthyaceae bacterium
AGTAGGTGAACATGAAGAACGACAGCCAGTCCGGGGTCTCCTCGTTGAACGCGCCCAGGATGCGCGGCGCATCCGCGCTGCCGGAGTTGCGCCGCAGCAGCTCAGCGGCTTCCTCCCGGCCTCCCGGCCGAAGTAGGCGTGCAGCAGATAGACCATCGCCCACAGGTGGCGGCCCTCCTCCACGTTGACCTGGAAGAGGTTGCGCAGGTCGTAGAGGCTCGGCGCGGTCATGCCGAGGCGACGCTGCTGCTCGACCGAAGCCGGCTCGGTGTCGCCCTGCACCACGATCAGCCGCTGCAGTTCGGACCGGTACTCACCCGGCACTTGCTGCCACACCGGCTTGCCCATGTGCTCGCCGAAACCGATGGTGCGCGCGTTGTCCCGTTCGGACAGGAAAATGCCCCAGCGGTACTCCGGCAGCGCGACGTGGCCGAAGTGCGCCCAACCCTCGCGGCCGACGTCGACCGCGGTGCGCAGATAGACGTCCTGGGTCGGCAGCGTCGGACCCATGTCCCGCCACCAGTCCAGGAACTTGGGCTGCCAGGACTCCAGCGCGCGTTGCAGCTTGCGGTCCGAGGCCAGATCGACGTTGTTCGGGATGCGCTCGGTGTAGTCGATCGTCGTCATCCTTCAGACTCCCAATATCTCAAACACGCCGTCGGTCGAAAATTGCCTTCTGGCCCGTACCGAACCTGCGCAGCGCCCCGTCCGGGCCGACGGCGTTGGGTCGGATGAAGATCCAGTTCTGCCAGGCCGTGAGCCGAGCGAAGATCTTGCTCTCCATGGTCTCGGGGCCGACGAAGCGGTGGTTCGCCTCCATGCCGGTCAACGCGTCCGGGCTCATCGCCGCGCGCTCCTCGAGCACGATGCGCACGTCGTCCTCCCAGTCGAGGTCGTCCAGCGCGTAGGTGACCAGGCCCAGCTCCTCGGCCGCGGCGGCGTCCAGCGGCTTGCCGATCACGTTGCGCACGGCCTCCAGGCTTTCCTCGTCACCGTAGAAGCGGGACTGCAGCCGGGTCAGGCCGTTGCTCATCGGCAGTGCGCCGAAGTTGATCTCGGTCACGATCAGCGTGGCCGGTTCCTGGCCCTCGGGCCCATCCTCGAACCTACCGTCGAGCATGTATTGCCGGTCACTGGCCAGCAAGAGTTCGAGGAACGGACCGGCGAAGCACGAGCCCGGCTCGACCAGGGTGATCAGGCTGCGGCTGGTCACGTCCAGGCGCTTGAGCGTGCGCTTCCAGAAGTGGCGCACCTCGTTCACGAACCAGTCATCGAGGTGGTCGCCGATGGCCTGGAAGTAGGACAGCAACAGCTGCGCGTCCCCGGTCGTGCGGATCACCCAGGTGCCGGCCTCGAGTTCGTTGGTGCGCAACCGCAGGATCGCGTCGTCGAGTTCCCGGGTCACGGCCAACGGGTAGAAGTCCACGCCCTGGGCGTGAATCTCCTCGATCGAACTCGGAGCGGGCTGCTCGGGGGCACGCACGGTCAGGTCCACCCGGCCGGCGTCGCGGTCGATGGCCACGTCCACGTGGCGGTAGGACAAGCCGTTCTCGGTGATCTCTCGGTGCAGCGGGGTCAGGGCGATCCCATTGCCCTCGGCCGGCCGGTGCGAGCGCCGGCCGGCAGTCAGCGCGCGCTCGCGGACGGCGTCGGCGAATTTGCTGCGCGGCACCGAGGCGTCGACCAGCTTCCAGTCCACCGCCGTCTTGCCACGCAAGCCTTCGGTCTTGGTGGCGAACACGTCGGCACGGTCCTTGCGGACCTTGCGCTTGTCCACCACCCGGGTCAGCCCGCCGGTGCCCGGCAGCACCGCGAGCAGCGGCACCTCGGGCAGCGAGACCGCGGAGGACCCGTCGTCGATCAGCAAGATCTGGTCGCAGGCCAGGGCGAGTTCGTAGCCGCCGCCGGCCGCGGTGCCGTTGACCGCCGCGATGTAGGTCTGCCCCGAGTTCTCGGTGGCGTCCTCGATGCCATTGCGGGTCTCATTGGTGAACTTGCAGAAGTTGACCTTCCACGGGTGGCCGGACTGAGCCAGCATCCGAATGTTCGCGCCCGCGCAGAACACCTTCTCCAGCCCGCCGGTGATGACCACCGCGTGCACCTCGGGATGCTCGAAGCGCAGCCGCTGCACGGCGTCATGCAGTTCGATGTCCACGCCCAGGTCGTAGGAGTTCAGCTTCAGCTCGTAGCCGGGCACCAGGCCGCCGTCCTCAGCCGTGCGCAGCTCGATGGTGGCCACCGGCCCGTCGAATTTGAGCGCAAGATGGCGGTAGGAGTCCGGGGAGGCGTCGAAGGACACCACCGGAACAGTGGTTGTGCTGTCGTCTGCCACAGGATCACCTCGGCTGAGGGCGGTTGCGTCTTTCTATTGTTGACATGCTTTCGTCGGAACGTCAAGCCGTTGTAGCATATTTACGCGTGACAGACTTGATCAGACACCCTGCGACACCCCGGGAGCGAGCATGCGGCAGTACTCCGACCTGTACATCGACGGCCAGTGGCAGCCGCCGGCGGTCGCCGCCCCGCTCACCGACGTGCATGGGGCCGCCGATGGCACAGTGGTCGCCCGGGTACCGGCCGGCTCCGCCGCCGACGTGGACCGCGCCGTGGACGCCGCCCGCACGGCCTTCGCCACCTGGTCGCTGACCTCCGGTGCCGAGCGCGGCGCGCTGTTGACGGCACTGGGCGCAGAGCTGGAGGCCCGTGCCGACGAACTGGCCGAACTGCTGGCCGAGGAGGTCGGCATGCCGCGCAAGATGGCGCGGCGGGTGCAGGTCGCGGGCCCGCTGATGATCCTCGGCTCCTACGCCAAGCTGGCCGCGGAGTACGAGTTCAGTAAGGAGGTCGGCAACTCCCTGGTGGTGCGCGAACCCGCCGGCGTGGTGGGCGCGATCCTGCCGTGGAACTACCCGCTGTTCCTGCTGGTCTGCAAGGTGGCCCCGGCGTTGGCGGCCGGCTGCACGGTGGTGCTCAAGCCGGCCGACGTGGCACCCGGCGCCTCGTTCGTGTTCGCCGAGGCGTGCGCTGCCGCCGGCCTGCCCGCGGGTGTGTTCAACCTGGTCGCCGGTGGCGACGAGGTCGGCGAGGCACTGGCCAAGCACCCCGGCCTGGACGTGGTCTCGTTCACCGGCTCCACCCCGGTGGGGGCGTTGGTGGCCGCCGCCGCCTCGGCGAACATCAACCGGGTGGCCCTGGAACTGGGCGGCAAGTCGGCGAATATCATTCTGGACGACGCGGACCTGGAAAAGGCCGTCACCGCAGGGGTGAACAACGCGTTCCTCAACTCCGGTCAGACCTGTTCGGCGTGGACCCGCATGCTGGTGCCCGCCGCGTTGCAGGACGAGGCATGTGCGCTGGCCGAGAAGGCAGTGGCCCGCCTGACGGTGGGTCACCCGATGGACGATGCCAGCCGGCTGGGCCCGTTGGCCTCCGCCGAGCAGCGGGACCGGGTGGCGTCCTACATCGACATCGGCGTGGCCGAGGGCGCCCGGCTTGTCACCGGCGGGCCGGGCGTGCCGGACGGCGTGGACCCGGGCGGCTACTACGTGAAGCCCACGGTCTTCGCCGACGTGACACCCACCATGCGCATCGCCCGCGAGGAAATCTTCGGCCCGGTGCTCTCGATCATGCCGTACACCGACGAGGACGACGCCGTGCGGATCGCCAACGACACCGAGTACGGCCTGCACGGCGGGGTGTTCTCCGCCGACCCGGACCGCGCCCTGGCGGTGGCCCGTCGGCTGCGTACCGGCCAGGTGGACATCAACGGTGGCGCGTGGAATCCGCTGGCGCCGTTCGGTGGCTACAAGAAGTCCGGCCTGGGTCGCGAGCTCGGCGAGTTCGGTATCGAGGAATTCCTGGAGACCAAATCCATCCAGCGATGAGCCCGACACTCTCTGGTTGGTGCGCTAGTTTGCCGAGGTGACCGCGGCGCCCGTACTTTCCCGCCGGCACAGCGTGAGTCCGCCCAGCGCACGTTCGCTCCTGCTCACCGTGCTCGGTGAACTTGTGCTGCCCAACCCCGATCCGGTGTGGACCTCCGCCCTGCTCGAAGTGTTGGCCGGCCTGGACGTGGAGGAGAAATCCGCCCGCCAAGCCATCGCGCGCACCGCCGCGGACGGCTGGATCGTGTCCACCCGGGACGGCCGCCGGGTGCGCTGGGAACTGGCCCCGCCCGGCCGCGAACTGCTCACCGAGGGCGCGGCCCGGATCTACTCCGCGGGCGGCGTCAAGCCGGCCTGGGACGGCCGCTGGCTGGTCGTGCTGGCCTCGGTACCGGAGACCCAGCGCAAGCTGCGCCATCGCCTGCAGACCCGACTGGCCTGGGCCGGACTCGGCAACCCGGCGCCGGGCCTGTGGGTCAGCCCGCACCCGGAGCGCGCCGCCGAGGTGGGCCGGATCATCGACGAACTGGAGCTGAACGGCACGGCGCTGTCCTTCGTCGGACCGTTCGCGGGCATCGGCTCGGAGCCGTCCCTGGTCAACCGCGCCTGGGACCTGGCCGAGGTCAGTGCGCATTATGCGGAGTTCCTGGACGCCTTCACCGACGTCCGTCCGAATCCGGGGCTGGCCACCTTGCTGGCCCAGGTGCAGTTGGTGCACGCCTGGCGGCGCTTCCCGTTCCTGGACCCCGCACTGCCGGCCTCGCTGCTGCCCGAGGGCTGGATCGGGCATCGCGCCCGCGCGCTGTTCGACGCCAAGCACCAGGCCTGGGCGCCGGAGACGCGTCGGCACTGGTCGCGCCTGACGGCCTGACGCATCGGTCACCTCAGGCCGCCCCGCCGTCCGCCTCGGTCTGTTCGACGAGCTCTCGGACGGCGAGTTGGAAGTAGCCGGATGGGTCGGCCCAGAAATTCGAGTGCCGCTCCGCGCGGGAATAGGTGGTGTCACCGGGGTTACGGTCGAACGCCGGGGGGTCGGGGGCGTGCCACTCCCAGTCCAATGGGCCTTGCGTGGGTGGGTTGGTGGGGGCGACCGTCGGGTCCCCGAGGGTGACCGGCGGGGCGAGTTGTTGCGGCGGCCCGGTGGTCACCTGGCCGCCCAGGTAGTCGGTGTAGCGCCACAGGTTGATCCACCGCGGCGCCGGCGTCGCTCCATCGGGTGCGTCGATGTCCGGCTCGGTGGTCAGGATTGTTTGCAGGTCGTTCAGCCGGGCGGGCCCGAAGTACACCGGGAAATAGCGCCCGTACAACCGGCGTAGCACGCAGCCGAAGGACAGAAAGGCCAACCGCGGCACAACTGTCACCGCGAGGTCGCCCGCCTTCGGGTCACGCATGGGTTCCCGGTCGTAGGTGCGCAACTGGAGAATGGTCGCGGCGCTGATCACGGAGCCCTGGCTGTGCCCGGCCAGCACGATCACGCCGTCCCCGTGCGTCATGCGCCGGTTGGTGATGTAGGTGACCAGGTCCGGCACCGTGCGCTCGGCGTAGCACGGCGCCGCGAGGGGATGGCAGGTGCGCGGCCAGAACGACGCCACGTCCCAGAGAATGCCCACGCTGCGGCGGGTGGCCGGCACCCGGAAGGCGATCGTGCCCAACGAGACCAGCAACAGCACGGTGGCCACCACCAGGTACGCGCCCAGGCCCGACTGCCAGTTCCTCGACCACAACCCCTGGCCGGTACCGAACACGCTATCGGCCGCCGCCGGCGCCGACGTGTGGAGGCCCAACCAGGTCCCCCAACCGAGCACGATCAGCAAGCCAACGCCCACCAGGGGCCCGACCAGCCAGGGCAGCCGGTCGACCAGGGCGCCGAAGAACATGGCCCGGTGGATCTGCCGCGACCGCTTCTCGTCGTCCGGGCCGGGTGGCGAGGGCCGGGGATAGTCGGCCTGCAGTTGCTCCCGGGTCCTCGGGCAATTCCAGAGGCGCCGGGCCACGGGCGCACCCACCACGACCACCACCGCGAGCAGGGCGAGCACCGCGTAGGCGTAGGCGAGCGTTGCGACCGCCACCGTGTTCGGCACCCGGACGAACTGGTAGATCGTGCTGATCTCGCGGAACGACGGCTTCGGTCCTCCGTTGTGCAACACCGTCGCCGCGTAGAGGTAGATCCCGGAGGTGAACGCTGCGGCCAGAAAGAGCCCCAATGCCGCCAAGCCGCCGGCAGCCAACCCGAACAGCCCCGGCGCTAGCTCGGCATGGTCACCGGCACGATTCGCGACCCGGCGCCCGCCCCGGGTGAGGGCCACCGCGGCGATGAGCGCAAGTAGCACACCCACCGCGGCGGCCGAATCCACCAGCACGAACAGATCGAAAAACGGTAGACCAGCCCGCCGGTGACCCGGTCCCACCTCGGCATAGCGCGAGCGGATGTCCGTCCAGCCGGCGGCCAGGCCCACCACCGCCACCGTGCCGAACAGGGCCAGGGCTCCCCACACCAACATCGACGCCCGGGGCCACTTCCGCGACGTACCGTGCCCGGTGAACGAGGACAGGCCCAGCGCCACCACCGCATAAACGACGATCCCGGCCGGGGCGAAACCCAGCCACCACCAGTCGGTGGGGGCGACAACACTGAATAGCACCGCGGCGAACCCGCACTGCATGTGCACCGCCCGCAACCGGCGGACGGGTGCTGCGTTCATCCACATCAAGGTCGAGCCCAGACCGACCTCCAGCGCGTTGGTGTCCCGGTGGTGCTCCGGTTCGGTGCGCGTGCGGTACCCGCCGAGGTGCGCCCGGGTCCGCTCGTAGCGGTTCGCGGTGCGCGAGGACACAAACCACAGCAACGTCAGCATCGCCATCGGCACGACCGACCCGACCAACAGCGTCCGCCCCACCGACCGGCCGGTGATCCAGTGTGGCAGCGAGTTCGTGCACACATCGGTGCCCGAGCACTGCCAGCCGATCAGATCCTCCCCGACGCCCACCCCGGCCAGGGTGAACAACAGCGTGAGCGTCAACGCCAACAACCGACTCAGGTACCAGATCCACCACACCCGCGACCATCGGCCGGTGCCCGTCGCGGCGGCGGTTTCCGGGCGGGCACGGGGAGCGATGTTGACGAGGGTGAAGGGCAGCAGCAGCAACCAGAGCGCGCGCCCCGGTGAACCCGAGGTCAACCCGCCCCAGCTGTACCCGACCAGCTGCGGTGCCGGGATCTGTTGTGGTGCCTGCGGGTTCGGTGCCGCATCGGTACGCTCCGCGACAAGGCGCGGGGCGTAGAAGCCGGCGATGTTGTCGCCCGCCACCCGGTGCACCAGTGGACGGTCCAGCAGGGACTCCGGTGGCGTACCCGACACGCCATGAACGCGAAGCTCCAGGGCCGCCATGCCCACCTGCCCGCCGGGATCGACCCTCACCACACGGGTTCGGGTTGGCGAGCGGCGACGAAGCGCTTCATGGCCTCCGCGGCGGCCGGGTTGGCCTCGATCACCTCGCGCAGTCGGCGCTGCGAGATCGCCCAGGTGAGCACGTGACCGACGGCAGTGACGGTGGCCGTGCGGGGGGTGCCCAACAGCGGGCCGCGCTCGCCGACGATGTCATCGGCGCCGAGCAGCAGCGGGTCTCGGCCGTCCGGATCGACCCGGACCTCGCCCTCGGCGATCACGTAGCACTCCTCCGCGTCCGCCCCGCGTGACATCAGGGCCTCCCCGTCGTCGAAGGTGATCGGGTACGCGGTGGCGGCCAGGCTGATCAGCTCCGGACGGGTGCAGCCGGCGAAGAAAGCGACCCGGCGGAACAGATCGGCGAGCGCGTCCAGCTCCTCGCCGTCGTGGCGCGGCGCGGCCTCCATCCGCGCGCGACGGTCCTGACGCCACATCAGGTCCGCGTTTGCCGGGCGCCAGCCGGTGGTGAGCTGCGCCGGGATCCTCGTTCGCGGCGAGAAAGCGAGCGGCACCTCCCAGGGGCCGCGCATCGTCAGGGTGTCCCGGTGCGGCGCGGCGCCGGTGAGCTCGAACGCGTCGACCTGGTCGAAGACCCGGGAAAAGAAGATCTCCAGCTCGGTGCGCGCCAACGCCGCCCCGAGGCAGAAGTGCGGCCCGCCGCCGAAGCTGAGCGGCTTGACGTCCGGACGGGTCACGTCCAACCGGTCCGGGTCGAGGAATCGGCGCGGGTCTCGGTTGCCCGCTCCGACCATGGCCATCACCAGCTCGCCGGGGGTCAACACGGTGCCGTCGGACTGCTCGATCGGCTCGAGCACCATCCGGAGGACCAGTTGAACGGTGGAGTCGTAGCGCAGCAGTTCGTTCGGCAGCGCCCGGTAGAGCTCCGGCCGGGCGCGCAAGAGGTCCATCTGGTCGGGGTGCGCGAGGAAGCCGAGCACCGAGTTGCCGATCAGGTTGGTGGTGGTCTCGAAGCCGGCCAGGAACAGCAGCAACGCGAGGTTGGACAGTTCGTCGGCGGCCAGCTGGTCGGTGCCGTCCTGCACCGCGAGCAGGTCGCTGATCAGATCCTCGCCGGGGTGGACGCGCTTGTGCGCGATCAGGTCGGCGAAGTAGGCCTCGGTCTCGAGCTGGGCCTTGTCCGCCGCATCGAGCACGTCCGGGCCGGCGTCCATCTCGAACTGCGCGGCCAGCGCGCGGGCGTGGTCCCGGAACGGGGCCACGTCCTGTGGCGGCACGCCGAGCATGTGCGCGATCACGCTGGCGGGCAACGGGAAGGCAACCTGTGCCATCAGGTCACCGCCGCCGGCCGCGACCAGCGGGGCGAGCAGGTCGTCGACCATGGTCTCGATGGCCGGGCGCATGCGCTCGATGGTGCGTGCGGTGAACGCGCGGGAGACCAGTCGGCGCAAACGGCTGTGCGCCGCGCCGTCCAGCATGAGCATCTGCTGTTCCATCCGGGTCAGCGCCGGGCGCGAGCGCCAATCCGGGCGCAGCACATCCTGCAGATTGGCATAGCCACGGCCCAACCGCGGATCGCGCATGACTGCCAGGCAGTCGTCGTAGCCGGTCAGCAACCAGGCGTGGATGACCTCCGTTTTGTGGACCGGGGCCAGCTCACGCAACCGGTGGTACAGCGGGTACGGATTCGCGCGGCCCTCGGGGCTGAAGAGCTGGGCCACGATCTGCTCGGCCTGTGCGTGCTGCTCGCTGCTCACTGGCGCCTCCTCGCACCTGCCGATCGGCACGCGGAGCCTGGCACGGGAACTGAGCGCCCGTCCATCTCGGTGAATTTCGCTCGACCAGGGCTGGTACCACATTGGTATCATCGTCCTCATGGCGATGACACTGCGCTTGACCGACGAGCAGGACGCTGCGCTGACCGAACTGGCGGGCCTCGAAGGCGTCTCCAAGACCGAGGCGCTCGTTCTGGCGCTCCAAGAGCGTCTGGCCCGCCGCAAGCACCAGTCCGATGTGCTGCGCTACGGCGGCGAGGAGGCCGCGCACTATCGCGACCTACTCGACCGCCTCGGTCAGTGATCCGCTACCTGACGGCCGAGGATCTCGTTGCGCTGATCCCGTTGACCGGCGCGCCCACATCGATTCGGGACGCCGGCCTGCTGGAATCGGCGGCGGCCCGACCGCAAGCAAGTGTGTTCGGTGAGGACGCCTACCCGGACCTGCATACCAAAGCGGCAGCCCTGCTGGAGTCGCTGGTCCGCAACCACCCCTTGGTCGATGGCAACAAGCGCCTCGGCTGGTTGGCCATGGTGACCTTCTATCGCCTCAACGGCTTCCTCCTGCGCACGGACGACGACTCCGGCTATGACCTGGTCATCGCCATCGCCGAGGGGAAAAGGAGCCTCGGCGAGGTCGCCGTGCTGCTCAAGTCATGGACCACTTCCGACTGATCACTCAGTCCCAGTCGTAGAAGCCCTTGCCGGACTTCTTGCCCAACTCCCCGCGGGCCACCTTGTCGATCAGCACCTGCGGCGGGGTGAAGCGCGAACCCAGCGTCTTCTCCAGATGCCGCGCGATGTCCAGCCGCACGTCCAACCCGACCAGGTCGGTCAGCCGCAGCGGCCCCATCGGATGGCGGTAGCCCAGTTCCATGGCCTTGTCGATATCCGGGGCCGAGGCGACGCCGTCCTCGAACATCCGCATGGCCTCCAGGCCGATGCACAGGCCCAACCGACTGGTGGCGAAACCCGGTGCGTCGTTGACCACGATCGGCTCCTTGCCGATCCGCACCACCAGGGCGCGCGCGGCATCCAGCACTTCCGGGTCGGTGCGCGGCCCGCGGACGATCTCCACCAGGGCCATCACCCAGACCGGGTTGAAGAAGTGCAGGCCCAGGAAGCGCTCCGGGGCGGCCAGGCAGTCGGCCAGGCCGTCGATGGACAGCCCCGAGGTGTTCGAGGCCAGGATTGCCGGCGCGCAGTGATCCTCGACCTGACGCAGAATCAGATGCTTGAGATCGACGCGCTCCGGCACCGCCTCGACGACCAGATCGGCACCCTCGGTGGGCAGGTCGCTGATCGCGGCGACGGTGGACAGCCGCTCCAGGATGGCCTCGGCGTCGGCCCGCTCCAGCTTGCCCCGGGACACCGCACCCTCGGCCACCGCGCGTAACGAGTCCAGGGCCCCGTCCCGACGCCCGGCTTCCGCTTCGACCAGCACCGCGGTGTCGCCGGCCGCGGCCAACACGTAGGCGATGCCCAACCCCATGGTGCCCGCGCCGATAACCGCGGAGTACGAACTCATCAATCAGACCCTTTCCCATGGACTGGCGACGGTCGCTCCGGCCTGCGCACCCACAGAGTCTCCGGGCCGCGGAACGAGATATTGGGCGAGTACTGCGGTTCCCGATCCTCGACGAGGACGATGTCGGGCATTCGCTCGGCCAACATGTTGATCACGATCCGAGCCTCCAATCGTGCCAGCGGGGCGCCGAGACAGAAGTGGATGCCCTTCCCGAAGGAGAGTTGGCGTCGAGCGTTGGCTCGCCGGATGTCGAAGTCGTCGGGCTGCGGGAAGTGCTCCGGTTCCCGGCTCGCCGCACCGAACGCGAGCACGAGCCGTGCGCCGGCGGGGAGGGTCACTCCGGCGAGTTCGGTCTGCCTGGTGGTGACCCGCCGCCACATCGGAACCGAGGTGTCGAAGCGCAGAGTCTCCTCGGTGGCGCCCGCGATCAGCGATCGGTCCGCGACGACCTCCGCCCAGACCTCGGGACGGATGAGCAACTGCCGGGTCATGTTGCCGAGCAGGTTGGTGGTGGTCTCGTGACCGGCGAAGCTGAGCGCGAAGATCAGGCTGGTGATCTCATCGTCGGTCAGCGCCCGTTCGTCCGCGATGAGATCGCTGACCAGGTCATCGGCAGGTTGGGTGCGACGGAAACGGACGAAGTCAGAGCAGTAACGGCGGAACTTCACCATGCTGTGCGCGGAACAGAGCTGTTGCTCGGCCGATGGTCTGCCCCAGTTCACCTCGATCTTGTCCGCACACCACTGCTTGATCAGGTCCGAGTCGTGCAGCGGGAACCCGATCAGGGTGAACACGGTGAGCGCCGGCAGGGGGTAGAAGACGGTGGCCATGATGTCGAACTGGGGCTCGTTGGCGATGACGTCGAACAACTCCGCTGATCGGGCCTGGATCGCGTCCTCGAGCTTGGCCATCCGTCGTGGCGAGAGGGCCCGGGCCATGACCGCCCGGTAGCGCGAGTGCTCGGGTGGATCGCAGTTCGACAGCGTGGGCAGCAGACGCAGATCGGCGAGAACCGCGGCAGCGTCCTCGTTTACCGGGTAGAGAGTGCGCTGGGCCTCCACTGCCGAGTAGGTGGCGGGATCGGCGAGGACCTCCTCGATCTCGGCGTAACGGGTGATGACCCATCGATCCAGGACCGGTGCATACCAGATGGGTGCATCACGGTTCAGCCGCGCGAGCGTCGGATAGGGGTTGCGCAGGTAGCCCGGGCTGAGTGGATCGAAGTCGTGGGCGATCGGGCAGCCGGTCACCATCGTTTCGGGACCGATCGTCACCCTTTTCTCCTCAGCCCGAGGTGTCCAGCAGCGTGCGCGCCACCCAGGCATTGGTCCAGGTCGCCATGGACAACGTAACCGTGTCCGCGCGCAGCCCGCGGCGCAGTGTCTCCACGCCGATCAGGTCGTCCGGCGCGATGTTGCCCAGGTTCGCCTCGGCGCCCAGTCGTTCCACGAACCAGGCCTGCTGGGCCTTGGTCGGCGCCTCGAAGATGATTCTGTCCGCGGGCACCGCCGCGAGCAGAGTCTCGATCAATTCCTGGCGCGGCTTGCCGGCGGAGTCGTAGACGCCGACGGTGCCGGACTCGCGGCCCTCGGCGATCACATAGGTGGCGCCTGCGTCCAGGTCGGTCAGCATCTCTTCGACCCAGCACGCGGGGTCCACCGTGACACCGGTGTCCTTGCAGCCCACCTCGGCCACCACCCGGAAGTCCGCGGACAGCTCCCGGATCAGTTTGCGGCGTCGACCGGCGCCCAGGTCCACGGTGCCGTCGGAGATCTCCACGGTGTCGAAGCCGATCTTCCGGCACCAGTTCGCGAACTCGTGGGTGCGGCCCTGACTGACCGCCAGTTCGAACAGCGTGCCGCCGGGTGAGACATGCACGTCGGCCTCCCGGCAGAGCGCGGCCTTGGCTGCAGCCACCTTCTGCGGGGTGACGTAGGCGGTCCCCCAGCCCAGCTTCACGATGTCGATGTAGTCGCCGGCGATCTCCAGCACCGAGGCCAACATCGCTTCGGGCAGGCCCTTGTCCAGCATGTGGGTGAGCCCACTGGTGCGCGGCTTGCCCGACCGGGCAGGCAGGTCGAGAAACGTAGGGACGTCGTTCATGCGACATCCGCCTTGATTTCGGCACGCACCAGCGCGGCACCGGCCACCAACGCATCCAGTTTCGCCCGCGCCACATCCCGGTTCAACTTCACCAGGCCGCAACTGGTGGTCAACCCGAGGCGCTTGGCGGGCACCACGTCGAGCACCGCACGGATGCGCGCGGCCACCTCCGACACCGTTTCCACCTGCTCGGTGCGCACGTCGATCACCCCGGCCACCACGTCGCCCGGCCACGGCGAATCCCGCAACGCCGCCAGGTCCGCGGTGTCCAACGCCTCCGCGTTCAGCACCTGCACGTCGGCGTCGAGCACGGTCGGCCACAGCGCGGCCAACGGACCGGTCGGCTCGTCCTCGTCCTCGACGCCCGACGGATCGTCGCCGAGCACGTAGCGCTTGAAGCCGTGCCGCCCGCCGCTGACCAACAGCGGTCGCGGGCGGGTGCTCGCGGTGCGGCACACGTGCACCCAGAACTGCACGTTCACCCCGGCCACCGCGCGGTTGAGCAGCTCGATCTCCCAGTCGCTAACGCCGTGCGACCACAGGAACTCGTCGATCTGGATGATGTCCACGCCCGCGTCGGCGAGGCGTCGGAAGTCCTCGTTCAGCGCCGCGGCCAGCGCGGTGCCGAGTTCGCGTTGCGCGCCATAGAACTCGTCCTTGGCGAACAACGTCAGCACCTGCAGCCCGGTGTAGGAGATCTTCACCGGACGATCGGTGGCCCGGCGCACCGCGGCCAGCGTCTCGGTGTGCAGCGGCGCCCGCAGCGACACCGGGCCGGTACAGCGCGGGGACACGAAGTCGCTGCCGCGCGGCAGCTCGAAGCCGCTCAACCGCTCGTAGTAGTGGTAGAGAATCTGCCCGTAGGCGCTGGACCCGCCATAGACGCGGCCGTCGGCGATGACGTCCAGGCCGGCTTCCTCCTGGTCGTGCACGATCGCGGCGACCGCGTCGTAGAAGGCCTCCCGGGACCGCGAACCGATCTCCGACGCGGCCGGCACACCCGGCCGCGCGCGCATCGGCAACGCACCGGCGGCATCCGGGAACACTGCCCAGGGCTGGTCCATGTACCAGGTGGGGTTCGGGTAGTTGCCGACCATCGTGGTCGGCAACAACCGTTCTCGGCCGGCGATCTGCATGTCAGTGGACCATCACAACGTGGTGCTCATGGCGCCGTCGGCCAGGATGAGTGCGCCGTTCAGGTAGGCCGCGCCCGGCGAGGCCAGGAACACCACCATCTCGGCAATCTCCTCCGCGGTGCACACCCGACCGGCGGGGATTTTCGCCAGCAGCGCCGGGCCGAGCTCGGGGTCGTCCAGCCGCCAGCGGATGAACGGGGTGTCCATCCAGCCGGGGCCGATGGCGACCGCGCGCAGGCCCTTGCCGGCGTACTCCGCGGCCAGCGCCTTGGTGAACTGGGCCAGCGCCGCCTTGCTCACGCAGTACGGGCCGCGGCCGCGCAGGATCATCGTCGCGCCCACGGAGGCGATGTTCACGATGATGCCGTCGCCGCGCTCGAGCATGCCGGGCGCGCACGCTCGGGCCATCAGGTACGGGCCCTGCAGGTTCACCCCGAGGATCGCGTTCCACTCCTCCAGTGGGGTCTCCAGCAGCGGTTTGGGCTCACCCAGCCCGGAGATACCGGCGTTGTTCACCAGCACGTCGATCCGGCCCAGCTGCTCGATCGCGGCGGCCACCCCGGCGTTCACCGAATCCACGTCGGCGACGTCGATGTCCACGCCGATCGCGCCGATCTCCTTGGCGGCGATCGCGGTATCCGCGAGGTCGGCGATGCATACCCGCGCGCCGGCCACGATGGCTGCCTCGGCCACCGCGCGGCCGAGACCACGGGCGCCGCCGGTCACCAGCACGGTGCGCTCGGTTAGGTCATAGGTATTGGGCACGCAACCACGGTACGCATCCGCTGTCGGCGTTCCTAGGCGAGAACCAGGGAAACCCGGGCTTGGACTTCGTGGTTTCGGACGAATGACGGCGCCTAGGATCGCTACCAATGGATGCTGCCGGGATCGTGCTCGCCGGGGGCCGGTCGTCGCGAATGGGCACCCCGAAGGCCGCGCTGGAATGGCACGGCTCGACGCTGCTGCACCGCACCGCCGCCCTGCTGGCGCGCAGCCTGTCCGGCCCGGTGGTGGTGGTCGCGGCGCCCGGCCAGGAACTGCCGCCGCTCCCGTCCGGGGTGCGGATCGCGTTCGACCCGGTGGAGGGCCGCGGGCCGATGCAGGGCGTCGCGGTCGGGTTGGCGGCGGTGGCCGGGGAGGCCGAGACCGCCTTCGTGACCTCGACCGACCTGCCCTTCTTGCACCCGGCGTTCGTCCACCGCGTGCTGGAGGTGTTGCAGACGTCGCCGGCGGATGTCGCGTTGCCCTTCGCCCGGGGTTACCGCCAACCGCTGGCCGCGGCTTATCGGATCGGCCTGGCCGCCTTGATCGCGAAACTGCTCACCGAGGGTGAGAACCGCCCCGGCCAGGTCTACCGGCACTGCGAGGTGCGCGTGGTGGAGGAGGCCGAACTGCTGGCTGACGCTGACCTGGCCCGACTGGACCCGGACCTGGACTCGGTGTTCAACGTCAACGAGCCGGCCGACTACGCCGCCGCGCGGGCCCGACCGGCCCCGCAGATCGTGGTGGAGTGCTTCGGTGCCCTGGTTGGCGCCGATCGCCCACGCAAGCAGACGGTCGCAGCCGCCACCCTGGGCTCGGCGGCGGACGCCATCGGGTTGGCGTTGAATGCGCACGTGGTGGCCGCACTCAACGGCGACCGGATCACCCGCGACCCCGGCCTGCCCCTGGTCACCGGGGACGCCGTTGCGTTCCTGTCCGCCGACGCGGGCGGCTGAAGTGCCTAGTCTCTAGACCATGGCGCCGGGCGGGTACTTCGGACGGGTGCTGATCGCTGACGTCTGCGGAGCCGGCGCAACCGCGACCACCATGCCGATCCCGGAGGAGGTGCTGCGGGCTTACCTCGGCGGCGTCGGGCTCGGCACCTGGCTGATGCATCGCCTCGCCCCGGCCGGCGTGGACCCGTTGTCACCCGAGGCGCCACTGGCTTTCGTGTTCTCCCCGTTGGTCGGCACGCCGCTGACCACCAGTGCGAAGTTCGCGGTGGTGGCCAAGTCACCACTCACCGGATTGCTCACCGACGCGTTGGCCTCCAGCCAGTTCGCGATCGCCGGGAAGATGACCGGACACGAGGCGATCGTGGTCCGCGGGCGGGCCGAGACGCTCTCGGTCCTGTTGGTCGACGAGACCGGTGTCCGCCTCGAACCCACACCGGAGCTGGCCGGGCTGTCCGCGGCCGATGCCGAGGTGAAGCTGCGGGAGCGCTTCGGGCGCACCTGGCGCGCCGCCGTCATCGGGCCCGCCGGCGAGTGCGGCGTGCGCTACGCGACCATCAGCCACGACGGCCGCCATGCCGGCCGCGGCGGGTTGGGCGCGGTGCTCGGCGCGAAGAACATCAAGGCCCTGCTGGTCCGCGCCGCCGGCAAGGCCACCGTCGCCGATCCCGACGCGGTGCTGGCGGTGGCCCGGGACCTGCGCGAGCGGAGCTTCGGCCCGGCCACCGCGAAGTATCGCGAGCTGGGCACGCTGGGCAACCTGCTCGCCTTCAACGCGGTATCCACTCTGCCCACCCGGAACTTCACCGCGAGCACCTTCGAAGGAGCACCGCGCCTGGCCGCGGAGGAACTCCACGAGTTGCGCACGGTGGCCCGCAACAGTTGCGCGTCCTGCTCGATCGGGTGCGAACACATCTACTCCCGCAAGGGCGGCGGGCAGCAGCGGATGGAATACGAGAACGTGTTCGCCCTCGGACCGTTGTGCGGGGTGTCCGACCCGGACGACGTGTTCGCCGCCAGCGCCGCCGCCGACGAACTGGGGGTGGACACCATCTCCGCCGGCGGGACGATCGCGTGGGCGATGGAGTGTGTGGAACGGGGCCTGCTCGACGAGCCCTGGTTGCGCTTCGGGGACGGGCAGGCGGTGCTCCGCGCCCTGGACGCGATCGGTACCCGCAGCCCCGGCCTGGGCGAGCTGCTCGCGCAGGGGTCGCGCCATGCCGCAGCAACGCTCGGCGCCGGCTCCGGGGATTTCGCCCCGCACGTCAAGGGTTTGGAGATGCCCGGCTACGAGCCGCGGACCATGCAGGCGATGGCGCTGGGGCTGGCCGTCAACTCCCGCGGTGCCGACCACAACCGATCCGGGGCCTACGAGGCCGACCTGTCCGGTGACCTGGACCGGTTGACCGGCGGACCGGCGCACGTGGCGGCCGCGATCGGCACCGAGGACCGCGCCGCGGTGATGGACTCGATGATCCTGTGCAAGTTCCTGCGCGGGATCTTCACCGACCACTTCACCGAATGGGCCGGGTTGCTCGCCCCGGTGACCGGCTGGCAGGTGGACGCCGACGAGCTGGCGGCAGTGGCCCGGCGCATCGTGACCGCCAAGCGGGCATTCAACCTGCGTGAGGGTGCCACCGCCGCCGACGACACCCTGCCCACCCGGCTGCTGGAGACCCCCTTGCCGATGGGGTCGGGGCGAACCGCGACGTTGAGCCGCGAGACGCTGCGCGGCATGGTCCAGGGGTATTACGCCGCACGTGGCTGGGACGACGCCGGTCGACCGACTCCGGCGCAGACCGAAGACCTGCTGCTCGCCTAAAGTTGGGCTGTCCCGTCATCGAACGAAGCGGAGACCACAATCACCGCCCTCGAAGCGCCTGCCCTGACGGCCACCGTCACTGTCACGATCGATGGCCGCGAGGTCACCGTGCCCGCCGGCACCACGATCTACGACGCCGCGGCAACCGCGGGCATCGAGATCCCGGTGCTGTGCCACAACCCGCGCTACGACCCGGTCGGGGTGTGCCGGATGTGTGTGGTGGACACCGGGGGGCGAGTGTTCGCCGCGGCGTGTGTGCGGCCGTGCGACGACGGCATGACGGTCACCACCACCTCGCCCGAGCTCGAGCGCAGCCGGTCGGTACTCACCGAACTGCTGCTGGCCGACCAGCTGCCCCGCGACCAGGACCCGAAGCAGACCACCACGGCGGACAACAAGCTGCTGGAGCTGGCCGACCGGTACGGCGTCTCCCGGGAGACCACCGATCTGCCGCTGGGCAGCGGCCGTGGGCTGGACCACTCCAACCCGGTGATCGCGATGGATCACGACTCCTGCATCCTGTGCGACCGCTGCGTGCGGGCTTGCGACGACCTGCAGGGCAACGACGTCATCGGCCGGTCCGGCAAGGGGTACTCGACCCGGATCGCGTTCGACCTCAACGACCCGATGGGCGCCAGCTCCTGCGTCACCTGCGGGGAGTGCGTGCAGGCCTGTCCGACCGGGGCGTTGACCAACAAGGCGATCCGGTCGATTCCGATTCAGCCGCGCGAGCAACTCGAAGCCGTGGACTCGGTGTGTCCGTACTGCGGGGTGGGGTGCGCGCTGACCTACTGGGTGGACCGCGAGCGCGGCGCGATCTCTTTCGCCGAGGGTCGACCGCAGCCGGGCTCACAGAGCCGGCTGTGCGTGAAGGGCCGCTACGGCTGGGATTACTCCGCCTCCCCGCAGCGCCTCACCATGCCGCTGATCCGCATCGACTCCTCCTACCCCAAGGGCGCGCTGTCCGCCGACGTGCGCGGCGAGAGCACCGGTAAGCAGGCGACCGGCCGCGCTAAGAAACGGTCACAAAAGGATGGCCGGCCGGGCAAGGACCGCGGCCGCAAGCCCGGTGGGCTGGTCGACTACGACGAGGTGATGCCGCACTTCCGGGAGGCCACCTGGGACGAGGCGCTCGACCTGATCGCGCGCCGGCTGAAGGAGATCCACGGCTCGGGTGGACCGGGCGCGATCGCCGGGTTCGGCTCGGCGAAGTGCTCCAACGAGGAGGCCTACCTCTTCCAGAAGCTGATCCGGGCCGGCTTCGGTACCAACAACGTCGACCACTGCACCCGCTTGTGCCACGCGTCCTCGGTGGCCGCGTTGTTCGAGGGCGTCGGGTCCGGCGCGGTGTCCACCACCTACGGCGACGTCGCCAACGCCGACGTCGCCATCATCGCCGGCTCCAACCCGACCTCGAACCATCCGGTGGCCAGTTCATTCTTCAAGCAGGCCCGCCGCCGGGGCACCACGATCATCTACATCGACCCGCGCGCCTCCACGGTCGCCGAGCACGCCGACATCTTCGTCCAGATCAAGCCGGGCACCGACGTCGCGTTCTACAACGCCGTGATGTGCGAGATCATCTCCCTCGGCCTGACGGACGCTGCGTTCATTGCGGACCGGACCTCGAACTACGACGCGCTGGCCGCGACGGTCGCCGACTACCCACCGGAGCGGGCGGAGCAGATCACCGGGGTGCCGGCCGACACCATCCGCGCGGTCGCCCGTGCCTGGGGCGAGGCCGGCTCCGCGGTCGTGTACTGGGGAATGGGGATCTCCCAACACACCACCGGCACCGACAACGCGCGCTGCCTGATCGCGCTGTGCTCGATCACCGGTCAGGTCGGGCGACCGGGCACCGGCCTGCATCCGCTGCGTGGGCAGAACAACGTGCAGGGCGCCTCGGACGCCGGGCTGATTCCGATGTTCTACCCGGACTACCAGGGGGTGGATCTGACGGGCACTCAGCGCATGTTCGAGGAGGCGTGGGGCACCGCACTCAACCCCAACCGCGGCCTCACCGTCACCGAGATCATCCACTCGATCCTGGCCGGCGGCGTGCGCGCCATGTACATGCTCGGCGAGAACCCGTTCCTGTCCGACCCGAACACCAACAAGGTCCGCAAGGCGCTCTCGGCGTTGGAATTCCTTGTGGTGCAGGACATTTTCTTCACCGAGACAGCCGAGTTCGCCGACGTGATCCTGCCCGCGACCTCGTACCTGGAGAAGGACGGCACCTACACCAACACCGACCGCCGGGTGCAGCTCGGCCGCAAGGTGATGGACCCGCCGGGGCAGGCCCGAGCGGACTGGGCGATCGTCCAGGACATCGCGCAGCGCGTCGGGCTGGACTGGAACTACGGCTCGCCGTCCGAGGTGTTCGACGAGATGGTGCCGCTGATGCCGTCCTACGCGAACCTCACCCACGCCAACCTCGGGGCCGGCGGCAAGCTCTACCCGAACGACGACCCCGAGCACTCCGACGGCACCATCGTGATGTTCGACGAGCGGTTCAACACCGACGACGGGCTCGCGCACCTGGTGCCGGCGGTCTGGCTGCCGCCGAAGGAACTGCCCGACGCCGAGTATCCGCTGGTGCTCAACACCGGCCGGCTGCTCGAGCACTGGCATACCGGCTCGATGACCCGCCGGTCATTCGCCCTCGACGCGATCTCCCCGATCGCCGAGGTCTACATGCACGCCAAGGACGCCGCGGACCGCGGCCTGGTGCACGGCGCGATGGCCCGGGCCCGGTCCCGGCGTGGCTCCATCGAACTGCAGGTGCGGATCAGCCACCGCGAGCAGCAGGGCAACGTGTTCATCCCGTTCCACTTCCGGGAGGCCGCGGCGAACCTGCTGACCATCGACGAGGTCGACCCGGTCGGAAAGATTCCCGAGTTCAAGTTCTGCGCCGTCCAGGTCGAGTCCGTCGGGACCGGGGCGTGAAGGCACCGCAGTGGGTTCCCGGCGTCGAGGCGCGCGCCGGGAAGTTCCCCGGGCCCTCGCTCATCCCGGCGCTGAACGCGATCCAGGCCCGGCTGGGCTGGTTGCCGCGGGAGGAACTGGAGAAGCTCGCGCAGGACGCCCGGCGCCCGCGCTACGAGCTCGAGGGTCTGATCTCGTTCTATCCGCACTTCCGCACCAGCGCGCCGTCGAAGGTGGCCCTGCACGTGTGCCACGACCTGTCCTGCTTCCTGCGTGACGGCGAGGCGCGGATCGCGGAACTGAGGGAGCGTCACGGCGGCTCCGAGGACGTCGAATTTGTCGAGGTGTCCTGCCTGGGCCGCTGCGACTCCGCGCCGGCCTGCGCGGTCAACGAGTACCCCGCCTCGATGTCGTCCGCCGAGGACCTGATCGAGGCGGCGCGTGACGCCGGAGTCGGGCACGCGCCGGCGAAGACCCGCACAGAGCCCTGGCCCAACGACCCGTACCCGGCGGGCTCCGGGATCGCCGAGCGGTACACCACGCTGCGGGCGCTGCTGTCCGGCACCCTCGATCCGGACGACCTGGTAGCCACCCTCAAGGACTCCGGCCTACGCGGTATGGGCGGCGCCGGCTTCCCGACCGGCCAGAAGTGGGAGCTGGTTCGCGCCGCCGAGGATGCCAATCCAATGTCTCCGAAGTACGTCATCTGCAACGCCGACGAGTCCGAGCCGGGCACCTTCAAGGACCGCCAAATTCTCGCCACCCAACCGCACCTGGTGTTGGAGGGCCTGATGTGCGGGATGGCGGTGATCGGCGCCGAGGAGGGCTGGGTCTTCATCCGGCACGAGTACGGCCCCGAGGAGCACGTGCTGCGGGAAGAACTGGAGGCGCTGCGGGTGGCCGGCGTGGTCGGGCCGGACTCCTGCGGCAGTGGGCGGCGGCTGAACGTGGAGATCTTCGTCTCGCCCGGCGGCTACATCCTGGGCGAGGAGACCGCGCTCATCGAGTGCATGGAGGGCCACCGCGGCGAGCCGCGCAACAAGCCCCCCTTCCCCGGGAACTACGGCCTGCACGGGCGCCCGACGTTGATGAACTCGGTGGAGACCTTCGCCGACGTGCCGGTGATCGCCCAGCGCGGCGCCCGGTGGTGGCAGGAACAGGGCTTGGGTGAGTCCGTCGGCTGGAAGTTCTTCGCGATCTCCGGGCATGTGGAGCGCCCCGACGTGTACTGCGTGCCGATGGGCACCACGGTGCGCGAGCTGATCGACCTGGCCGGCGGGGTCACCGGCGGCGCAGCGGTCGGTGCGGTGCAACCGGGCGGGGCGTCGTCGAACTTCATCGGCCCTGATCAACTCGACCTCGCGCTCGACTTCGGCACC
>DASQPJ010000159.1:0-3617 GCA_035644015.1 Sporichthyaceae bacterium
CGCCCGCCGTCCGCGGCGTGCACCTGGCGCAGCGCGATGCCCCGCTCGTCGGTGGCCGAGAACACCCGCACCGGGATCGAGACCAGGCCGAAGGAGATCGCGCCCTTCCAGATCGTCTGCATGGGACAACCGTAGCCGGCAAACGGCACTCTTCACCTGCGCCGAGTGTGCAGTTGAGCACCCGAAATTCACCGAATCAGGTGCCTGACTGCACACTCGGCGTAAGAGGTGTGGTCAGCACTGCACGTTTTTGTCCTGGTCCTGCGCCTTGGCGATCTTGGCCTTCGCGGCGTCGTAGTCCGGGCCGAGGAAGGTGTACACCGATGCGCTCGTCGACCGGGGCACTACGAACAGCCGTTCCTGGCCCTTCTTCAGCTTGCCGCCGGTGCCGTCCGCGTCGCTGTCGCCGACCGTGTAGGTGATCCGGCTGGGGCCGGAACCGGGGGTGAGCCAGTTGCTGACCTTGAACGTCAGCGACACCTGATCCCCGGAGGCCGGATTGATCGAGACCACCTGGCCGATGAAGATGCCGCGGGCGCAGGCCACCGCGTCGACCAGGCTCTCCCCGGTGCCGTCGTCGTATGCCGCGGATCCCGCCTTCGTGGCCGCCGCGGACTTCGCGGCCGGAGCCGCAGCCGCCGGCGCTGCGGCAGAACTGTCCCCGGCCGCGGAACCCGTCGCGGACAGGGCGTTGCTGCGGTACTGCGCTTGCGGCGCGGGCGCGGCGGGAGCCTGCATGTCGTTCGGGCTCGGCGCCCCCGCCGCGGTGGCGGAGCTGGAGCCACCGTCGTCGTTGGAGTTGGCCACGATCACCGTGGCACCCAGCCCCATGACCGCGATCGAGGCGGCCGCGGCGAGCATCGTGCGACCCGGCCGGCGCCGCCACAGCGGCAGTGCGATGACCTCGGCGGATGCCTCGTCCGCGGCCGGCTCGGCACCGGGCGCGGCCGGTAGCGGCGCGGCCAAGGCGTCCCCGAGCACCCCGAAGGCCCGGCTGATCAACGCCACATCGGCCACGGCGCGCTGGTGCGCCTCGCGGGCGAGGTTGTCCGCACCCGACTCCGGGTCCATTCCGTCCAACACCCGGGCGAGTGCTGCCGCGTCGAGGGCAGCGCGTGCCTCATCTTCCGGTGTGGTCACGTCAGCTCACCTCGATCCCGGTCAGTCGTTCCCGCAACGCGGCCACGGCCGCGTGCAGTCGGCTCTTCACGGTGCCCTCCGGCACGTCCAGCGCCAGTGCGATGTCGCGCACCGGCAGGTCGGCATAGAACCGCAGGGTGAGCACCTGGCGGTGCGTCTCCGGCAGCCCGGCCATGCCCTCGGCGATGGTGAGGGCGAGCACCCGGTCCTCCGGGGACGGTGCCGGCGCAGCCGTCGCCCAGGACGCGGTGATGCGTTCCCGCAGCCCATCGTCGCGGCGCTGCCCACGGTGCCAGTCGACGGCCACCCGGGAGGCGACCACGACGGCCCACGCCACCGGGTCACGGATCTCCTCCTTGTGCCGATTCGCGGCTTGCTCCAACAGCTTCAACCGCACTTGCTGGACGCCGTCGTCCAGTTCGTGCGCCGGTACCCCACCGAGCGCGAGCACCGCCCGCACCCGTCCGACCCCAGCTGCGGGCAACGGGTCGGCGGAGGCGTTGGTCGCCGCCGCTCCGTCTCCCAGCACCGGGTGTTCCCCTTCATGACGAGGACGCAGGACGGCCCTGATTCGTTCGCCGTCGGCAGCAAACTACTGCGAGGGTGAGGGCTGTGGCGGGAGCAGCGCGGGTCAGCGTCGAGGTGGAAGGACGCCAACTGTCCCTATCGAACCTGGAGAAGGTTCTCTATCCGGTGCCCGGCTTCACCAAGGGCGAGGTCATCGACTACTACACGCGCATCGCCCCGGTGCTGCTGCCGCACCTGCGCAACCGCGCGGCCACCCGGGTCCGCTTCCCGAACGGGGTGGACGGCGCGTCGTTCTTCGAGAAGAACGCCCCGACGCACACCCCGGACTGGGTACGCACGGTGACCCTGCCGGCGCCGGGTTCCACCAAGGACCGCGACGAGATCCGCTACATCGTGGTCGACGACCTGCCCACCTTGGTCTGGCTGGCCAATCTGGCCGCCCTGGAACTGCACGTGCACCAGTGGACGCTGGACGATGGCGCCGCCGACCGCCTGGTGCTCGACCTGGACCCGGGGGCACCGGCCGACCAGCACCAGTGCGCGCAGGTCGCGTTGCTGCTGCGCGAGGAACTCGCCGACCTGGACCCGGTGGTGAAGACCTCGGGCTCCAAGGGCCTGCAGCTCTACGTGGGCCTGGCGCCCAGCCCGGTCGAGGCAGTGCACTCCTTCGCCAAGGACCTGGCCGTGCGCATGGAGCAGGCGCACCCCAAGCTCATCGTGCACCGGATGGACAAGAAGCTGCGCCACGGCAAGGTGCTCATCGACTGGAGCCAGAACGCCGGGGCCAAGACCACGGTGGCGCCCTACTCGCTGCGCGCCCGCGAGTTCCCCACGGTGTCCACGCCGGTGGACTGGGACGAGGTCGCCACGGCCGCCGACGGAGCCGCGTTGAGCTTCACCGCGCCCGAGGTGCTGGACCGGGTGGCCGAACGCGGGGATCTGTTCGCCACGCTGTTCGGCGCGAACCGGACATTGCCGTGAAATCGGACCCTACCGGGGAGTAGGATGGCCTTGCTGGCCCAATGGCGGGTCGGGGAGGAGCCGTGTTGAACGCCATCGACGACACCGCACGCCGAGCCGGCCGCCTGCCCAGGACCGCCCGTCGCCGTCAATTGCTCGACGCCGCGCTGGCCGTATTCACCACCCAGGGCTACCACGCCGCCGCGATGGACGACATCGCGGAGAAGGCCGGGGTCAGCAAGCCGGTGCTCTACCAGCACTTCCCCGGCAAACGGGACCTGTACCTGGCCCTGCTCGACGAGAGCGCCGAGTCGCTGCTGGGCGCGGTGCGCGCGGCGCTGGCCTCCACCCACGACAACAAGCTCCGCGTGCGGGCCACCATGCGCGCGTACTACACCTACGTCGAGGACGTCACCGGTGCGTTCCGGCTGGTGTTCGAGTCCGATTTCACCGGTGAACCGGACGTGCGCGCGCGGGTGGACGACGTCGGGCGGCAATGCGCGGAGATGATCGCCGCGGTGATCTCCGAGGACACCGGCCTGCCGGACGCGGAGTGCCGCCTGCTCGGCGCGGCCCTGGCCGGCGTCGCCCAGGTCACTGCCCGCACCTGGACCGCGAACGCCAACACCATCCCCCGCGAGGAGGCCATCGACCTGGTCGCCTCGCTGGTGTGGCGGGGCATCAAGGGCGTGCCGCTGCGCGAGTCACAGGACCAGCAGTAGCCGCGAACAGCACCGATCCGCGCCACGCACTATCCTCGGGCCCGGCGCGATTGCCGCGTCGTATCCGCTGCTTGGAGGGTCTGTGGAGGTCAAGATCGGCGTTGCGCATTCAGCGCGGGAGCTGACGGTGGAGAGCCCGTTGAGCGCCGAGGAGATCGAGGCCGCGGTGAGCAAGGCCCTGTCCGACGGTGGCGTGCTGGCGTTGGCCGACGACCGCGGTCGGCGACTCCTGGTGCCGGTGGACAAACTGTCCTACGTGGAGATCGG
>DASQPJ010000160.1:0-9981 GCA_035644015.1 Sporichthyaceae bacterium
GGACTGGCCGTCAAGGAGATCGCGAGCCGGCTGTTCGTCGGGGAACGGACAGTGGAGACCCACCTGAGCAACGTCTACATAAAGCTCGGCGTGGAGTCCAAGCTCGACCTGGTGCGCCGCGCAGCGGAGCTGGGCCTGGCCTGACGTCTGGTCAGGCGGCTTCGGCGTCAGCGACCAGCGCGGCGGGCGTCAAACCGGCGGCGGCCAACACGGCAGCACCGGCCTCGGTCGCGTGCACCACGGCGTTTCCGAGCACGGCGCACAGCTGGGCGGTGTCCCGGGCGTCGAGCACCCAACCACCGGCCATCCGGCGGCGCGCGGCGAACGTGCGCATCCGCCACACCACGACCTGGTCGCCGACCGCGTGAACCACGCTGACTGCCTGCTCGTCGTTCACTGCCTGCTCCCGCCGTCCTACCGTCATCTGCGACTTGGACGCACGATTTGCCCGATGCGACTCAGCCCTACGGATGAATGTGACTCCTCCGGTCGGGTGGCGGCAACGGGATTACGCCCGTTGGGCGCCAGCACAAACCCCGGCCCCTCGTTTCGGTGCGGGGTCCATGGTTCGTGCCGCGCTACGAAAGCACCATGGGCGCTCTCGGTTGTACTGCGGCACCGGTCCGCGGCGCCGTGGAGACGAAGGAGCTTCCCTCCATGACCACACGCATGAGCGCTGCTGTTCGGGCCGTCCCGGTCCTGACAGCGGTCGGTTTGGTGTTGGCCGCCTGCGGGTCGGGCGGTCCGGATCGGGTGAGCAGCCAGGCGGCCGCCCCGGAGACCCCCGCGGTGGCGCCGGCCGCGGCGGCCCCGGCAGCGGTAGCACCGGCAGCAGCCGCCCCCGCCGCGGTTGCCGCCCCTGCCAAGCAGGCGCCGGCCGCGACGCAGGCCGCGCCGGCGAAGGCCACCGCGGCCAAGGCAAGCCCGGCGAAGGCTGCCGGACCTGCCAAGGTCCTGCCTTCCTCCGCGGACAAGGCGGTGTACGACAAGACCGGAGGAGCCACTGACGTCGGCATCACCAAGGACCGGATCGCGCTCGGCTCGGTGAACATGCACGGCATGGCTTTGGGCAACGTGCTCACCGCCCCCCAGGCGCGCGGCAACATGGCCACCGCGATGGCGATCAACGACCGGGGCGGGGTGCTCGGGCGTCGCCTCACCATCTCCGACTGCGACGACGGCCCGGGCGAGGTGTCGCGGGCCAAGGCCTGCATCAAGAAGCTGGTCGGCCAGGATCACATCTTCTCGATGATCACCGGCATCGACTGGGCGACCGCCTCGATCCACGACGACCTGCGGCAGTTCCATCTGCCCTACGTGGGGGCGTGGGCCTACTCGCAGACCGAGTGGCAGGACCCGTTCATGTTCCCCACCCACATGTCGATGCTGAACGAGGCCTTGGCCGGTGCGCATTGGGCGGCCAACGTCATTCACCCGAAGACCTACGGCCTGATCTGCCTGACGTCGCCGGAGATGCAGCTCGCCTGCGGCAACGTGCAGCGGGTGATGGACGCCAGCGGCGCGAAGCTGGTGAAGAAGGCCGACGTGTCGATCTCGGAGACCTCGATGGGCCCGTACGTGCTGGCCATGCGGGCCGCGGCGCCGGAGCACATCATCCACTACGTGATCAACCCGTCGACGATCGCGAAGTTCCTGGTGGAGTCCGCCCAGCAGGGCTACTTCCCGCCCAAGGGCGTCTCCGGCAACCACATGGGGTCGGAGATCGTCGGCTCCCTGTTCGGCAAGTGGCCCGCCGGTCGGTACTGGACCAACACCACCTACCGGTTCTGGGGCACCGAGCTGATGGCCACCATGGCCAAGTACGCCCGGCAGAACCGCGGCGAGGTCCACCACATCGTGCAGGCGGGCTACGTGGCGATCAACATCTTCGCCGAGGCGGCCAAGGAGGTCGGGCCGAACCTGACCCGGGACAAGCTGATGGCGGTGCTGGGCAACGACAAGGTGTGGAAGGCCGACTCCAGCCTCGACCAGACCTGGACCTGGGTGAAGACCGAGCGGGGCGCGCCCGGCACCGGGCGGCCGGGCTTGGGCCAGAACCGGGAATTCATGTACAAGTACGAAGACCCGAACACGGTCTCCAACCCGGACGGCACGCCGAACGGATGGAAGCCGGACTCGACCCAGTTCGTCATCTACACCGATCATTGAAATGGGCAGATAGCGTGCAGGAATGACCGCACCGGAGCGGACCCCGCTTGGTGAGATCGTCGACTGGCTGCGCGGCTCGATCGAGGAGCTGGCCGCGCGCCAGTTGGCGGTCGTTCGTGCGTCGTTCCCGTCCTACGACCGCATCCCGGACGAGGAACTGCTGCGTTCCTCCAGGCGCAATGTGCTGCGCGTCGCGGAGACCGTGGCCGGCCAGGACGGTCTGCCCGCCGACGTGGTGGAGAACGAGGTCCAGTCCGCGCAGTACCGGGCCCTGCAGGGCATCCCGGCCGAGGACGTGGCCGCCTGCTACCGCGCGGTGCTCAAGGTGGTGCGTGACGCGTTCTTCTCCCGCGCGGCGGCTGAAGGGGTGCCGTTCGAAGTCATCCTGACGGCCACTCAGCGACTGTGGTCGATGACCGATCGCCTCTTCGATGACCTGACCGGGGCCCGGCACGACATCGAACTCGAGGTGGCCCGGCGCGAGGAACGCCAACGGTTGGAGTTTCTGCACCGACTGCTGGCGGGCAACCTGCTGCCCTCGGAGATGTTGCACGTCGGGTCGGCCTACGGGCTGGACGCGGACCAGCTGTACTGGGTGTTCCGCGCCCGGCGCGCGACCACCGACCCGCATGCGTTGTCCCGGCACCTGGAGCGCTCCTGCGCGGACTCCAAGTTCCCGGCGCTGATCGGTTCGGTGGAGGCCGACGTGGCCGGGTTGTCGGTGCGCCGGCCGGTCACCCCCGACGACCTGGGCCTGGTCGCGGCCATCGGTCCGGTGCCGCTCGCCGAGATCCCGCACGCCTGGGCGGAGGCCACCCGGCTGCTCAACGTCGCGGCCAAGTACGGCCGGTGCGGGGTGGTGGACAGCGAGTCGCTGTCCATCCGCATCGCGGTCGTGCAGGAGAGCGAACTCGGGGACGCCCTCTACAACCGCTACGTGGCCCGGGTGCTCGCGGAGAGCCGGATGGGCGAGGTGCTGCTGGAGTCGGTGCGGGTGTTGCTGGCCGAGAAGCGGTATGTGCCGGCCGCCGCGGAGGCGCTGAACGTGCACACCAACACCCTGCGGTACCGGATCGAACGCTTCGAGGCGCTCACCGGCGCGGACCTCACCGACACCGAGTCGATCATCAAGGTGTGGTGGGCACTGGAGTACTGGCAGGTGCACCGCACCGACCCGCGCTGAACCCGCTGACCCCCCGTTGCGTCCGACGAAGCGTGGGCTATAGGCCACATCTGGTCGGACGTTACGGGGATGGGTTTGTGCTGTAGGCCAAAACGGGGCGGCCCTATTCGTGCTGGGTTCCGTTGTTCGTTATGTGCGGCTGTCCAACGATGAGGCCACCAACAAGACGTCCAGCGGAGGTCCGTCATGGAATTCCTCGAAGCCGTGGGTAGCCGCCGCAGCGTGCGGTGGTTCAAGACCTACGAGCCGGTCGAGCGGGAGAAGGTCCAGGAGATCCTGGAGGTGATCCGGCTGACCACCTGCCCCGGCAACCTGCAGCCGTGGCGCGCAGTCGTGATCTGGCGCGACGAACTCGACGACGACATCCGCGAGGAACTGCTCAAGGCCGACAACTGGCAGGGCGCGCACGTCCAGGCCCCGGTGTGGATCTACATCTTCGCCGACCCGGACGCGGCCCGGCCGGACCGCTTCGCCATCAACACCCAGCAACTCATCGAGGTCGGCGCGCTTCCCTCCGCTTACGGCTGGAGCAAGACCCGCATCATCGACGCCATCGAGCACGCCGTGGAGACCCCGGCCGGGATGGCCTCGATCCACGAATTGCTGCACGACCTGCCGCACGAGGCCTCCGCCGCGATCGCCTACGCGGAGACCGTCGGTGCCTGCTCGGTGGCCACCCTGGCCGCGGTGAACCAGGGCCTGGGCACCTGCCTGCACATGATCGCCCGCCCGGCCATGCAGGAGCGGGTGAAGGAGATCCTCGGCGTCCCGCAGACCTGGATCCCGGTGTGGGTGCAGCTGGTCGGCTACTCCGCGGAGGGTCAGAAGGCCGGCGGTCAGCGCCCGCGGCGCGAGTTCGAGGAGACCTTCTTCGAGGGCCACGGCAGCACCCCGTTCCGCCGCGACCCGGCCGTCGTGCAGAAGATGCAGGACGCGAACCTGCTGCAGGCTCCGGCGCCGACGCCCGGCCGCCGCGACGAGCAGATGTTCCTGGCCCGCATGTACGGCTACCCCGAGGACATCGACGACTAATGAGCGAGCGAAGCGAGTTCATCAATCAGCACAGTCTGTGCATGGCCGACCGGCGCGCCGAGGGCAGCGAGGTCCGCCGATGAGCGACTTGCGTGAGTATCCGAGTGTGCAGAAGTGGCTGGCGGAGCCGCCGGGCAGGGGATTCCAGCCGGTGCGGGAGGACCCGGCCAAGAAGGTGGCGGTCCTGGCCGGCTTCTGTGAGTACATCGGCGTGGACCCGGACACCCTGGCCGCCACCTGCACGGACCTGATCCCCACCGGCAAGGCCGAACGCAACAAACAGCTGAAATCGCTGAAGGTCTGGATCAACAGCCTCCCTGATCTGACGGAGACTCAGCGCACCAAGACGGAGAACACGGTGCGCGGGTTCTTCATCAAGAACGGAATTAAGGTGATGACGCGTCCGTACCCCGAGGTGTATCGCCGGGCAGCCACGTGAACACCGGCGATCTGCTCACCAACGCCGCACGCAGTTACCCGGACCAACCGGCATTCGTCTTCGAGGGTGAGATCCGCAGCTACGCGCAGTCCGGCGCGCGGGCGGACGGGTTGGCCCGGGCGCTGCTGGCCGGTGGGCTGCGCCGGGGCGACCGGGTGGCGTTGTACCTGTACAACTGCCCGGAGTTCATGGAGGTGCTCTACGGGGTGTGGAAGGCCGGCGGGGTGGTCGTGCCGCTCAATTCCACCTTCACGCCTGACGAGCTGGCCTGGCATCTGGAGGATTCCGGGGCGACGGTGTTGGTGGTTGGCGAGGACGGATTGCCTGCGGTGCAGGGGTTTTCCGGTTGGGTGATTGTGCACGGCGACGGTTTGGACGAGCTCATCACCGCGCACGCCGGCCCTCTGGTGTCCGCGGATGTGCTGGACACCGACCTGGCCTGGATCGCGTACACCTCCGGTACCACGGGGCGGCCGAAGGGCGCGATGCTCAGCCACGGCTGCCTGATCGCGCAGTGCCTGACCACGTTGGCCGACGTGGAACGGATGGAACGTTCCCACGTCGGCATGCATGCCGCACCCCTGTCGCACGGGTCCGGGCACAACTCGTTGGCCTTCACCATGAAGGCCTGCACGCAGGTGATCCACCAGCGCCGCGGGTTCGACACCGCGTTGTTCCTGGAGCAGGTGGAGCGTTATCGCGTCGCCGCGCTGTTCCTGGTGCCCACCATCATCAAGATGATCGTCGAGCACCCGGACCTGCCGCGTCGCGACGTGTCGAGCCTGCAGTGGATCTGCTACGGCGGCGCCCCGATGTACCGGGAGGACCAGAAGCGCGCCCTGAAGGCGCTCGGCCCGGTGTTGGTGCAGTGCTTCGGGCAGACCGAGTCCCCGATGTCGGGCACCGTGCTGAGCGCCGACGAGCACTCGTTGCACGACGGCGACGGCCGTGAGTTGTCCGTCGGGCGGGTGCGGGTCGGGATCGAACTGCGGATCCTGGACCACGAGGGCAAGGAGGTGCCGCTCGGCGAGGCGGGGGAGATCTGCCTGCGTGGGCCGACACTGATGACGGGGTACTGGAACCGGCCGGATGCCACCGCGGAGACCTTGGCGGGCGGATGGTTGCACACCGGCGACGTGGGCCGCCTCGACGAGCACGGGTACCTCTACATCCTCGACCGGCTCAAGGATCTGATCATCTCCGGCGGCTTGAACGTCTATCCGCACGAGATCGAGGACGTGCTGCTCACCCACCCCAATGTGGCCGAGGCCTGCGTGATCGGGGTGCCCGACGAGAAGTGGGGTGAGGCGGTGCGCGCGGTGGTGGTAGCCGCTCCGGGGGCGAGCATCGATCCGGCCGAACTCATCGCGTTCAGCGGCACCCATCTCGCCGGGTACAAGAAGCCCAAGGCGGTGGACGTGGTGGCATCGCTGCCGCGCACGCCCTACGGGAAGATCGCCAAGCGAGAGGTCCGCGCGCCGTACTGGGCGGGCCTGGACCGGGTCATCTGAGGTGGCATCGGCCTGGGTCGGCGGGGTCGGCCTGACCGCCTTCGGTCGGTCCGGCCGCGGGCCGGAGTCGCTTGCCGTCGAGGCGGTGGCCGCGGCGCTGGCCGACGCGGGCATCGGGCCGGCCGCGGTCGGCCAGGTGTTCTGCGGCAACGCCGCCGCGGGGCTGCTCACCGGTCAGGAGATGATCCGCGGCCAGGTGTTCCTGGCCGACGCCGGGCTGCCGGGCGTGCCGTTCGTCAACGTGGAGAACGCCTGCGCGTCGAGTTCGACCGCGTTCTCCTTGGCGGTCACCGCCGTGCTGGCCGGGCTGGTCGACGTCGCCCTCGCGGTCGGCGTCGAGCAGATGGCGGTGGCGGACAAGGCGCGCATCTTCGGGGCGTTGGCGGCCGGCACCGACACCGTGCGCCGACCGGAGATGCGCGCGATCGTGGGCGCCTTGACGATGGGGGAGCCCTTCGGCGGCGTCGCGCTGTCGGCGTCGGTGTTCATGGATCACTATGCAGATAAGGCAATCCGGTACCTGAAGGACTCCGGCGGGGACGCCGCGGATCTGGCCCGGGTGGTGGTGAAATCCAGGGCGTTCGCCGCGTCCAACCCAGCAGCGCAGCTCCGGGCGCCGACCACGGTGGACGAGGTGCTGGCCGGGCGGATGATCGCCGACCCACTGCGGCTGGCCATGTGCGCGCCGATCGGAGACGGCGCCGCGGCCGTGGTGGTCATGTCCGACGACGCCGCCCGGTTGTATGGGCGTCGGGTGGTGCGGGTCGCCGGGCTCGGCATGACCAGCGCCGACCCCGCGGCGGCGTTGCCACCCGCCACCCGCGCGGCCCGAGCCGCGTTCGAGGCGGCCGGCGTCGGCCCTGCCGACATTGACGTGATCGAGGTGCACGACGCCGCCGCGCCTGCCGAACTGCTGTGCCTGGAGGAGATCGGCGTGTGTCGGCCGGGGGAGGCATTGGGCCTGCTCCGCGACGGCGTCACCGGCCCCGGCGGCAGGCAACCGGTGAACACCGGTGGCGGATTGCTCTCCCGCGGCCACCCGGTCGGGGCCACCGGCTGCGCTCAACTCGTCGAGCTGACCAACCAACTCCACGGCCGGGCCGGCGCCCTGGTGCCGGGTGCGCGCTTGGCCCTGGCCCAAAACTCCGGGGGCGTGCTCGGCGACCATGAGGCGGTCGCCGTGGTCACCATCCTGGAGCGCGTCGGCTGAGGCCGCACCGCGCAACTTCGTCCGGCGTTTCGGGCTATCAACGTGGCCGGATAGCCCGAAACCCCGGACGAAGATGGGGTGGGAGCGGTTCAGCTCACGGTGAGGGCGGTGTCGTCCACCAGGAACGACGTGGCCCGCGAGCCGTTCTCGGTGCCGGTGAACTTCAGGGCGGCGCTGGTGGTGCCGGCCGGCACCGTGGTGTTGAACGTGTATTGGGCCCACCCGGTGCCCTTGTTCAGGTTGGAGAACGTGCCCAGGGTGGTGTTGCCCAGCGTCACCTTGAAGGTGTCGTAGGCGGCGCTGGTGGTGGTCTCCGACGTGTTCACCCTCAGCCAGAAGGACACTGCGACGTTGGTGCAGCCGCTCGGGATGCTCACGGTTTGGGCCGCGGAGTCGGTGTGCGACGTGCCGTATCCGTCGAGCCACGCGTCGTACACGCCGCTGTGCGGAGCGGAGCTGCCGGTGTACTTGCCGACCACGCCGGAGGTGGCGGTCCAGGAGGTGCTGCCGGACTCGAAGCCGGTGTTCTTCAACTGCTGGCCGGTGACGCAGCTACCGCCGGAGGTCGGCGCGGCGATGGTCAGCCCGTAGGTACCCGACGCGGAGCTGCTGGACCCGGTGCCGTTGACCGCGATCGTGTAGGTGCCCGGCGTGGTCGATGTCGAGGAGGTCACCGTCATCGTCGAGCTACCACCGGAGGTGACCGAGGACGGGCTGAACGAGACGTTGACCCCGGCGGGGGCGCCGGTGGCGGACAGCGCCACGTTCTGCGCCGAGCCCGCGGTGGTGGTCGTGTTGACCGTCGCGGTCGAGGAGTTGCCCGCGGTCAGGTTCGCGCTGGACGGGGCCACCGCCACGGAGAACGCGTTGCTGGTGGTGCCACCGCTGCCACCCGCACCACCGAGCGCCAGCAGGCCGTTCGGCGTGCCCATGCCGGTCGGGCCGTCGTAGCCGGCCACCGCCTTGCACAGGTAGCTGCTGCAACTGGTCGAGTTCTGACCGGCCGTCACGTCGTTGAGCCCGCCGAGGTTCGCGGCCAGGTAGGCGTAGCTCGCCGAGGGCGCCGGGTTGTCGGCCAGCGCGTACATGCCGGCGATGATCGGGGCGGACACGCTGGTGCCGCCGTAGACGGTCCACCCGCCGCTGCCGTAGGAGTCGTACACGGCGACCCCGGTGTTCGGGTCGGCGATCGCGGAGACGTCGGCGATGCTGCGCTTGGCGCACCCGCTGTCCAGCTGCCACACCGGCTTGGCCACGTACGTGGAGCAGCCGCTGCCGGCGCCCTTCCACACCGACTCCGACCAGCCGCGGGTAGTGGACGCCCGGCTCAGCGAGGTCCCGCCGACCGCGATGACGCTCGCGGCCGAGGCCGGCCACGACGTGCCGTACCCGTCGTCACCGGTGGAGGCGGTGATCGCAATACCGGGGTGGACGAAGTACTTGGCGTTCGCCGATGCGTCCGCGCTGCTCTCCGGGCCGCCCCAGCTGTTGGTGATCGCCTTCACGCCCGGCTGGGTGGCGGCGTAGTTCTCCGCCACGCCCAGGTTGGTGGTCGAGCTGGAGGTGGCCTCCACCAGCAGGATGTGGCAGGCGGGGCAGACCGCGGAGACCATCTGGATGTCCAGTGCGATCTCGCCGGCCCAGCCGGCGTCTGCGTTGGGTAGCGAGGTGGTGCTGCCGGTCTGGCTCACCTTGCGGAAGCAGCCGCTGGCGGTGGTGCAGGCGGCCAGGCCGTACTGCGAGCGGTAGGTGGCCAGGTCCGCCTCGGCCTTGGGGTTGTCGTAGGCGTCCACCACGGCGACCGTGGCGCCCGCGCCGAGGTTGGTCGGGATGGAGTACGCCGACTTCAGGTCGTTGGGAGACCAACCCGAGGGCGTGACCATCGGCGCGACCGCGGAAGCCTTACGTGCCTTGATATCCGTCCGTCGCCAGGACAAACAGGTCGCGTGGCCCTTGGTGGCCTTGGCGCAGACGGCCGCCGAGGTGGGCCCGCCGGCTGTGCTGACGGCGTCCGCCGCGGGGGCCAACACGGCGGTGCCGCCGGCCAGGATGGCCAACACGGCGGTGACACGGATAGCGCGGGCCACGGTTCGACTCCTCGGCGAGGGCGGTGGCGGTCGTGGGGGCGACCGGCAGACTCCCTGAGGTGTCGGCAGCGCGAGGGGTCAACTGAAGGCGGAAGGCGTGTCGGACGACAACGGGGGAAGATGCACGCCATGTGGGCCCTCTTGTCGCGTCGATTCCGCCAGTGGCTACTGATGGCGGTCGCCGTCCCGATCATCGGCGCGTTGGCGCGGCGGCTGAGTGACCGCATCGAGCAACGCCGCGGCAGTACCCGGATCTCCCGTGGGCTGGGACATGTCGGTCGGGTTGCGCGGTCCCCGAAGCAGCGACAGAAGCAGTCGGCCCGCCCTCGCTGACAGCGCCCTCCGGCCCG
>DASQPJ010000161.1:0-3522 GCA_035644015.1 Sporichthyaceae bacterium
CGCGGTGGACAGCGGTCGGTTCCTGTCGATGACCGAGCCCCCGGAATGGGCCCGCTTCCTGGTGGAGTCCTGCACCAACACCGGGGTTTGGCCCGTGTTGGCGGGGCCGCCCGAGGCACCGGACAGTGTGGTGCTGGCCTCGCCGATCATCCTCGAGGACAACCCGGCGATCGCCCCGGAGAGCCCAGGCGACTACTACGACGCGTGCGAGATCGACGAGATCCTCACCCTGCGCACGATGACGCTGACCGATGCGGAGAAGGCCGAGGCGCGGGCCACCGACCCGCGGGCGGCGGCGGTCATCGACCACGCGGACAACATGCCTCAGGAGCTGCTGGACCGGCTGCACGGCACGGTGCGCTACTTGCGCCAGGTCACCGGCGACGGCACCGGGTTGGCGCCCGGCGGGCCGGCCATGGAGGACGAGCTGCCGACGTTCATGACCCCGCAGGTGCCCTGGTGGGACCCGGGCGCGGACGCCTCGGTGAACCCGGAAACCGACGCCATCGAGATCGATGGGGTGTCGGTGGCCCGGGGCAGCCGGGTCCGGCTGTTCCCCGGTGGCCAGGGCGGGGCGCGGCGCACCGATGCGCAGGATCTGTTCCTGCGCGGGCGAGTGGCCACCGTGGAGTGCGTGATGTTTGACGTGGACGGCGGCCGACACCTGGGCGTCACTCTGGACGACGACGTTGAGTTGGCCGAAATCTCCCGCATGCACGGGCGCTATCTCTACTTCGACCCGGACGAGCTGGAACCGGTGAGGGCGCCATGAAGGCGCTGATCGCCGGAGTCGGCAACATCTTCCTCACCGACGACGGGTTCGGCCCGGCGGTGCTGGAACAGCTTGCCGGGCGGACCTGGCCGGCCGGGGTGACCGCGACGGACTTCGGTATCCGCGGGGTGCACCTGGCCTACGAGTTGCTGGACGGCTACGACGTGCTGATCGTGGTCGACGCCGCGCCCCGCGGGTCGGCCGCCGGCACCGTGTCGCTGATCGAGGTGGACCCGGCCACGGCCGCCGAACCGACCGATGGGCCGCTGTTGGACGCGCACGGGATGGAACCGGTGGCCGTCCTGCGCAGCCTGTCCTCGTTGGGCGGCTCGGTCGGACGCGTGTTCGTGGTGGCCTGCGAGCCCACCCATACCGACGAGGGCATGGGGTTGTCGGATGCGGTCGCCGCTGCGATACCGGCCGCGGTGTCGGTGCTGGAGCAATTGGTCTGCGACCTGACGGGCCGGTCCATCGGCCCGTCCTCAGCGGCGTGCATGCACGCCGCAACCAGGGAGGTGTGAAGTGATCGTTCGCTTGGTCAAGGCTGCTGTGTTGGCGGCGATGGTGTCTGCGGTTCTGCAATCGCTGCCGGACATCAAGCGGTACCTCGAGATTCGGGACATGTGAGGAGATCTCATGGAGACGTTGGTCGGCTTTGCTGTCGGCTTCCTGGTCGGCACCAAGGAGGGCAAAGAGGGCCGCGACAAGATCCTCCAGTCCTGGGCCGCAATCAAGGAGTCGGGTCAGTTCAAACGGATTGTTGACGGTGCCCTGGGGCTTGCGCTGCCTATCGCCAAGGACCTGACCAGAGCTCTAGCAGCCTGAGGGGTCGTCAGTTCGCCAATAGGTAAGGGAGATCGGCCACGTCAGCACAACGAGTGACGGGCACCGCCGCCGACCGGCGACGGCAGGTGGTGCACGTCCACGGCCTGGTGCAGGGGGTTGGGTTCCGGCCCTTTGTCTACGCAACGGCCCGCGCGCTCGGGCTGTCCGGCGCGGTGGCCAATACCGGCGAGGGCGTGCGCATCGAGGTGGAGGGCCCGACCGAGGCGTTGGTCGCCTTCGTCGGGGCGTTGCGGGACGACGCCCCGACGCTGGCCCGGGTGGATCGGGTCACGGTCGCCGAGGCGCCCTGCCTGGGTGGTACCGGATTCACCATCGAGGCCTCGGCCGGTGGTGCTGCCCGCACCCTGGTCTCTCCGGACGTAGCCACCTGCGCGGACTGCCTGGCCGAGCTGACCAATCCGACCGACCGGCGTTATCGGCACGCGTTCATCAGCTGCACGAACTGCGGACCCCGGTTCACCGTCGTGGTCGATCTGCCCTATGACCGGCCGGCAACGACGATGGCCGACCTGCCGCTGTGTGCGGTCTGTGCGGCGGAGTACGCAGACCCCGCCGACCGGCGCTTCCACGCGCAGACGGTGGCCTGCCGCGACTGCGGCCCACGCCTGACGCTGCATCAGGAAGGCGTCGTCGAGCTGGCGGGCGATGCCGCCTTGGCGGCCGCCCGGGCCCTGCTGGCCGACGGCGCGATCGTCGCGGTCAAGGGTCTCGGTGGCTACCACCTGGCCTGCGACGCCTCCGATCCGGTGGCGGTGAGCGCGCTACGCAAACGAAAGGACCGGGGCGACAAGCCGTTCGCCGTGATGGTCGCGGACTGCGACACCGCAGCCGGCCTGGTGCACCTGGACCCGGCCGAACGGGCTCTGTTGGTCGACGTCCGCCGCCCGGTGCTGCTGGCCGCCCGACAGGCCGGTGGCGAACCACAGGTGGCCGACGCGGTCGCGCCCGACCAGCCCGAGCTCGGGGTGATGCTCGCCTACACCCCGGTGCACCACCTGCTGTTCGGGTTGCCCGGCGACCCGGCCGGCCCGCGGGTGCTGGTGATGACCAGTGGCAACCGTTGCGGGGAGCCGATCGTCACCGACGATCGCGACGCCCGGCTGCGGCTGACCGGGCTGGCCGATGCCTGGCTGGCCCACGACCGGGGTATCCATGTGCCGTGCGACGACTCGGTGGTGCGGGTGGCCGGCGGCGTCCAGTTGCCGGTGCGCCGCTCTCGCGGGTACGCCCCGCTGCCGGTGGCGCTCCCGTTCCCGGTACAGCCGGCGCTGGCCGTCGGGGGGGACCTGAAGAACACCTTCTGTGTGGGTGAGGGCCGCTACGCCTGGATGTCCGCGCACGTCGGGGACATGGACGACCTGGCCACCCTGGACGCCTTCGGCCCGGCCACCGCGCACCTGGGCGCGCTGACCGGCGTGACGCCGGAACTACTCATTGCCGACGCCCATCCCGGCTACCGCAGCCTGGGCGTGGCGCGGCGACTGGCCGCGGGTCGTCCAGTACGACAGGTGCAGCACCACCACGCGCACATCGCCTCGGCCATGGCGGACAACGGCCACGATGGCGCCCGCCCCGTGCTCGGCTTCGCCTTCGACGGCACCGGGTACGGCCCCGACGGCGCGGTGTGGGGCGGAGAGGTGCTCATTGCCGACTACGGGGGCTTTCAGCGGGCCGCGCACCTGCGCTACGTGCCGCTGCCCGGTGGCGATGCCGGGGTGCGTAATCCGTGCCGGATGGCGTTGTCCCACCTGCGCGCGGCGGGCATCGCCCGGGATCCCGCATTGCCGTGCGTGGCTGCCTGCACGCCGGCCGAACGCAATCTGTTGGATCGTCAGCTCGAGGTGGGTCTGGCCTGTGTGCCGACCTCCAGCATGGGCCGACTGTTCGACGCGGTGTCCTCGATC